>NZ_CP120853.1:6057500-6357500 GCF_042465725.1 Microcoleus anatoxicus | reverse complement strand
TATTTGGCGTTTTCTGAATTTCTTGACCTAGGACCTCTACGTATTGCACGATTGTGCCGGAATTCTCGCCATTTTTGCGATCGCCCACTACAAACACCGGAAAATCGCAGTAATAACAGCGGCGACGACAAAAAGGTATGTGCAGGTAAGCCGAACTGGGAATCCCATAATTTGCCCTTTGCACCCCTTTGTCCCCTTCAAATGTTAAATAATCTGTGGTATTTTTCATTCAAGATCACCTGAAAATTGTAATTTCTCATCTTAACTTTTAATTAAAATTTCAATAATAATTATGTATTTTATGACAGTTTGTTAACTGAATGAGAAATAGGCGATCGCCTATTTCAGTTTAACCACAAACTGTTTTGAGTAGCAGTAATTCCCGAAGCGACCGCCGCATCCGCCCCCATCGAGCAATTTTGTAGATGCGATCGCCGGCGACTAATGGCCTACAGGGCGATCGCACATCCCCCAAAAGTGACAAGCGCGAAAAATAAGTTTATGAAAATTAATCAGTAAATATAGCGATATCCGTCCGAAAGCCAGAAAAAACTATCCGCACGGGAAAGATATAATGTAAACAAATTCATTAACCTCGAACAATGCTAGACGCAATCATAATTATCTCATTCATAATCGCAGGCGGAGGCATCGGCTTTTATGGAGTCGAGCTCCTACCCACTAACTTGTTGGAACAAGTTACAAATATACAAGGTTTAAGTTCCGTACTCGGCGCCTTTGGGGCATTAATCGGCTTCGTGCTAGGATTAGTGGCTCAAACTACCTACCGACGGGTAGAAAAGCAATTCCGCGATATGCCGGTGGAAATGCTGCTGACACGGGCGATCGGCTTAATCATCGGACTCCTAGTAGCCAACTTAATGCTAGCCCCCCTGTTCCTGCTACCAATTCCCCGCGAGTTTGGCTTCATCAAACCTCTAGTCGCAGTCTTAGGTAGCGTCATGTTCGGTTTTACAGGAGTCAGCTTAACCGACACCCACGGCCGCGCTTTCCTGCGACTGATCAACCCCAAAAGCTTAGACACCACAGTGTTAATGGCTGAGGGTACTTTTAAACCAGCCAGTGCCAAAGTTGTCGATACAAGCTGCATTATTGACGGGCGAATTGAAAATCTACTAGAAACCGGCTTTCTCGAAGGTCAAATTATCATCCCCCAATTCGTTCTCCAAGAATTGCAAGTAATAGCTGATTCCGCCAACGACCAAAAACGAGTACGAGGTAGACGCGGCTTAGATATTCTCAACCGCATCAAAGAAACTTATCCAGAACGGATTCAAATTCACTCGGCTGACTACGAAGATATTGCCACAGTCGATGCCAAATTAGTCCGTTTTGCTTTAGATATCGACGGCATTTTGCTCACCAACGATTACAATTTATCGAAAGTAGCTACCGTTCAAAAACTGCCTGTTTTGAATATTAACGATTTGACTCAAGCCGTCCGTCCCACTTATTTACCAGGAGACACCATCGATCTCAAAATCCGCAAAGAAGGCAAAGAACCTTCTCAAGGAATTGGCTACTTGGATGACGGCACAATGGTTGTCGTGGAAGCTGGTAGCAGCTACGTTGGTGCTGAAGCTAGAGTTGTTGTTACCAGTGCCCTGCAAACAACCGCAGGCAGAATGATTTTTGCCCGCCCTCAAGAGTCGGTTATTGCTTAACATAAAGTAATATCAATTCCGGTTGTATCGTCAGGTGATTTAACCGCGAAGGCGCTAAGGACGCGAAGGAAGAGAAGAGAGAGTTTAATAATTCCGGTGAAGAGAGGATTTGGTATAACATGGCTAGAGCAATTAGGATTAAAAATTGCGATCTTTGTTTCCTAGCAGCCCCGATTCTCTACCGTGTGCGGTATGATGAATCGGGGCTGTGGTTTTTTGTATGTCTTAAGTGTTGGGAATCCCTAAGTAAAAATAATCCTTTGTACGCCTATGGTGGCACTTGGAAAGCTGGGAAAAAAAAATAGCCCTTAGTTAAAATAAACCAAGCCCGATGACATCTTCATATATTGAGGCGATCGCACATTTAAAATTAACACTCTTTAACTCAACTTCTTGCCCTTGAATGTAAGGATAAAGCACCCACAAACCCTCTGGATTCCGGCGGAAACAATCAACACCAACTTTTTCTTGATTAATTAAGACATATTCTTGTAAACTTTCACAAGCGCGGTAATCAGCAAACTTTTCACCTCTGTCAAAAGCCTCTGTTGTCGGCGACAGAACTTCGACAATTAGG
The DNA here is from genome assembly GCF_042465725.1 of Microcoleus anatoxicus. GTDB lineage: Bacteria > Cyanobacteriota > Cyanobacteriia > Cyanobacteriales > Microcoleaceae > Microcoleus > Microcoleus anatoxicus. The sequence continues at coordinate 6,355,238 of NZ_CP120853.1, read as the reverse complement.
CGCGGATAGCAAAGGAAATCTTCCGCAGCATTTTTATCCCGTTCATCACAACTCACCGCTACATCAGGATAATAATAAAAATTTGATGTATTGAGCATAACTTTCAGATCTGCAATGTAAGGTATGCAGCCAGTACCCCGAAGATGATTTCTCAGTAATGTTCCTATATTTCCCGTAATAATCACATGAGCTTTGCTTGCTCCAGCCATTGCATAGATTTCACCTTGTCTATACTCGTGTTTGATTTGGCTGATTTTCTCGCTTGCTAAATAATCTTCAGGAGAGACGTAAGTGCAACTTTTGCTTACAACCATAAAATTGTCAGCTTGGGAAAGATTTCACCACAATCGTAGCAGACCGCATAATATAATGTATGAATCCTTTTCCCGGATATCAAGCAGAAATGTTGTTGTTAAGAGAAGAATACGGCGGCAACTGGTATCGGTGGGAATCGAAAAATATGGAAGGCTGGCTTTGTCCAGCTTTGTTCAAATATTTTACCACAGCACCGCCGAAATTATACTGCAAAGCTGAAAAAATACCATAATTTAAAAACAAGTCAATGAAAAACTTGTCGATCTTTACAAGAAACTTATTTAAACCAGTCGATCGCCTATCTCGAAACAAGCCCAAAAACACCCTGTATCTATTTGGGGTATTTGTGCTGTCGATCCTAGCAGCAGTCTCCGCAGCGATCGCGGCAATTAGCGCACTCTTAGCCCCCGTGGAACCGCAAATAATGAGTAAAGTCTTAGACGCTACAGGGTTTAATGATATCTCATCCTCTGCTGCGGGCGATCGACTCTCACGGCCAATTAATATCTTAATCATGGGTGTTGACCGCGTACCCAAAACTTCTCTAAACTCCCCGAAAAAATTTGACGGGCGCAGCGATACAATACTCCTAGTCCGCATCGATCCTAGAGATAAATCTATTAATTTACTTTCGATTCCGCGAGATACAAAAATCGAAGTCCCCGGAATTAGCTTCAGCAAAATTAACGAAGCAAATGCTAAAGGAGGTTCAGCCTTAGCCTTACGATTAATTAGCAGTATGCTGAACAATATCACTATCGATAGATACCTGCGAGTTAACACCGGTGCCTTGCGGGAATTAGTCGATTTATTGGGACCAGTTGAAGTATTTGTACCTCACACCATGTCCTATCAAGATAATGCTCAAAAGTTAACCATCAAATTAGCACAGGGCTGGCAAACTCTCAACGGAGAACAAGCAGAGCAATTTGCTAGATTTCGCCATGACGGTTTGGGAGATATCGGCCGCATTGGACGCCAGCAATCTTTGATTCAAGCGATGCGAAATCGCCTCGGAAGTCCATCGGTATTACCCCAGATACCACAAATTATTCGAGTCATGCAAAAATATGTCAATACTAATTTGAACTTTCAGGAAATATTGACCCTGGCCAATTTTAGTTTGCAATTAGAACCAGATAATTTTAAAATGGTGATGTTGCCAGGGCGTTCTAGTTCAGCAGAAGGGGATTCTAGGAGTTATTGGATTTTAGATAAGACGGGGCGCGATCGCATTATGACACAATATTTCAAGCAAGGCACATCGGATTTCACCCAAGGACGATTTCGCAATCCTGGCAATTCTGCTATACCAACCAACCTCAAAATTGCTATCCAAAACGCGAATAGTCAACCCAAAACAGCTAAAAATGTGGCAGCATTTCTCCGAAAAAAAGGCTTTTCTAATGTATCGGTAGTCCCGGATTGGCCAGACAAGCAGCTTCAAAGCCAAATTATTGTCCAGCAAGGTGATTTAGATGGAGCAAATATGCTTAAAAAAGCATTAGGGGATGGTAAAATTGAGGCAGCTTCTACTGGTGAAATCGATTCTGATTTGACAGTTCGCATTGGTGAAGATTGGATAAAAAGATTTTAAATAGACTTGCTATAATCTCAAATATTTAAATCCTTGTCGGTGGGACAGGCTCAATATTAGCATCAAAGCCGCCCACTTGATTTGTCCTAATTATCCAGAGGAATGATGCTTGTTTTAATAATATTTTGGCAAGTTCATCTTGGGTGCGTCTGGGTAACATGGTCCGGTAACTAATCGCAGCTTTTACTGGATTAGTTAGACGGCGGAAGTGAGTTTTTTTAGGGTGAGCACGAATCCCCACTAATCTAGCGTTTTTGCGCCAATCGGGACGGACAATGCCCAGGGGAATTAAGATTTTTTCTAAACTTTTGCCTAAAGCTATTAATTCCTGAAATCTTTGAGTTTGTGCGTCGGTGGGATGGGTTTTTAGCCAGTCTTGAATCTGAGGATTTGATTCTACTTCGGCAGTGATTTTTTTGATGGTAGCGTAAATTGCTTGACTGGAATCTTGCACGCAGGAAGTTGCAGGGGTGACTAAACTCGCCCCGGTACCGTCTCCGCTGCGATAACGCGCCATCATGATATCTAATTGCTGGTTTAATTCGTCTAAAGGTGACAATTGGATGCTGTCGAAGTGGTAGTCAAGACACACGCAATCTAATTTACAAATGATATCGCAAACTGGGCGATCGCCCAACCAACCTCTTGCCAAGTCTCCCATATAACTTTGCCATTTGCTCGCACCGGCGATAATTCCGTCGGGATTGTGGGCGTACACTTGTTTGTATTCTATGTCAAAACGTAATTCATTGGTAAATCGATCGCGCACTACTTTGGCTATGCCAAAAGCAAAATGTCCTGTGACAATTCCCAGGGGGGCGAATTCGGCTTTTTTGCCACCGATACCGCCGAAACAGTGAATCACGATACCCATATCTCCTTCTTCCCAAGGGGAAGTACGATCGTTTTCTGCTTCTGTTGACGACGATAACAATACTATCTTGGCTTGCCCTTTTTGCTGGCGTGTATTTTGCCAATTTTTGCTGTTTAAATAAGCTAGGGATTTGGGCAGTCCAAAATGTGTTTCATCGGGGATTAGTTTGGTGATTTTTCGGGGTTCGATTGCTTGGACAACAAAAATATTGTCTGGACCTTTTTCGCCGTAAATGTACCAGCCTTCGGGATTTAATGGGGATTTTTCGATCTGGTGATTTGTAGACCTCGCTACTCCATTTTTGTCTGGCTTGACTTGGGGAATCCGAATGATTTCGGCAGGGCCATCAAACTGTTGAGATTTTTTGTTAAAGTGACGGACAATAAATTTGTCACTGTTGGGTTTTTTTCGCTGGATAATTGAGACGAGGGCGCACCAACGTCCGATAATTTGTACTGGTTCGCGCTCGATGGTGAGTTCATAGCGATCGCTGCTGCTATAATGAATAGCGATCGCTGGACGTCGCAGCATCACTGTCACGTTGTCTTCTAGTCTACTACCTGCCAGAGTTTCTAAAGGGCCGACATTGGCTAATCCGTTCAATCTATCTGGATGGATGTTGCCCGCTTTTTTACTATCTTCCACCTGTTTGGTGAAGTTAATATCTTGGGTGACAGCGTGGACAAAAAATTGAACTTCGCGATTGGTACTCCATTTTAAATTAACTATTTTACCGATAAAGTTTTGATACTTTCTCGGTGCGTTAAATACTTCAAAAAAAACCGAACCGTAGGGTTGCCGTTGTTCCTTTGATGGCAAAATTAAACGTCCATACCAAAGAGCGATGGGCTGATATAAATGGGCGATGGCTGGGGAATTTTTGTAGAGATTTTCCCCAGGTTGCAATGGCGGCACATTGCTGTTTTCTTCAAATATATTAACCGCGTCATGGCTGATATTTTTTCTGAATTGCGGCATTAAATCTTGTCGGTATTTTTGGAAATTCGCCTGCAACCACTTGATGAAAATCATCATAAAAATAAAAGCGGTTAACGAACAAATTACAGTCAAAATTATCAAGCCAATGCCAACAACTAATTTGTCTAACAATTGACCTGACAGCAGAATATTCTGGGGCCATGCAACAACAGATACTGTCATAAAATAATAACTAAAAACGAGTTTTAGGTTCCGTCCAGTCCGTGCTAGTTTGCGTGCCGAAAACTAGGGCTCTATCGTCGTTGACAGCTACGGTTTGGCCGGTCGTATCAACGGCACAAAGAGGCCAAGTTCCCTCCCCCAAATTGCCAGCGCGGAACAAAACTTGTCCTGGACAAACTTGACTCCAACCCAACAATACAGCATGAGTGTAAAGACTGCGAGCGGGAGCAACAGTATAGGTGTAATTATCATTTTTGTCCCAGATGACAGCGTAGTCAGACATATCCGAAGAACAGAAAATGGCTTCAAATTCGCGGGCGAGGAGGTGGGAACCTGTTTGATTCCAACCAACTGGTACTAAAATGGCGATCGTCCCAGACATATCAGTTTCGTCAGTAGCGTAAAACCCGCTTTCAGCCAGTGGCGAAGCAGCAGCCACGGTTTGCAGTTCCCCCGTTTTCAGATTTTCCACAAACATGACACTACTAACTCGACACTGGAATAATTCCGGCTGCACTTGTAACTCAATGCGACTGTAAGCGGCGTATTCACCATTAACCGAAACTAGGGAAGGACTGCGATAGTAGCGGACGCCAGAACCCATAGTCGAGCTAACTTTAGCATGAGTAGTGGTGATCCATTCCCAAGGAACGGGATAAGGGCTATTTAAAGGGTCGTTCATGGAGTTTTTTCCAAAAGTTATATTGCATTATCTAACAGATTTCCGATCTAAAATCGTCAGATTTAAAATCCCACATCTAAAATAGACATCTGGCAAAAAAGCTGTCAAGAGTACCCAGGATGCCTACCCCAAAGGAATGATTGTTTATGTTTCATCTCAAATCTCAAATCTTAAACCTAAAATCGAATGATAGTATCAAAATTGATATTGTAAGTGTACCGAGAGGGAGGAGCCATGACGGCATCTTTTAACCAAAAACCTTCAATTCCCCCAACTCGCGTCCCCAAGTCGCGGGGGAAAGGTGTTTTCGTACTATCGCTGATTTTTCGACTGTTACTGCTGGGGGTAGGTGGCGGTTTTGCCTGGGTTTTGGGAATGTCGATCGCCCAAATTTACCCATCTAGCGCCACAGAAATGCCCCTAGCCGAGAGATTCCTGCGTCTTACTCAAAATTTGACCCCCGGTGCGAAAAGCCCACGAGCCAAGCAAATTCCGGTGCTACCAACACCAACCACTACGCCGAGCCCGCAGTCGCAACTCAATCCCGCCGTCAAACAAAAGTTGCAGTCAGATTTGAGAAAGTTACAGGGAGAGTTAAACGCCCTCATCGGGCGCACGGCTGCTTTGGAAAGCCAGTTGGGTAGCAGTCGCCCGACGGAAACCTTGGAAAAACGATTGCAGTTGATGTCGCGGGAATTAGCATCACCGGAAACAGCCACCACACCCACTCCGGCTTTACCCGCCATTGGCGCGACTCCTACTCCACAGCCCGTGACGGAGGCACAACCAAGCGATAATCCCGTGTTTGCAGGGGATGCGCTGATGGTAACTTTGCCTAGCGATGTTTTGTTTGATACTGGCAGTATTTCCTTGCGCGTGGGAACCAATGCGATTTTAGATAATTTGGTGGCGGATTTGCGCAATTACCAGGGGGCGACTGTACAGGTTTCTGGACACACTGATAATGTGGGGGAAGCGGTGGATAATCGCAATTTGTCTTTTGCGCGAGCTCAGGCGGTGGCGAACTATTTGTCTAATGTGCTTGGGGAGAAGTATCATTGGGTGGCGATCGGCTATGGAGACAGTCGCCCTTCGGTGGATAATGGTTCCGATGCCAATCGGCAGCGCAATCGCCGCATTGAAGTAGCAATTAGTCAGTAGTCAGTAGTCATTAGTCAGTAGTCAGTAGTCATTAGTCAGTAGTCATTAGTCAGTAGTCATTAGTCAGTAGTCAGTAGTCATTAGTCAGTAGTCATTAGTCAGTAGTCATTAGTCAGTAGCAATTAGTCAGTAGTCAGTAGTCAGTAGTCATTAGTCAGTAGTCAGTAGTCATTAGTCAGTAGCAATTAGTCAGTAGTCAGTAGTCAGTAGTCATTAGTCAGTAGTCAGTAGTCATTAGTCAGTAGTCAGTAGTCATTAGTCAGTAGTCAGTAGTCATTAGTCATTAGTCATTAGTCAGTAGCAATTAGTCAGTAGTCAGTAGTCATTAGTCAGTAGTCATTAGTCAGTAGTCATTTGTTGGTTATTTTTTGTTAATTGTTCGTTGTTAGTTTTTGGTTCTAATAACAATTACCAATTACAAATTACCAATTACCAATTACAAATTTATATGAAAATTATCTTTTTTGGCACTCCAGAATTTGCGGTTCCTACTTTATCCAGCCTGCTAACTCATCCCGAATTCGAGGTGGTAGCTGTTGTCACTCAGCCGGATAAACGCCGGGGAAGAGGCAATCAATTGATGCCTTCACCAGTCAAAATGGCGGCTTTAAATCACAGCCTCCCAGTTTTGCAGCCCTCGCGAATCAAGAAAGATACCGAAACAATTGCCCAACTGCGGGCTGCGGAAGCTGATGTGTTTGTAGTGGTAGCTTACGGTCAGATTCTGTCTCAAGAAATACTGGATATTCCTAATATAGCTTGCGTCAACGTTCATGGTTCAATTTTACCCAAGTATCGCGGGGCGGCACCGATTCAGCGCTGTCTTTATGAGGGAGAAAAGGAAACTGGAATTACTACGATGTTGATGGATGCGGGGATGGATACTGGGGCGATGTTGTTGAAGGATTTTGCGGGAATTACGCTGTTGGATAATGCTGATTCTTTGGGAGATAGGCTGTCAGAAATTGGGGCGGATTTGTTGGTGGAAACTTTGGTTAAATTCAGGGATGGGAAAATAGAAGCTATTCCTCAAAATGAGGCAGAAGCGACTTATGCGCCGATGATTAAGGGTGTTGATTTTGTGTTGGATTGGTCGAAAAGTGCGATCGCGCTTCACAATCAAGTTAGGGGTTTTCACCCCGATTGTACGACGACTTTTCGCGGCAATTCTCTGAAGGTGATGGCTACAGCGCCAGTCGGGCCAGAATATTGGCTACAATTACCGCCAGAGTTGAGGGTTTTGGAACGGGAATGGCCTGTTTTGTCCCAGTTGTCAGGGGAGAATGGGGCGGTTGTGAAGCTTGTGAAGGGCTTAGGGGCGATCGTCCAAACTGGCAATGGTTTATTATTATTACGGGAGGTGCAGTTAGCTGGTAAAAAAGTGCAGTCTGGGGTGGATTTTGCCAATGGAACTCGATTGGCTGCGGGCGAGATTTTTGGTGGTGTGGAGGTTAAGGGTTAGGTAGAACCTCGAAGGGTTGATTAGTTTGTTCCCATGTCTGAATCGCTATATAAAGTTTTGTCAGCCGGAAATGAGCAGACTCATAGGCTAGCCTTAAATTTATTTCTAGTACATTGGATTCAACCTGCTTGGAGTTACAGGAACCTAATGCTTTACAAAGTGCGATCGACAAAATAGCAATCATATCGTGACCACAACAAATATACCACATATCGTGAGCATTTGTTTTTAAGCTATCCATCTTTGTTTTAACTTCTGTCTCATTAAGTCCCGGTTGTTGAGAGTTATTTTTCACGGCTTTCATCAAGTCGGATTCATTTAATGCCAATGTTTCCTTATTTATAAACTTATTAAAAGCTAAATCTTCAAATCTTAAACAATAATCAAACTTCAGCGAAGCCCATCGCAAATAACCGATAATCCTGGCACTTTCCAATAAAGTCTGGCGAACATCTTTACCAAAACCCTTGATTTTGTCTTCCGAACCGTGTTCCAAAAGCACCTTTTCAAGTGCTGGCGACTTCAGCAGCATAGTTTCCAAATCGTGAGTATCTGTAAACAGCAAGTTCGGACTGAGTGGAACAGTTCCTTCTAATATATCAAAATCAGCATCAACCACACCCAAGACACCAGCAAAGTTATCTCTTTCAAGGATATTGAGCACTTTCACAGCATTATCCTTGTTATGGGCAATTTCCACACGACACTTTGTTGAGTCTACCAAGTTTTTCCATACCCGCGCATCTGTATCTCCCTCAGCAATTAGAAAAGAATGTTCAGTGAATTTAGGTTGATTTCTCAGCAGGCGAATTTGGTTGGCAATGTAGCTAGGGTTAATATGTTCTTTCATTCAACTGGCCTTGCTAATTCCACTGTCAAATCCCAGCGATCGTCTATAATGCTTGGAGAATGAGTTGCTAATAAAACATCAAAGTTTGCCAGCTTAATAATTGCTTGCAAATCTTTGAGAAACTCGATTTCCCATGCTATATGCAGCGAAATTTCTGGTTCGTCAATCAGAACCAGCGAGTTAGGTTTAACTTTGAATAATAACTCGTAAACCATTACCAGTTCATGCTGTTCTCCGAAAGATAAGTCTGTCGGCGACAAAGGCTTACCACCCGCCGTTGTAAAGGTAAAACCTTTCTCTTTACTGATGCTCATATTTTTATAGAGAAATCGCTGTTTAATAATTCTTGTAAAAAGTTCTATTTTAGTAGCGAGTTCCTTAAAAACCATGAGTTTTTGTTCTACATCTTCAACATACACCGACAAAATATTTTTGGTGGTATTATCAATATGTTGTTCGATTTGAAAATCAGGATTTTCGTCTTTATCCAAAAGACCAATTTCTATGAGACGATAACGCTTTTCCTCAATTTTATTTAATTTGTCGCGAAGTGTTTCTTCTGTTAGGTTAGAGGGTGCTTTTTTGTTGAAAATTCTTGCGGGAAAGGTTCTTTCAAGGGATTGAGACAATGCACCATATTCAGCCAGCTTTGCCTGAATCTCTTCTGCAAGTTCCTGGGAATATATACTAACCGATGGAATCATTGAGGGGTGTTTCGTGTCTACCGCTGCTTCAGGAACACTTGACGGAGTTAACAAACGCTGAGTTTCGATAAAATGAATGTCTATCGAGCTTTTTAATTCTGACAGCCACTTTGGTTCTTGCTTAAGCCTCCTTGCTAAATTTGTAAAATCTTCAATAAAGGACATGGCAATATTTTGTCTTGGGAATAATTGCGTAATTGTATTTTGATCCCCTAATTGAATTACTGAATTTACTTCGTCCTCTGTAGCACTTAAATGGAAATCCAGTTTTACTCCTGGATGTGTTAACAAATCTGGTGAGAATATCTCTACTTCTGCACCAGGGCGATTAAAATGAAACGTTAATTCTTCGTCTTTTTTATTTTCATTGGTTCGATCGATAGATTTAGTTACTTGCACTTGACTGCCATCATCAAAGTCTATTGTAAATTCTGCAAATGGAATAGTCCGAAGTTCTGAGTAACGTGAATTAAAAAATCCATTAATGAGCCTGAGTAATGCTGTTTTGCCAAATCCATTCGGACTGTGAATAATCGTGATTCTATCTTCCCTGTTCAAGGAAACCGGATGGTTGAAAACTCCAAAAAGTTTGGTGACTGAAATCTTATTGATTCTCATTTTTCCCTCTAGTTATATCAAATCCGTTAGTATTGAAATTATTCCTATTTCTCTTCTCTTCCTCTGTGTTCTCTGCGCTCTCTGCGGTTAAATAATTCCCCTACCTAAAAATCTGCCACAAATTCCTCTTTCCCTCCCAACAAACCCTGCGCCGCCTCCAACATACTCTCCGCAACATCCTTCAAATCTTCACGACTTGCCAAATAAGTTTTCAAAGCATCCAATGGGTCTATACTATTATTAGCATTCAATTCGGGCAACCGCGGCCTTGCTAACTGACTGATTAATTCCGGTTGAATTGTGTAGCTGTGCGCTGCGCTCAAAAGTGCGTGCAATTCTGCATTGTCTATCAAGTCTAATTGTTCCGATCGCAATTGGTAGATCAATCTCACCACCGCGTCAGTTATCTCTTTCTTCCCAATCGCTTTCACCAACTCAGTTTGCGGGTTTTCCGCTTCAGCCACATTCACCTTAATTGTCTGAAATTTCCGCACCGGTAAAGCGCAAAATTCCCACTCAGCTTGGCCCCGTTGCAAATTAACTAGCACAAACCCCTTATCTTCTTTCTCTTCACTAAAATCAACCCGTTCAATGCTTCCCGGATAAATTACAGGCGGATTGTTAGAAGCATTCAGATTTTGGTGTTTGTGAACGTGGCCGAGAGCCACATAATCGAAACACGGACGAGTTAACATGGAGACGGGAATATTAAAGCCTTTTCCCACTGCTAAAAAACGCTCTGCACCCAAACTGGCTTTATCTGCCATTAAGTGTGCTAAAAGTACAGTGGGGATGTTTGGATCGAGACGGCGAATTTCTCCTTCAAGTGCGATCGTCAGTTTTTCGGTTAATAATTGGTTAACATCCCCCACGGAAAGGTTTTCGGTTTCTGATTTAGTCATTAAAGTCGATCGCGTTAACCAAGGTAATGTTACCACCTGTACCGGGCCGTTGCGGGTTTCGATGCGGTGAGTATCCAGGCGATCGCCTACAATAAACTTAGGTATACCCAAAGTCCGATAAATCCCCAAACTCGCCCCACCTTGTCCCTGGGAATGTTGATCGTGATTTCCCACTAGCAAAACCGTCGGAATTTGCGCGTCCACCAAGCGGCTAAATTGACGCGCAAAAGCCTCTTTTACAAACGGTGGTGGCGTGGAATCGGGGAAAGCATCCCCGCCGAATATGACTAAATCTACGGGTTCAGAAATCGCTCTATCCATACATTTACTCAGGCTATTTCCGAAGTCTTCCAAGCGTGTATTTAAACCGGTTTCGGGATTGACGCGCCCGTGAGAAAAGCCGCTTCCCATGTGGATATCTGAAAGGTGTAAAATTTTAATCATTTTGTTATTGGTGATTGGTTGTTAGCTTATACCAATTTAATGTGAAGTTGCACATATTCCGATCCCCCTAAATCCCCCTTAAGAAGGGGGACTTTGATTGGACTCTTGTCCCCCCCTTTTTAAGGGGGGTTAGGGGGGATCGAATTCTATGCAGCTTCATAAAAAATTGGTATTAGTCGTGATTCAAAGTGCAACTATCAACTCCATCTTAATTTTACACTTTGTTGGGTTCTAGTTCAATACTGCGGCGCTGGGGATTGATCCGTTTTTCCATCGCAAATATTGCCTTATCCTCCTCCAACCCGATTTCATGAAACTCTTTAAACAACAACCCAGACTCAATTTTCGCGATCGCAGTTTCCAGCCACTTGTCAAAGGAATCATATTCAATACTTCTAAACGGATAACTCTTGTAGTCAAAACTGATGATTTGTCCGGGAATACCGCCGAAACAGCCTTCAGTATCCACAACCCGCAGCCACCAACTATCTACTTTCATAAACGGAATCCATGCTTCATTCCAATATTCCCCTGGTTTCCATTCAGAGAAACTAACTTTGCTTTCCCCATCCCAAAAATCTTTCTCCTTCGCAATACATTCTAAAGGTAAAAGACTCCTACCATGCTCGAAAGGAAACAGCCAATTATCCTCTAAACTTTCATAGGCTGAACCATTACACCAGCGGTAAAAATCGTAGAATGTTTGAGGAAGTTCCCGTTGGTAACGATTTTTGAATAATTCGATTTCTGTTTCTGCTACACCGGGATTGAGTAAACTTAGCGCATCGGGATAGCAATTTTCTAAGGTTTGTGCAAAGGTGCTGACGAGAGGAGTTTGGGGCCGCAAGTGGTTGTCCATATAAGCTCATCGGCATTTAAGTTACATGATACAAATTATAGCAAAATCCCCAAAACCAGGTTGCTGTGAAAAATCCTAAATTCTCAACTAAGGGCGGTTATTTGATGCGCTCTTTTATGTATTCTGCGATGGCTGGTTGCAGTTGGAAGAGGGTGCGATCGCCCTTTTGGACTTTTTCGATTAACAACCTCCGTCTCAAGGATTCGACGGCTTTGAGGAATTCTGAAGGGGATAATTCGAGCAGGGCTGGCTTTTTGGAGATTTCGACTGGTTTGTTTTGATTGGCCAACCAGGACATTACTTGTTTTTCCGTCTCTGACAACCGCTGAAAATGTTGGTCTAATAAGTATTCTAAGTCTCCTAAAACTAGGCTATTATAGGATAAAAAGTCAGTAACATTGCCGCTAAATAAGTCTTGAATTCCAGCAGCTACTATATTTAACCACAAGGGATTGCCTTTGTAAAGCTCAATCAATTCTGACCAGTTTTCTGATTCGGCTAAGCCTTTTTTTGTGAAGATTTCTCGCGCTGCTTCGCCTAAGCCATTCAGTTGCAATGTTTGACAATTTTTCGGGTGGCTTTCTAAGGCTGCAATTTCTCTGGGCTTTTCCCAACTGAGCAAGATTATGCAACTGTTGTGGGATGATTCTGCTATTTGTTTGAAGAATGGGCCGTAGTTTTCATAGTCCGGTTGATAGTTTCCTGCTAGTTGTTGGCTGCTGAAGATTGTTTGCACATCATCGAGGATGATCAGACAGCGGTGCGATCGCAAATGGTGGATTACCCCCCCCAGCCCCCCCTTGCTAAGGGGGGGAGAAAGAGGTTGAGTCTCTTGGCCGCTATAGTCTATTACCCCCCCCAGCCCCCCCTTGCTAAGGGGGGGAGACGGAGACGGAGGCTTAATCTCTTCGCCCCAATAGTCTATTACCCCCCCCAGCCCCCCCTTGCTAAGGGGGGGAGACGGAGACGGAGGCTTAATCTCTTCGCCGCTATAGTCTATTACCCCCCCCAGCCCCCCCTTGCTAAGGGGGGGAGAAAGAGACGGAGGTTGAATCTCTTCGCCACGCCTGGGAGAAGCAGGCTGAATCTCTTCGCCCCCCCTTGATAAGGGGGGGTTGGGGGGGTTAGTTTCTTGCTGCTGCGATAGGAATTGAATTATGTAGGTTTGGAGTGTTTGAAGAGGTGGCGCGTCGCGGAGACTTCGCCAGATGATGCAGTCGAATTCCTGTTGAATTTGCGGGATTAGTTGCAGTGTCAGGGCGGTTTTGCCAATACCGGATAAGCCTAAGATGGTGATGAGGCGGGTGCGGCTTAAAATCCAGTTTTCTAGGGTGGTGAGTTCGGATGTGCGATCGCAAAATGTGGAGATTTCTGGTGCGTCGCCTAAGTCGATGCGGGGCTGTTTTGCTGTTGGTTCGGGGTTTTTGGGTGTTTTGGGCGATGATCGCACTTTTTCATGACAAATGTTAAGGTTATGATTAACTGTTACATTCTCACCAACTGTTACATTTTCGCCAACGATTGCTGATTGATAATTATAAATTTTACTATTTTCTAATACTGCCCTAAAATTTGCTTTAGTAATATTTTTTTTCAATCCTTTAGAAAGTGTTTTCCAAAGGTCCGATCCGACATTTCTGACATGACTTGGACTTGAGTAAACTTCTTGAGCAATTTGTGTGTAAGTTGCGTCTTCTAATGTTCCCCGCAGAATAGCATCTTGCACATAATCTAAATGCTTTCCCGTCTTAGCAAAAATTAGCTGATCTGCCAGGGTCAAGACTTCTGCAATATCCATACATTAGGGAGAAGCTGGAGTTTACGCCATTCATTATACCTAACATTTCGTACAATTGTGACATTTTTGATTTTGTCATCTGTTCAAAGTCAGGACTTTTCCTACACAGCTCATCCTTTATATTAATTCATTAAGGTGTTGAGAGGATATTTTTATGAAGCGAGTGCGGTGGCTCAGCGGTTTGTTCCTCGCTGGGATGTTATGTGTGATGTTGGGGACGGTTGGCGCACAAGTGGCACAGGCCCAGCGTCCTATTCCTTTAGCTGACCTGAAGTGTGTGGCCAGATCGGGTAACTGGAGATCTAACCAACAAGATATTTCTGTCGGCAGACAAATTTACACGACTGTTTTATATATTGAGCCTAATACCGCTATGACTTGTAGACTTCCTGGTGGGCCCGCTACTCTCCGGCTGGAGTTTGCAATTCCTGACACTTCGCAAGCCCCACCAGCACGAATAGATGTCTATGTTGACGGAAATCAAGTAGCCTCCCAGACAGGCGATTCCGGTCAAGTAAATACAATGCTAGTAAATATTAGTAGTGGTAAAAGTCTAGCAGTAGAAGTATTTTGTGCTAGAGCCACAAATTGCGGTGGTTACTACTGGTTTATGAAAGCTCAAATTGAGCCGGGGGCACGTTCTCCAGGGAGAAGATAAATTATGAGTATTAGCCGCCGTCAATTTAATCGGATCGTCATCTGGGGTGGCGCTTCTTTTGCTGCTTCCGCCACATCGGGCATCTTTTTCCCCAAACCTGCTGAGGCTTTTTCCCTAGAATTTCCGATTAGTGCTTTATCAGCCGATCGCGTTTTTAACGGTATTCAAAAATATTGTGCAGCCGAACCCATCCCCGGCGTTCTCTCACCAATTTTACAAGGTAATAGTAATGTTAGCAGTAAAATAGAGGTAGCCGCAGCCAACCGGATTCGCACCGCAGACAAAGAATTTGTCAGTCGCAATTTTACTAGCAAAAGAACCGAATTAGCCATGACTGGCAGTGGTGTTCCAGGGAACACGACTATCAGTAGTTTGTGGGGCCGGCAAAGACAGGAGAAAGTCGGCCCGAATGTTGGCTTTGGCTTCGTGCAAAAGTGGGAAGATCAATACAGCGATTCCAAAATTTCCGGGCCGACAATGTGCGCGATTCATAACGCTCAAAAAGTCTTAGCCGATCAAAGATTGACACCTCCAGAAATCGCCGCTTCTGTCTTACCAACGCGATCGCGAATAGATGATAATATCTCTTGGGGAGGAGATGCCGATGCGTCTGCTGGGAGAAATCCCGGTGCTGTTTTTGCTCAATACGATACAGCCGCAGGTACGGTGACATCTCGCTATGATTTAGTTGAACCGGGGCCGAAAGGTTTTGGGCGGGTTGAGTATATTATTGAAGCGGAAAATCAGCCTCGGCGGGTGATTTTGGTGACGGTGAGGTTTTAGGGGAAATCAGCATTACGACGATCTATATTACGACGTTCTGTAGGGGCGGGTTTTACGAATAATCATCGCCAGAAACAAACAATCTCGAAAACCCGCCCCAGCCCCACAAATAGGATTGGGGCGGTTTTTTTTGGTGTTTGTTTGTTTCAAATATTGTGCGATCGCCTTTATTCAGGCAAAGTTAAAATAGTTGTAGCCTCAGCCAAAAGTTTACACTTGATTTTATTGTTTTCCCCCTCAATCAGACAATGAGCTGGATTATCCTCCAATGGGTCATGTCGGATAATGAAGCCTAAAGAACGGGCATATCCTGCTACCAAAACACCCACTTTTGTAGTGTCAGGATTTCTCGCACGAGCTAAAATTTCCTGGGGAGTAGTTAGCCTCGCCAACTCAACCGAGATACTGTTATCAGGTTTTCCTCTAACCTGAAAAGCAACTGATTTTACAGTACCATCCTCATAAAGATGTACGTTAGGAATCCGACGATAAAGGATATCGTTATCTGCAATTTCTTCTAGCATTATCTCATCCTGACTTATTCAATTAATAGCTGAGACAACACATTCAGGACTTCAGATAATGACACCTGGTTTTTTTCCTCAAATTTTCTCTCGTTTCCTTCTGCCTTAATTAGTAGATAGCTGAAACTCATATCGGGTTTAATTTCCACTTCTAGATTGCCCTGTGGACTCCGCCACTCCAGTTGTAGACTACCATTAGCAATTGGTGCTGCATCATAGGGTAAAATCCGATCGCCAACTAAAGGCGCAAGAGAGTATTTAACATGAATGAGCAACTGACAGGCTTTTACAAAAGCAACGGGCGAAACTGCTAATGCACCATAAGAATCCCAATCAGGTTCTAGTTGGGCAAGTTGCGTTAATTGCTCTAATATTGGGTCTAAGGAAACATCAGTTAATGTTGCTTGATACATGGTTTTTAGAACGGTCATATTTTCGATTCTATCATAAACTTTACTACCTTTGCAATTGACCGATCAAATCTAATGCTTTTTGAGCATCTGCATTCATTCCTTGAGCCCTAAATAAACGAGCCGCTTGCTGCAAATCTGCGATCGCCCCTTGTCTATCTCCCATTCTCACCAACGTAATTCCTCGGTTAGCAAAAGCCTTGGCATAACTGGGATTGAGTTGAATTGCTTGAGTGTAATCGGCTAAGGCAGAGCGATCGTTATTGATGCGAAATAGTGCCAATCCTCTGTTAAAATAGGTGTTAGCGCGACCGGGATTAATTTGCAGCGCTTGATTGAAATCGTCGATCGCCCCTTTTTGATCGCCCAAGTCTGAAAGCGCTAATCCTCGGTTGTTGTAAGCTGCCGCAAAGTTTCTATCCAAGCGGATGACTTGAGTATAATCTGCGATCGCCCCTGGTTTATCTCCCATCGCCGACAACACCAGCCCCCGATTGTAGTAAGCGTCAACATAACTGGCATTAAGGGCGATCGTCTTGCTATAATCAGCAATACTTTTTGGCATTTGTCTCAAATCAAAATAAGCCAGTCCCCGATAGAAATAAGCTTCCGCATAATCGGATTGAGTTTGAATCGCTTGGGTAAAATCCGCCACAGCACCTGACAAATCTCCCTTGTCAAACCGACTTAAACCTCGAACGTAATAAGTCTTAGCATCATTGGGATTGTTCAGTTTTAGAGGTGCATTAGTGGCGGTTGAAGTATTCACCAAAAGAGCAGAACGATTTAACCCAGCTTCCGACAGTTTAGCTATAAAAGTGTTGATAGGAATTGCTGAATTAAATCCTGTTTTTGTAAAGGCGAAACCCGTGACACTTTTTCCGTCATTGACACTATCATAATCGCGATCGCCTTCTCCATGAATCCCAACTACACGCCCTTCTCTATCAAATACAGGCCCTCCGCTCATGCCCCCTTTCGTAAGAGCATTGTAGCGCAAATTATAGCCTTGGGGATGATTTGAAATTCGGCTGGTAACGAAGCCCGGTACAAACTCAAAATTGCGATCTTTTTGGTAGTTTCTGCTAGCGGGAACACCTGGATAGCCAAATACAAAAATTTCTGCTCCAACAGTAGCTTGTTCGGAATCGCCTAAAGTTACAATAGGATAAGATTCTGTGCTGTTAAATGTTACGACTGCTAAATCTGGAGCATTCTGGCCTTTCTGTAATAGTACACTACGGGTTACTGGATAGTCTTTTTTCGTATTAGTGCGAATCGTATAGGTATCCCGATCAGCCACAACGTGGTTAGCTGTCAGTACAGTGTAAGTCGTGCCTTGTTTGGCAATAATAAATCCAGTCCCTCCACTTGTTTTTCCATTAATCTGAACAGTGACAGATTCAGCTAGTTTCGCAATTTCTTGGGGAGTTTTTGCGAAAACTGGTGCTGCTGGAAAGACGACTATTCCTGCTACCGTTACTGTTCCTGCTAGGATGCTGGCGAGGGAATCAAACCGCGAATAACCCCTATTCATAGATGATTGCTGAAGACTAAGATTTTTTATACTCCAAATAGTATAGATGAAAATCCCTTGTCGGAAAAATCAATCTACTCGAATTTTTCAGGCGATCGCCCTTTTTCTGACATTCCGTACATTCCTTACATTTCGTACATTAGAGGACAAATTCGTGATAATTTGTTATGTGGTTACAAGCTAATTTGCGCCTTCACTCAAGTTGGCTCTGCTTCGCCACAACTCTAGCTTTGACTATCCATCGCCTCTTCTTTTGTTTCTATTTCTACTTAACTCACTTCAAGATATTTTTTTTGATAATAATTAAAAAAAATCGCCCTTTTTTTTCAGGTCAAAAGGTTGACAATTCCTAGTTAATTAGGTATCATCTAATAATGGGAGTGGTGACAAAAATAATTATTTTTGTCACCACTCCCATTATCTAAAATATAACCCAAAAAACACCAAAAATCAATAGGTAAAAACACCTTTTTTACGCCCTGGTTTCCCAACTAACAAAAAACCAGAGACTATTCTGGAAAAGAGGCAACTGATACCCGATCGCGCCCTGCTTTTTTAGCTCGATAAAGTGCCTCATCTGCGATCGCAATCAGCGTCCCAGACTGCGACATCGGTGCGGGAATACAGCAAGCAACACCCAAACTCAGCGTCACATATTCGCTAACAGCAGACTTAGCGTGAACTATCTGCAAATTCCGCACTTCTTCACGGATAAATTCCGCCACGCAAGCAGCACCTTGAATATCCGTATTCGGCAAAACTACTACAAATTCTTCGCCACCGTAACGCGCCACTAAATCAGCCGAACGTTTTACCGAACGCTGAAGCACAGTAGCCACTCGTCGCAAACATTCATCCCCCGCTTGGTGGCCGTAGGTATCGTTGTACAGCTTGAAATAATCGATATCGCACATAATCAAAGACAGCGTAGCTTCTTCCCTCGCCAAACGCCGCCATTCAGTGTCGAGATATTCATTAAAACACCGACGATTTTTTACCTGAGTTAAACTGTCATAGGTTGCTAAATAATGCAAGGCTTCATTCACCGTTTCTAACTGCTGTTTTTGCGCCTGCAACTGACGGTTGAGCGCTACCAACTGCTGTTCCGCCGCGTGCGATCGCAACAAATTTCTCACCCTCGCCAGTAATTCTCTTTCATCAAAAGGCTTAGAAATATAATCATCCGCACCAGCATCCAAACTTTCAATCCGAGCTTCCATCCCCGTGCGAGCTGTCAAAAAAATGACCGGAGTTGAACTCAATTCTGCTGTATTCCGAATTTCTTTCAGTAAATGCAGCCCGTCTTGTCGGGGCATTATTTGGTCGCTGATAATTAAATTGGGTCGCAATATTTTCGCAGTTTCTAAACCTTCTACTCCGTCCCGCGCTACAGCCACTCGGTAATGAGGAGTGAGTAAAGTTTGCAAGTATGCCAGTAGAAAATAGTTGTCTTCTACTACCAGTAATAGCGGTAATTCTCGGCAGTCATCGACACATTCGGCTGCGTTTTTTGGCGACTGCAAACTATTAGTTCCGGCCAGAAGGTATTCCGGCGCGATCGCTGTGAAATTTTCCCTCAGCCACGGGGAGTTCCCAAATCCCTTAAGTCCCGCCAGTTGAACGATCGCACCCACCAACTGATTGAGTTCCACGGGCTTGGACAAATGTTTCTGAAAACCGGCTTTCTGAGCCCATGCTGCATCATCTTCCGCCACACCAGCAGTCAGCGCCACCGCCGGTAGCAATTCCCTGCGCTCAGAAATTTCCAGGGCTCTGACGCGACGAATCAAATCCCAGCCCTCTGCTTCCGGTATCGCCAAATCGCTTACCAACACGTCAGACCATGATTTTGCTAACTCTGCCATTACTTCGGGGACGCTACGGACTGCTGTTACCTTTGCTCCCAATGCTTCTAAGGCAGAAATCAAATATTCCCCGCTCTCGGCGCTATCCTTCACCAGCAGCACTTGCTTTCCGGCTAAGGCTTGGGGAACTGATGAGTCTTTATTTTTCCTGTTACCGATCGCACCAAGGCGACCGTCTGGTACATTCTGGTGATTGACAATCGGTAGCTGCACCCCAAAGGTCGCCCCCTCACCAATACCAGGACTCGAAGCCCACACAGTTCCTCCGTGGAGTTCCACCAACTGGCGTACAATCGACAGCCCCAAACCCAGACGGTTTTGTTCCTTGCTATTCCAGTTATCTCCGGGGCGGAAGTAGTCAAAGATGTGGGGCAAAAATTTACCATCGATCCCGCAACCCCTATCCCTGACTTGAATCAGCACCCCCGACGGGACAGACTCCATCATGATTTGAACTACCCCCGCCGCCGATTTCGGGGTAAATTTGATCGCGTTGGAAAGCAGGTTCCAGATTATTTGCTGCAAGCGTTCTGCATCTCCCAAAATATAGTCGATAGTGGGATCGAAAGATTTTTCTATTTGGATGTTTTTGGCATCTGCTGCGGGATGGAGAATGTCGATCGCCGATTCGATCGCTGATGGGAGGTGGACTCGAACCATGTTGAGCCGTACTTGACCTCGCAGCAGCCGCGACAGATCTAGGAGATTGTCTATTTGCTGGTTTTGTATCTGAGCGTTGCGCTCGATGATTTCCAAAGCCCTACTGGTAGTGGCTTCGTTTAATTTCCGCGATCGCGCTAGTTGCACCCATCCCAAAATGGCGCTGAGGGGCGATCGTAGTTCGTGGGAAGCGATTCCCAAAAATTCATCTTTGGCGCGGTTGAGTTGGGCTAGTGCTGCTTCCTCGGTTTTGTGGTTTGTGATGTCGAATCCGATCGCTAAATACTGATAGGGTTTTCCTTGAAAATCCAGGAACGGAACTATCACTCCATGTACCCAATAATCAGTGCCATCTTTGGTTTGATTTTTAATTTCCCCTTGCCAAACTTCACTTTTTGTCACCGTTGACCGCAAATTTCTCATTAATGCCGAAGATTGATCTTCCGAATGGAGGATACCAAAATGACAACCGATTAGTTCGCTTCGCAGATATTGAGAAATCGAGCAAACTCGATCGCTCACATAATTGATAATTCCGTTCCCATCTGTTCTTACCGCCAATGCCGAGCGGTCGATCGCTACTTTCAAATCTAAACATTCTTGAATAGATGAGTCTATGCCTTTGGTAATATTAATGCCATCGCGATCGACTCTATCCTGTTTTGTGAATTCTGTTTGAGCCTGAATCTGCTTTTTGATATTCATTGCTGTTTTTTTCCCTGATAGCTAACACCTTATTCACTCACACCCACAGACATTACCCCTGTTTTTTTTACCGCGCCTGGGAGTGCAATACTTGCTAGATTTTGATTTTCAACGGGACTCCCTAGGGCGTGTTTTCTTGCCTGATCCATCAGATCCTGATCCCCCTCGCATCCCCCTTAAGAAGGGGGACGAAAGAGCTTCTTTCTCCCCCCTTTTTAAGGGGGGTTGGGGGGGATCTCCGGGGAGAGAAAACACGCCCTAGTCGCCCCTAGTCTGGAGTCACATCAATTATATAACTATCCCCTCCATCGTTGCCTACTGTTATTATTCCCTGTGCAATCTCAGCGCCTGCTGAGATTTTTGGTGTTTTTTGTGTAATTGCCGCACTCAATACAGAAGTATTGATTCTTGATAAATAATTTATGGTGCTGGACTAATCCATGGCGCATCTTCCTATCGGTAGCAATTTTCATCATTTTTTTTCTACACCTTGACAGAGGTGTATCTTTGTTGTATTATACATATAATACAATTGTTGAGGTTTAGATAACAAAGTATTGAGGAACTAGAAAATTAACATATTGAGAAAAAATATCTGTGAATTTAGATACACAAACGAAGCCTAAATAAAAAAGTCAATCAGGATCAGTTAAGAAAAATATACAATGACCTTCAAAATATTAACAGCTCGAATCATGTCACTCTAGCTGAGACCGACCAGTTTCCTTCCAACCCTAAACCGAGCCTAAAAATAAAAACAACTAAATGAACAATTCACGGCTAGTTAAAATCAGCAAATATCTCAGCAGACACCTGCGACACACACCCGAACGCATCGGCATTCAACTCGATTCCGGTGGCTGGGTTCCTGTGAGCGAACTCCTCGATGCTTGCCAAAAACATAACTTTCCCATTCAGCTTAATCAACTGCAACAAGTAGTAGAGCAAAACGACAAACAACGCTTTTCCTTTGACCACACAGGGGCGATGATTCGTGCGAATCAAGGATATAGTATAGAGATTGATTTAGAATTAGCACCAGCCATTCCTCCCGATACTTTGTATCACGGAACTACTACCAGTGCAGTCGAGTCTATTCTCAAGGAAGGAATTAGAAAAATGTCTCGCCATCACGTTCATTTATCCACGGCAATTGAAACGGCGCGCCGAGTCGGTTCAAGACACGGCATACCAGCAGTTTTTATTGTAGACACCGCAGCAATGCACAGAGATAGCTACACATTTTACTGTTCAAACAATGGAGTGTGGCTAGTTGATTTTGTCCCCCCTAAATATCTAGGAATCAACAGTTAACCAGCAGTTAAGTCCGATATTTTAGGGAACAAAAAAATAAATTTGAAATACCCCAAAAACCATCAGTAACAATCACGCATCAAATATATATGAACGATTCCGACAACAATTACACTCAAAAAACTCCTCAAAACCGAGGCTTACTAGGAGCGGGGTGGCAACCTCTATATCGACAATTTGACTGGGAACACTTCCTACACTTAGTGGCGACAGACCCCAAGGAATTAACTCAAAAAACCTTAGATATAGCCAGCGATATTGCCGATGCAATGGGACGACATCAATATAGTTGGTGGGCAAATATCTTAAATGTGTTTTCCGAAAATACTCGTTACGAAATTGACGATTTTTGGGATTACATTACTCCCCAGCAAGTTTACCCAAATTATCGCTTCCAAGATGTACTAACCACCGAAACACCAGTGGTACAATTAGTCAGTCGCGCCAGCATTCCCATCGAATATGTTCTCAACAAACTCCAAGAAATTACTATTTTCAAAATTCTGGATTTGCTGGGGAAGCCCGATGCCATTACCCAGGTATTTATGGACAGAAATTTTTCCTATCCCCCGGAACGATTTACGAGCTGGGAACGCTTGGAAGTTTTGGGTAGTGTTTATGCTTATTGGGCTGACGCATCCTGCTGGTTACAAATAGACAGCTACGATAGGGGAAAGCGGCGCTACACTCTAATTTGCCAAAACATTGCGCCAATGGTCAGGAAAGCAACTTACAATTTAGCAGTGATTCTGAGTGGATACAAAAGCCGTGTTGGACAGGTGAATAGTCAGTATCAAATTCGGACTTTTCCCGCCGATGTTCAAAGTTTTACAGATAGTGTTCAGCAGGCAATTCTTGACCAAAATCAGTTGGCTGTTCTGGTCAGTGGCGCACCAGGGACTGGCAAAACAGCCTGGACCCAAGCCGTGGCTAAGGAAATTTTAGTCCCCCTTGGTTATGTGATTTTTATCTTAGACCACGATGCTGTGGAAAATTTTGTGCCACCTAGTTATTTAGAGCGGATTTGTATTATTATCAATGAAGCTGATAATTTGGCACAGGATCGATCGACTGTTTCAGCACAACGCAGTAATAAAACTGAACATATTCTGAGTTTGCTGGATGGAACTTTGTATCAAAGTGTCATAGATGAACATGGTATTCAATTTCAGCAAAAACTCGTAGTTTTGATGACGTGCAATACGACAGAAAGACTAGACCCCGCAATATTACGGAAAGGAAGAGTGGACTTTACCTGTGAATTTACGTACAAATTTGTCTGACTTAAATTTCAGAGTCTCTATAAATCTGCGCGAACCCATGAATTGCCCCTCTGGCAATACGCAATAATACTTAGAATGCTGACCCTTAGACATTTCCCAAACAGGCTGTTAATACTTGAATCTGATAATTTAAAGCGAAATTTTCCGATCGCCTATAGACAGATCCCGATCGAAAATGATATCAATGATGGGTGAGACCCCCTCTAGGGTATTAGCCGATCGAGTTCATCAGGGACAAAGCATTTTTGTATTAAATAGAATTTTTCAGGATTTACCCACTCCTGACCAAATAAACCGGGGTTTTTTGACAGAATTAAAGGTCTTAACGCCGTATTTTGCTCAAAAAACCAGGTTTCTGCGTTGATTTTTTGCCAACAAGACAGATCAGGAGGACTTCCCCAACCGTGCAAACTAGGCCAGTTAAGCAAAAAAGTCAGGTACTGGAAAGGTATGCCGATCGTCCAACCTTCGTTACCCACAAACTGACAGAGGCAACCGTGTCTGAGAGTAAAGAGCAATTTCGGCGATTTGTGGAGCATTCCCCTGACGCCGTAGCAATGGTAGACTGTGAAATGCGCTACCTGTCTGTTTCTCGTCCCTGGGAAACAGCTTGTAACTTAAGTGCCCCACATATCATCGGCAAGTCTCATTGGGAACTGTTCCCTCATCTCCCGGAATATTGGCAGCAAACTATCCGCGCTATGTTGGCTGGTGTTTTAGAATATACCGAGTTTGTCGAAGCGCGATCGACATTATCGATCGCCAAAAAAACCGGGCCCGGCACCACTGCCGAAGCCATCAAATGGGCCTTTAAACCTTGGAAAAATAGCGACGGGGCGATCGGAGGTTTGATTCTATCTACTTCATCCCTAGCCGATCCCATCTCCTCACATCATGGCGATCGCCCTTTGCCATCGGAGCTCAAAACCGATCGCTTAGAAACAGCAGCACACATCACTAAACTGGCGATCGATACCTGCCCCGATCTAGTCCTGTTCGCTACCTCAGAAGGTCAAATATGCTACGCCAACGAAGCTCTTTGTCGCAATCTCGGCTACTCTCAGTCAGAACTGCAACAACTCAAAGTTAGCGACATAAATCCCCAGTTATCGTTATTAGATTGGCAGACTCACTGTAGTCAAATTAAGGAACAAAATAGTCTGACTTTTGAAGCCCTGTGTCAAACCAAAGAAGGCAAAAGTTTGCCCGTAGAAGTAAAAGTCAATTATTTTGAATCAGACGGTCAACAATACTACTGCGCGATCGCCCGCGACATCTGCGATCGCAAAGTAGCACAATTAGCACTTTTAGAAGCTAAAGAGCAACTGCAAGCCGTCTTGGATGCCGTACCCGGATTAGTTTCTTGGGTAAGTTCCGATTTGCGGTACTTGGGAGTTAACCGCCATTTAGCTGCTGCTTACCAAATGCCTGCTGAAATATTTGTCGGTCAAAAAGTAGGTTTTTTAGAAACAAGTTCCAAGTTTAACGATTTAGTATACAAGTTTTTTGCCAGCGATGATAAAACCACATCGGAAGAAGTAACAGCCAGCGTTAAAGGAGAAAACAAAACCTATTTAATAGTTGCTCAAAAATACCAAAAAAATAGCATGGCTGTGTTTGTAGGATTGGACATTACAGACAGGAAACAAGCTCTCTCAGCTTTGCAGGAATCCGAGGAACGCCTGCGACAGCAAGCAGCAAAATTGGAACAAATGCTGTTGGTGTTGCAGCGCACTCAAACTCAATTGATTCAAACGGAAAAAATGTCATCTCTGGGACAATTAGTGGCTGGAGTCGCCCATGAAATTAACAATCCAGTTAGTTTTATTTCCGGCAATGTCAGCCACGCTAGAGGCTACATTGAAGAACTGTTGCAATTGGTGGAACTTTACCAAAAATATTATCCCAGTGTAGTGCCAGAAATTCAAAATTACATCGAAGAATTAGACTTAGATTTTCTCAAAAAAGATTTGGTGAAACTGCTAAACTCTATGCAGGTAGGTTCGGAAAGAATTCGCGATGTCGTGCGATCGCTCCGCCTATTTTCCCGTACTGACGAAGCCGAAAAGAAGTCGGCAGATATCCATGAGGGCTTGGATAGCACTCTGCTGATTTTGCAAAATCGCCTCCAAGCTAAAGGCGGACGAACCGGAATTTCTCTAGTTAAAGAATACGGTAATTTACCGCGCGTCCATTGCTATCCAGGACATCTAAACCAAGTTTTCATGCACTTGTTAACCAATGCGATCGATGCCGTGGAAACGGGAGTAAAAAATGCCGAAAAATCTGGTACAATCAAAAACCATGCTTATTTATCCGCTCACGAGTCCCCAGGTAAAATGCCAAATCCCGAAATTCGGATTCGCACGGAAATGGTAGGGGAAAGTGAAGTGGCGATCGCCATTAGCGACAACGGACCAGGCATGACACAAGAAGTCCTCGGTTGTATCTTTGACCCTTTGTTTACCACTAAACCCCCAGGTACTAGCACCGGTTTGGGTTTGTCAATATCCCGACATTTAGTAGTAGAAAAACATGGTGGTAAATTGGAATATGTTTCTGAGCCGGGACGGGGAACTGAGGTGATTGTTAAAATTGCGATCGGCAATGGTTGATTAGCTATTTACAAAGGGCAACTTTTATGGTTATCGAGTGGCTGAGATTTAAAGTGCCTCACGAAAAGTGGGAAGCATTTATGCAGCGAGATGAAGAAGTTTGGACTGCTGCATTAAGAAGTTTCCCCGGTTTTTTGGGTAAGGAAACTTGGGTAGATCCGGTGGAGAATGAGGTGGTGATGTTGATTCGCTGGGAAAGTAAAGAGTTGTGGAACTCGGTGCCGCCAAGTCTAATCGATGAGTTGGATGCGAAAATGGGGGATCTGCAAATGCCGATCGCCGAAAGTCGCGAATATCAAGTCCGCAAGTTCTTGCATTAGTTAGTAATTCGTCACGAGATACTGGTAAACGTGAACTGTTCTGAGATAAACTAGAGAAGACTTGTATAAATTTCAGTGTCTTCAGAAGCTTTCAAGTCCTTTGCGGATGCCGATGATGGCTTCGAGGTAGTCGATTCGTTTATAATTATAATTGTTTGTTATCAGGGCTTTATGTCAGCAAAGGATAAATTTCATGATGTTGTGAAGATTGCCTTGGAAAAGGATGGTTGGCAGATTACAGATGACCCACTTTCCATCAGTGTGGGTGGAGTTGATATGTTAATCGATCTGGGGGCGGAACGTCTGCTCGCAGCCGAACGCCAGGGCGAGAAAATAGCTGTAGAAATCAAGAGCTTTTTGAATACTTCAGCCATAACTGATTTTCATTTAGCGGTTGGACAATTTATCAATTACCGTACAGCACTAAAATTCAAAGACCCCCAACGTCAGCTATTTTTGGCAATTCCTTTGACGGCGTATAACGATTTCTTCAAGCGTGAATTTGCAATCGCTGTTGTGGATGATTACCAGTTTAAGTTATTGGTCTATGATGTAGAACAAGAGGTGATATCTTTATGGAAAAAGTAGAAAAATATCGGGATTATATCAAACAAGTTCTGACAAAATATGCTGCATACAAGCCTTCTTATGGAGAAGTGGAGATGCAAGTTATTTTTGACACAGAACACAATCATTATCAAGTTGTTCGAGTCGGTTGGGATAACAAACAGCGAGTTTACGGTTGTCCTATACACCTCGATATTAAGGATGGCAAAATCTGGATTCAGCAGAATGGAACAGAAATTGATTTAGGGCAAGAGCTGGTTAATATAGGTGTGCCGAAGTCGGATATTGTGGTTGGGTTTCATCCACCTTATATGCGTCAGTTCACAGAATTTGCAGTGAGTTAGAACTGAGATATTGCACCATTCTCAATAAGCTGTAGGGGCGGGCGATGCCCTGAGCGTAGTCGAAGGGTTCACCAAGAGCTTTAAAGGTTGCAGACAGGTTAAATAAACCCGCCCTCCCCCACTCCGTACAACGATCGTAGTGTTTGGTATTTGGTGTGAAGGGCGATCGCACTTCGTACAATCATCGAAATGTTTGGTATTTAGCTTGAAGGGCGATCGATCTTTCATTTTAGGCGATCGCTCATCAGAAACAAGAAAGGGCGATCGCACTCCGTACAACGATCGCAGTGTTTGGTATTTGGTGCCAAGGGCGATCGCACTTCGTACAATCATCGAAATGTTTGGTATTTAGCTTGAAGGGCGATCGATCTTTCATTTTAGGCGATCGCTCATCAGAAACAAGAAAGGGCGATCGCAATTCGTACAACGATCGCAGTGTTTGGTATTTGGTGTGAAGGGCGATCGCCCAATCCATTCCTCTACACCTATCAGAGTCGGTTGTCTGGATAATGGTGAGTTATAATGATAACTATGGTAAGATCAAAAGACGAATCGTTAATGTGTGGAATGAGTGTGAGCAAGTGATTCCAGAATTCGATGAAAACGGCAATCTACCACCAGGAGTTCATTTCTGTGAATGGGAGGAGTTTAACGAGAGATTTGGTACGAATTTTAAAAGAGAGAACATGATACGGGGCTTGAAACTGGCAATGACCCAGTTAAAAGCAGCAGGTTGTAGGACTATTTATATTAATGGTAGTTTTGTTACCAGCAAACCAGATCCTAACGACTTTGATGCTTGTTACGATGGAGAAACTGTAGACATGGATAATCTGAGAGTTAATGCTCCTAGATTGTTCAATCATTATGACCGGAATGCCCAAAAAGCTAAGTATAGAGGGGAGATTTTTCCCTCAGACCAACCTGTAGGTAATTACGGAGATAATTCTTTTGAATTTTTTCAAAAGGATAGAAAACAAAGAAAAAAAGGAATCATAGCTATAGATATAATGAGGTGGGAACCATGATTAAAGATGAATTTGAGTATGAAGTCAGTCAAGAATGGGTAGAAAAGTTTACAAAAACTATGGCCGCGATGGATCGGGATGAAGAAGCAAAAAGAAAAGACTTTCTCAAATGGGATGCAGGTAGAGGTGCAATCCAATGCCATTTGGATCAATTACATGAAGAAATAGCTGAATATGAAAGATTGATTAACTGTGATAAGAGCGAGCCGATCGAAATTGTAGTTGAGAATTTGAATAAACTGCCAGATGCTTTAATTAAAGCTCGAATTGCAGCCAAAATCAGCGAAAAAGAACTAGCTGAAATGCTAGGAATTGATGAACAGCGGATTAAAGAGCATGAGGCTAAAAGTTATCAAAGTGCTAGCTTTTTGGAACTACTTGAGATTAGCTTTGCTTTAGGTGTGGAGTTTAAAACGGCTGTGATGCAGGTAGATTTTGAGCAGATAGAGGAACTCAAAGAAAGTGCAAAAGAATGGCACGAACAAAGAATGAAAAAGGCAATCAAGGTATCTTAAAAGCATATTTTTTGTCAAAGTAAAGTGCTGAATATGTCGGCTTGGTTGGCTGTGAATTAGATAAGTGCGATCGCTCTTTTATTTTAGGCGATCGGTCATCAGAAACAACAAAGGGCGATCGCACTCCGTACAACGATCGCAGTGTTTGGTATTTGGTGCCAAGGGCGATCGCTAATCTAACATTTTTGCCTCCTTCATCACCACACCCGCTGAATTTGATAAGCATCAAAAGCTTCATCGCGACTAATCAAAACCAGCGAATGATTCATCGTCTGTGCTACCAAAATGCGATCGAAAGGATCAAGGGTGGTGCAGGGGAAGACTTGTGTAAATCTCAGTGTCTTCAAATGTAATTGGTAGAATTTGAGCGTTAATGTATTGTAATTCTTTCGGAAGGTCTTCAAACGATCGATTCAGTTGAAGCTTGCCAACATTAATTTTAATTGAAATTTCCCACAGGCTGGCAATACTGAAATACAAACCTGTTTTAGTATCGATCGCTTCTTTTGCTTTACTACCTAGATTTGAATCGCCAAGCAAGTACCACAGAAAGGCATGAGTATCTAAAAGGCATTCCATGTTACATATATTCCTTTAAATCTTCCAGCGGTTCATCGAAATCATCAGACATAACGATTTGACCGGCCCAGCTACCATAACCATGAGGTTGTTCAAGTTGTTCGGGAGATGATTCAGTTTTTGCGTGTTTTTCAAGTAAATATTTTGCATAATGCAATATCTCTTGTTTGAGAGATTCTGGCATCTTGACGACTGTTTGAAAAATCTCTAGATCGATAGTCATGATTTTTGTGCAATTTTTACGCTGATCATGTTCCCTCATTATACTGTAATTGCAGTCAGAAGGTATTTGGTGTGAAGGGCGATCGCACTAGACTGTTGCTTGAACAAGCATATCTTCTACCTGCTTAATTTGTTTCCAATCAATTGCTGCAACCCAAAGATTTTCCTCTTCTGAATATTGCACCACGCCATCGACTTCTAACTCTTCGTCATAAAATGCTAGCAATTGACCATCTTGCAACTTAATATTTTGGCGACTCAAATCTTCAATTGTACCAACGCAATTTAGGCGAAGGCGACCTTGTTCATCTGCATTATGAAAGTCTGCAAAGATTCTGGGATAATTCATATTTTTGCTCCAGTCAGGATGATTGTTGTGATGGGTTAGCAATCGTTGGTGTCAGCAGCAGACTTGTTTGTTCTGGCGTTAAGCCTGTTAATGTTGCATGATTTGGGCTTCTCCCTGAAGTACGGATGACATCTCCATCGGACGCTCGAACTTCACCAACTGTCGTCACACCAACTTGTCCATGAGGGATGGTCATTGCTAACTCTGCTACAGATAATTCTACTGCACATTCTACAGAAATACCCGTGATGCCGCTGGGGTGAGTTCCGGTGCTGCGTTTAATATCTTCGCTTGCGATTACGACCGCCACGAACTACTAAGGCCTCGTTTGGAAGTTTTTCCACAAATGTAGATTGTTTGATTCAAGTACGCGCTATATATTACCAGAAATTTTTGCCCATAGTGCGATCGATCTTTTTTACTCAAGCGATCGCTCTTGGTAGAACGATCGCAGTGTTTGGTATTTGGTGCCAAGGGCGATCGCTAATCTAACATTTTTGCCTTCTTCATCACCACACCCGCTGAATTGGATAAGCATCAAAAGCCTCATCACGACTAATCAAAACCAGCGAATGATTCATCGTCTGTGCTACCAAAATGCGATCGAAAGGATCAAGGGTGGTGCAGGGGAAGACTTGTGTAAATCTCAGTGTCTTCAAATGTAATTGGTAGAATTTGAGCGTTAATGTATTGTAATTCTTTCGGAAGGTCTTCAAACGATCGATTCAGTTGAAGCTTGCCAACATTAATTTTAATTGAAATTTCCCACAGGCTGGCAATACTGAAATACAAACCTGTTTTAGTATCGATCGCTTCTTTTGCTTTACTACCTAGATTTGAATCGCCAAGCAAGTACCACAGAAAGGCATGAGTATCTAAAAGGCATTCCATGTTACATATATTCCTTTAAATCTTCCAGCGGTTCATCGAAATCATCAGACATAACGATTTGACCGGCCCAACTACCATAACCATGAGGTTGTTCAAGTTGTTCTGGAGATGATTCAGTTTTTGCGTGTTTCTCAAGTAAATATTTTGCATAATGCAAGATCTCTTGTTTGAGAGATTCTGGCATCTTGACGACTGTTTGAAAAATCTCTAGATCGATAGTCATGATTTTTGTGCAATTTTTACGCTGATCATGTTCCCTCATTATACTGTAATTGCGGTCAGAAGGTATTTGGTGCCAGGGGCGATCGCACTCCGTACAATCATCGCAGTGTTTTGTATTTGGTGTGAAGGGCGATCGAACTAAGGCGATCGCTATTAATTTTGGTGAGAGTATGCGCCGGGTGGTATTTGTAGAGCATTCATAAACTCGATCTTGCAGAACTCTCACCATCGAACTAAACTTAACTTATAGACTTAATTTTTTAAGAGCATGGAAACTGTAAATATCCATCAAGCTAAAACAAATCTCTCACTACTACTGTTGCGTGTAGAATTGGGAGAAGAAATCATTATTGCAAACGGAGACATCCCAATCGCGAAGTTGGTGCCGTTTCGTACTTCATCTAATCGACGAGCTAGTTTAGGGCAAGATCGAGGGAGATTTGTTTTGCCAGAGGACTTTAACGATCCTTTGCCAAAAGATATTTTGACCGCATTCGAGGGGGATGAAAAGTGAAACTATTGCTGGATACGCAGTGCTTTTTGTGGTGGTTTGCCCAACCAGAGCGATTGAATGAGGAGGCGATCGCACAGATTGCCGATGAAACGAACGAATTGTGGTTTTCTGTTGCTAGTATCTGGGAAATGGGTATCAAAGTTGCGATCGGAAAGTTGCCACTGCCAGAACCGATAGATACCTACATTTCTAGCCGTATGATACAGTTAGATGTGCGATCGTTGGAAATTACAGCACCTCATGCCCTGCGAGCGGCTGCGTTACCATTACATCATCGAGATCCCTTTGATCGAATGCTAATTGCCCAGGCTCAGATCGAGGAGATGACGCTTGTGAGTGCTGATTCAATGTTCAAGCAATACAGCGATATTACTATTCTTTGGGCAGCAAATTCGTAAGATTTTACTTCTCATTTATTCTGTCGATCGCACTCCGTACAATCATCGCAGTGTTTGGTATTTGGTGTGAAGGGCGATCGCTCTTTATTGACTATTTGATGCGATTACTCTGGTGGTTCAGTACCTAAAGGAGCACGGGTGGCGGTGACGAATGTGTAATATCGCGACGGTATCCTACTCCACCACAAACAGAATCCGATGGGTTCTTCCTTTACCAACCCACAGTTGTCGAATTTCCCGACCAATTATGGCTGCTTCGGGTGCAACTGAGCAACGGTAAGGAAACTGTTGCAAGGATGCGATCGCATCTTGGAGGTCGTAGTACCAATGATTTGCAGCATCAGCGCTCAAATAATCGCACATCCAACGATAGGCGGTTTCAATTTCAGCAAAGGCGGGTGGTTGGATTAGGACTTGATAACTCATAGACTCTGAGGAATGTTGAACTGCTGCTGTAGTGCTGTCATAGCTCGATCGACTGGGATTCCTTCACCTCGATCGAAGCTTTCAAGTCCTTTGCGGATGCCGATGATGGCTTCGAGGTAGTCGATGCGCTCTAGGAGTTGTTCGTAGGTATTGACTTGGGGGTGTGGAGGCGATTTGAGCGATCGCACCAAGCTGAGAAGATCCGCAAGCAGTTCGTCAGGGGTGCTATCGATTTCTTGGATGAGGAGTTCTTTGATAGTCATCACGGCATCTCAGGAGGATTGATACTTTGATTATAACGAGTGTCGATCGCACTCCGTACAACGATCGCAGTGTTTGGTATTTGGTGTGAAGGGCGATCGCACTAGACTGTTGCTTGAACAAGCATATCTTCTACCTGCTTAATTTGTTTCCAATCAATTGCTGCAACCCAAAGATTTTCCTCTTCTGAATATTGCACCACGCCATCGACTTCTAACTCTTCGTCATAAAATGCTAGTAATTGACCATCTTGCAACTTAATATTTTGGCGACTCAAATCTTCAATTGTACCAACACAATTTAGGCGAAGGCGACCTTGTTCATCTGCATTATGAAAGTCTGCAAAGATTCTGGGATAATTCATATTTTTGCTCCAGTCAGGATGATTGTTGTGATGGGTTAGCAATCGTTGGTGTCAGCAGCAGACTTGTTTGTTCTGGCGTTAAGCCTGTTAATGTTGCATGATTTGGGCTTCTCCCTGAAGTACGGATGACATCTCCATCGGACGCTCGAACTTCACCAACTGTCGTCACACCAACTTGTCCATGAGGGATGGTCATTGCTAACTCTGCTACAGATAATTCTACTGCACATTCTACAGAAATACCCGTGATGCCGCTGGGGTGAGTTCCGGTGCTGCGTTTAATATCTTCGCTTGCGATTACGACCGCCACGAACTACTAAGGCCTCGTTTGGAAGTTTTTCCACAAATGTAGATTGTTTGATTCAAGTACGCGCTATATATTACCAGAAATTTTTGCCCATAGTGCGATCGATCTTTCATTTTAGGCGATCGGTTTTGATGCGTAATGGGCGATCGCGATCCATGCAATCATCTCTACTTCATACAATAGGCTGCTCCATAAAGTTTTTTAGAGCAGTAAGGAACTTACCATTAAGATTCATAAAATCCTCCCACTTAAAGCCGCCAAATTCATCTTCCCAACCATGTGGCAGAAATACTTGCCGATCGTCGATTTTGAACCATTCTGCCGATTCATGAAGCTCTAGACTTGCCACGACTTTTGCGAAAGCGTGTAAGGCATCTGATGGTGTTACGATCGCTGACAGCTTTACTGTGTTATTGATTGTTAACCCAACCTCCTCACCTTCCTCTTGAGAATTAGGTAACGATGGACATCTAAGCGAAATCAAAGCTTTTTCGTTATCGATTCGACGGATTAAAAAGCTATAGCCTGGTTTATAGGATAGTCTTTTTGCTAACTCATTCAATAGCAGAAAATTTTCTTCCATATTCTTTGTGGTGTTCTAAATTACCTAACTCATTCAGTTACTAGAAACTAAGACAAATGGCTGCGATCTGATTTAATAGTCAATCGCAAATTATCAACACAAGCACTAACTAAAAGCTTGCCCGCATCAGTTAATGCTTCAGACTTTATTAAACCTTGATAAGCTAAATCGGCAAAACCAAGTGTTTCAACCCAGTAACTCTCAGCTTCCGAGTACAACTTTTCAGATGAAAACCAAGGAGAAGATACAAGTTTAGCCCATACTGCCGCCCCGGCAGAAAAGGTCATCAAAGCATGAATCACCTGTCTGAGGGGACGATCTCTGTTTTTCCAAGGAGAGAAAACCTCTGGTGAATTTCCGTCTGTTGTGTAAAGACGCACATTTTTTTCTATTAGATTAACTTTGGTATGAAAAAACTCATGCACCATTTGTACGCACAAGTGGCATCTTTCTTCCATTCGATCGGCTTCTGGATCGAAATCTTGCCAAGCCCAACCAGGCAACTGTGATACAGAACCAGCTTTCCGTGTAGTTGGAGAGTAACGAGGTAAGACAGTGTACACCTTCATCACGCGACTCATGCTGACACCAAGTCCGATATCTAGGAATCCAAGCATATCCAAGCAGAGGCGGATTTCATCATGCCTGGTGCTTACAGCCGAAATATCATGAACATAATCTTTTTCAATGAAATTAAACTCATTTCCCGCTGCTGCTGGTTGAGTTATTGCTGTGGAAATACGAATTCCCGATCGTGTAAAGCTGTCTGGCAACCAAGTTATGCGATCGGATTTATCATCAATTAGCAAATCAATTGCTTGTTGTGTAATTTCTCCAAGATTGCTATCTCGCATAACAGCCGCCGCTCTAGCTAGCGTAGGAAAACAAAGAAGAGAGCCAGCAGTGACTTTCACGTTTATGAGAGGATTTAAACCTAAACTCAAACCCCCACTCAGCGGTGAAAATAGAGTATAGAAATTAATTAGGAAGTTCTTAATCATATCAGTATCACCGCTGACATAAGCTTGGAAAAGCGATCGAGATTTTGCTTCAAGTTCCCTATATTGCAAAAACAAACCGCTCAACATATCCACATCATCGCTTTGTTGGAGAAGTGCTGTGGCTAGCTCATAACCTTGATTGCTGAGAATATGCAGCATGGCTATGTGTCGGGTAGCTGACTCCTCGACATATTTAATCAACGCATTTTGGTAGAAAAGTTGAGTATCATCTAGCTGACAGGTTAACTCCAAGTCAACAGTTCCAATCTTAGTTTCTTGCTCTGCACACACGATCATAACGGAACGTCCTTATGAGATACCCGATAGTTCAGTGGATAAGTAATCTTTGATGTGATCGATGAGAATTATTAGATCTTCACAATAAATTGATTCCCGATTAAAACCATGCTCGGAACTGTAACGATGGGGAAGATATCCGCCACCACAGATATCAAATAAGCGACAATCAAAGCACTTTTGAGGTGCAGAAGACTGCTTGTTAGATAGTGCTGTGACCAGAGGCAAAGATTCTAAAGCTTCAATCGGATGAGAATTCAGTGACATACCTGTTTTGGTAGCGCCATGATATGCAGTTTTCAGAACATCTAGTCCGTGATAAGTGCCATCAGTCTCAACCACAATCACTCCATCACTCAATGCCCCATAGGAATCATAGCCTCTCTTTCCACCCATTAAAAGCTTCATGATAGTTCTGAATATACGAACTTCCATCTTGGTTTCTGAAGCTAACCAATAATCGAAAAGAGCGGATAGCCATCGACCAAAAG
Organism: Microcoleus anatoxicus; assembly: GCF_042465725.1. Lineage (GTDB taxonomy): Bacteria > Cyanobacteriota > Cyanobacteriia > Cyanobacteriales > Microcoleaceae > Microcoleus > Microcoleus anatoxicus. The sequence goes on along the minus strand of NZ_CP120853.1, from coordinate 6,319,778 downwards.
TTCCTGGGGGATACTTATCGTAGGGAAAAGTATCATAGTTGAAGTCTGGCAGAAGAAAATCTATAGCACTGGTGTTTAGTTCCTCAAAGAATGTCAATAGCTCATAAGGATCTATTTCAGGATTCGCAACGGTGAGAAAACCTCCAAACACAGACCCCCCAGACTTGGGATTACGCAGCTTTTCTACACCAGCGATAATCTGCGAAAAGCTGCCACGCCCTTTGGCATCAACTCGCATAAGGTCGTTCCATTCTTGGGGCCCGTCAATACTCACACCCGCACGCACTTTGAAGTCTTGAAATACCTGTACAATGTCATCGTCTACCAGCGTTGCATTCGTTTGAATTCCGAACCTGATATCCGCTTCAATATCCTGAAAACTACTCCGCAAAATAGTGAAAAACTCTCTCAGCTTAGAAGCTCCGAGTAGCAGAGGCTCACCCCCATGAAAAACCACAATAATCTGTTTCAATTCACGAATACGAATATAGCTGCTAAGACGATCTGCTAAAAGCTGAATCGTCTTAGCACTCATCACAACTGGCTGCTCTCTCCAAGTTTGATCTGGGTGTTCATACATATAGCAATAGGAACACTTGAGATTGCAACGACTCACGATTTTAACTACAACTGTTGTTATAGGTCGGACTTCGTAGAACTCAGTTCTTTGGGGTAGAAGCAATTCAAGTGACATAAATTTTCCTTCAAGCTATACTATAGAACCAAAATCATTGTTGGCTAAAAGACTTCTCAGCCAAGCGCCGTCTCTGTAACAATCTAAATTTAATTAGTAGTATGACTACTAAAATCAGACCAGGCAATTGGCTCTTTACCCATACGTTCTGCTTGAATCGCTTGAATCGCAGCTAAAACTTTTGGATTGATTTTCTGTAACTGTTCCTCTTTCAAACCATTAACTGCAATTTCAGCAACAGGTTTAGAACCAAGATAAACTGTCATTTATTTGCCTCACACATTTGATTGATTTAGCATTTTTCTATTATTTGTGGAAATTCAAGATTTGTCTACCACAAAAATGTTCAATTTTGCCTACAGTTTTTTCCTGTTTCATTTTATTTTATCTATTTTTGTACATTTTTGTACAAAATTGTTCTAAAAAGCGGATAAATGTGTATAATACATAAAATTTTCACATCTCCCGGCCCCGATGAACCTAAAAGAAGCTTTAAACCTCGCCGATCGCATAGTCTTCGAGAAAACGGGTCAACACCTAGACGACTTACAGGAAGCGGTACTCAAAGGCACTCTAGAACGCGAGACATACAAGCACATAGCCAAAGACTTTGATTGTTCGGAAAGTAGTGTGAGGAAAGTGGGAGCAGAATTATGGGAAATACTTTCAGAAGAGTTAGGAGAAGATGTTAGTAAATCGAATTTTAGCTCGGCAATGGAGAGATTGCAAGTATTCCTGTTTTCAAAACATTTTGGACAGGACTCTGTGCAAATAGGCTTCGTTAATTTTTGTGGAGAAACTTTACACTCACCAGATATACCAAACTTACACCCACCAAATCAGGAAACAGCTAACACAAAAAAAACCAAAACTATACATCAAGATTTAAGCGAAATGCCGGAGTTGGGTAATTTCTTCGATCGCACTTCCGAACTCCAAACCCTCACAACCTGGATTCTACAACAAAACTGCCGCCTCATCACCCTCACCGGAATCAGCGGCATCGGCAAAACATCCCTAGCAGTACAACTCGTAAAACAAATCAAACACGACTTTGAATACACAGTTTGGTGCACCCTAGACGAATTCCCCACCATCGATAAATTTCAACCTAACCTAATACAGTTGTTTTCCAACTCAGAAAACCCTGATTCATCCCCAACCAACCAGAAACCCTTACCGCTAATTAAATATTTACAAAATCATCGCTGTTTAGTAGTATTAGATGACGTTCATAACCTTTTCTGTAGCGACGAATTGGCAGGAAAGTATAAACCAGATTACGAAGAATATCGCTCCCTATTCAAACAGATAGAAAAATTATCCCATCAAAGTTGCTTTCTGCTAATCGGTTGGGAACCGCCGAAAGAAGTGCCTCAACTCACCAGCGAAAATACTCCCATTCGGACTTTACAACTCACTGGTTTAGACACCGCAGCCGCACGGGAAATCCTCAGAGATAAAGGATTAGCAGAAATTGATAACTGCGAAGCACTGATTCACCGCTACCAAGGTAATCCCTTCTGGTTAAAAAGCGTGGCGACTTTGATTCAAGAGTTGGGAATCGGCGCGGCAGAGTTATTAATAGATGATACCATATTGTTGCCGGAAGATTTGAAAGATGTTTTAGATGAGCAGTTCGATCGCACTTCCGAACTAGAAAAACAAGTCCTGTCATTGTTGGCGACAGAAAATCAGCCAGTCAACTTCGCCAAATTGCTCCAAAACACACAAATACCATCATCAGATTTGCTCAACGCCTTGCAATCTCTATCGCGACGCTGCTCGATCGAAAAACAGGAAAGTTTTTACACTTTGTCACCTGTACTGAAGCAGTATATCAAAACTCGACGATCGCACTAAATAAATGGGTTGCGATTTACCCTTGGGTTAGAGTTAGAGGGCGGGTTTTCGAGATTGTTTGTTTCTGGCGATGATTATTCGTAAAACCCGCCCCTACACATTTTTAACACAGAGCACTAAATAAATGGGTTGCGATTTACCGTTGGGTTAGAGTTAGAGGGCGGGTTTTCGAGATTGTTTGTTTCTGGCGATGATTATTCGTAAAACCCGCCCCTACAATTTTTTGACAGAGGGTAAGATTTCAGTTATACCCAATCCGCCTTAAATACCTCCTTTATTTCTTAGTCTGCGGAGGCAGACTTTGTTTATGTAGAAGCGGTTTCAACCGCCCAATCATAAATGACGGTGACTGTGCTATCATAGAATAAAAAATATATTGAGTCGAGTTATATGACCACAATAACTACAGTCACAACAGCCTCTAAACTCGCTGATTACTACATCTGGTTCGCCAATGATGTCGGCTCCTACCTCAGCAACCACAAGCTACAAAAACTATTGTACTACGCCCAAGCATGGTATTTAGCATTTGAGGATACACCGCTGTTTGATGAAGATTTTGAAGCGTGGGTACACGGACCGACTATCCCGGCTTTATTTTACGCATACCAAGAACAATTTGACTTTAAACCAATTCTCAAAGAAGTCGAAAAACCCGAATTTTCCAAAGAAGTACAAGAGTTTTTAGACGAGTTATCCGATGATTACTTCTTTCGGGATGCCTATGAGTTAGAATTGATGGTGCGACGTGAAGACCCTTGGATTAATGCTAGAGGTAATTTGCCAAAATATGAACCTTCTCATGCTATTATTACGAAGGAATCAATGAAAACTTTTTACAAAACTCGTGTCATCGAAGAAGCATAAAAAAAGACAAGATACTGAGATTCGTAGTCAACCATCTTCACCAAGGAGAGAGGTTGTCAATATCCAAATTCCCGAAGGAATTAGCTTTTCTTTAAGGTATTACCAGGATGATAAAGATAAGTTCTCCATTGGTGGTAGAGATGCTAGATACTTAGCATCTCTATTGAGACGACTGCGCGATTTGTCACAATTGAATGCTCAAGAGGTTATCAATAATCAAAGTAAAAGTCTGCGTTGTCATGGCATAGCTTGGAAAGAGACTACCGAACCTAATGGCTTTGGGATTCCCAATGAATCTGCGCTAGTAAATATGCCCTACCAGTTTCAAATTTCTGCGAATGAATACGGTCGGGTGCATGGCTTTTTTAGTGAAAATGTTTTTTATATTGTCTGGCTAGACCCAGACCACAATCTTTATAGTTGAAATGATTAGAAATATTGATTATTTTGGAGAATTAATGTTATCCACAGTCAGGAGACTCCAAGAGCGCATTGGTGTCAACTTAAGGTTCATTGCATAGTCCGGCAAGTCCGGCAAGGGTTGAAACCCCTGCCTCAAAGCTAAATTCCTCTAAAAGAGGACTCATGATTTCTTCAGTCCTCTTCAGAGGACTTGTGCTATTAGACAGGGAATTAATTCACGCTTAGGACCCGTGGGATGACTAACGGACTTGGCGGGCTAACAGCTTAAGTTGACACCAATGATCGTTGCCGTGTCCTCGGTTACTAAAAAAAACGGGTTTCGACTTCGCTCAACCAGCAGGTTTTTACTAAATCTGTGGCTGTCAGGAAATATTCTCGCAAAAAATCTGGTTTCTGCGCTATCTAGTCTGGTTTAAGAAAATTTTGCATAAAGAGCTAAAATAAAATTAACGCTTAAAAAACCTACTCCTAATACAAGAATCACAAAGATTGTGATACTCAAAATAGACTGGAGCCGATCGCCAATTCCGGGTTTTTCTGAGTTCATCGGTCAATTATTACCATAAATTTGGGATGGGCAATGGATGTTGACTAGGACTTACGCGCAAAATCCTGTAAAATAGGGGCGCGTTCTGACCGATCGCCACAAACCGCTAAATACACTAGACATATCATAATATGCCAGCCATCCTTAACTGACTCGCTCAGGTAAAAATATTAAGAGTGGCAGGAAATAATCTAAGAAATATAGTTTTAAAAAGGATAAAAATCAATGCTCCACCCAATCTCGCAACCTTACCAACAACGAGAAGATACTATGACCCAAAGAGTTCTGCGGCAGCCAAACCCCTCAGCCTCTAAGCAGTTGAGACAAACAGCCCCTCAAAGACACTGGCTGGAGTTGGCAGAATACGCCTCCCTCGCAGCCTCTGGTGTCGGTTCCCTAGCCGTGGCCCTGTCGGGTCAAGCTTTTTACGGTGTGGCACCCCTAACTTTAGCTTTGTCGCTGAATGTTGCCAACCGTTATCGATTTGAGCAGCAGGTGCGGCTCGATCAAAACTCGGAAATTGCCACAGTACAAAAGTCTGTAAACAAAGTCGAGAAAACTGCGGCGACGGTAATTCTCAAAGTCCGTAAGCAGTTGTCCGCAGATATAGAATCACTCCGCCAGCAAATGTCTGCACTACCACGGCCCGAAAGTTTTGAGGATTCCATCAATATTGAGCAGCAGTTGCTGAGCTTGGGGCAGTCGGTAGCTTCTTTGCAGGAAATTGTCGCCTCCGCTGTCCTAGATGTCCGCCACCAGGTGAGAGAACAACTCCAAGATTTATCCGTGGGATCACCGACAAATCTCGAAGCAGTTGAACAGGCGATTGAGGAACTGCAAAGCGTGACTCAACTATTGGGAGAAACTTCCATCACCCAAGATGACTGGGAAGGAGTCAATACTCGATTTTTAGAAATCCAGAAAGTAATTGCCAATCTCCAAAGCCAGGTGCAGGCTCAAGCACAACAATCGGGGGATTTGTCTAGTTTTAAGGCTCAAATCGATAACTTGGAACAGGAACATCAAGAGGTTGTTAAACCACACCTCAAGCGGTTAATTTCTGTGGTGAAGCAGTTGCAGAATACTTAGTAAAAGTTAGTAGTGTCGTTTCTGGTTGGATGGGAATGATTTAACCGCAGAGGACGCAGAGAACGCAGAGGGATATCCCAGAGAGATGAAGACAGGATTATGCTATTTGTGTTAAACAATTAAAAGCTAATCTATCTAGCTGATTTTTTTTCAACCTGTTACCAGAAAATTAAATGACTGCAACCGTCACGATTACGGAAAATCCGTTACTAATTGGCAAAGGATTGCCTCCTTTTGAAGCGATCGCGCCAGAACACATTGTCCCTGCGATCGCCCACCTACTGCCACAACTAGAAGCAGAACTGACTGCTTTAGAAGTCTCTGTCAAGCCCACTTGGAGTGGCCTAGTAGAACCTCTACAGGAACTCGGAGAGCGTTTAAATTGGACTTGGGGTATTGTCGGACATTTGATGGGGGTGAAAAATAGCCCGGAATTGCGATCGGCTCACGAAACTGTACAGCCACAAGTAGTAAAATTTTGGAGCAAGTTCAGTCAAAGTAAGCCTCTTTACGAAGCTTTTAAAGCACTGCGGGCCAGCGAAAGTTGGGATAGCCTGGAGTCAGCTCAACAGCGAATTGTAGAAGCTGCTCTGCGAGATGCTGAACTCTCTGGTGTCGGTTTAGAAGGTGAAAAAAAAGAGCGTTTTAATGCCATTCAATTAGAATTAGCAGAAGCTACTACTCTATTTTCCAATCACGTTCTCGACGCTACAAAAGCCTTTAGTCTCACCCTCACCAACAAAGATGAAATTGATGGTTTGCCGCCCAGTTTGTTGAGTTTAGCAGCCCAAGTTGCTCGCAGCGCCGGCGCAGAAAATGCCGATGCCGAAAATGGCCCTTGGTGCATTACCTTAGACTTTCCTAGTTACGGCCCTTTCATGCAGCACAGCACCCGCGCTGATTTGCGGGAAAAATTGTACAAAGCTTTTATTAGCCGCGCTTCTAGTGGGGAATTGAATAACTGGCCCTTGACCGATCGCATTTTAGCACTACGCCAGGAACAAGCTGCTTTGCTGGGTTTCAGTAGTTATGCAGAATTGAGTTTGGCGAGCAAAATGGCTCCCAACGTTGCAGCAGTGGAAGCTTTATTAGAAGAATTGCGCCTCTCTAGTTACAATGCTGCGGTCAAAGATTTAGAAGAATTGCAGGCTTTTGCTGCTGAAAAAGGCGGACTGGAATCTGGGAAATTGAAGCACTGGGATGTCACTTTTTGGTCCGAACGACGACGGGAAGAATTGTTTGCTTTTAGTGCGGAAGAATTACGTCCTTATTTTGCTTTACCACAGGTATTGGAGGGGTTATTTGGATTAGTCAAACGACTGTTCGGCGTGACAGTAATTGCTGCGGACGGTCAAGCTCCTGTGTGGAACAAAGATGTGCGTTATTTCCAAATAAATGATGAATCAGGAAATGCGATCGCCTATTTCTATTTAGATGCGTACAATCGCCCGGAAGAAAAGCGTGGTGGTGCTTGGATGAACGAGTGCGTGGTCCGGGCTTCCTTTGTGGAAGCGGGTGTTACCAAGACGCGCTTACCGGTGGCATATTTGGTTTGCAACCAAAGTCCGCCCGTGGATGGTAAACCGAGTTTAATGACTTTCTTGGAAGTAGAAACTTTGTTCCATGAATTCGGTCATGGTTTGCAGCATATGTTGACCAAGGTCGATTATGCGGGAGCATCTGGCATTAATAATGTTGAGTGGGATGCTGTGGAGTTGCCCAGTCAATTTATGGAAAATTGGTGTTACGATCGCGCTACGTTGTTCGGCATGGCAAAGCATTATGAAACTGGGGAAACTTTGCCGGAACATTATTACCAAAAGCTGTTAGCAGCGCGGCATTACATGAGTGGTAGTGCCATGCTCAGACAAGTACATTTTAGCAGTGTTGATATCGAATTGCACCACCGCTACCAGCCGGGAGGTAGCGAAACTGTGATTGATGTCCGCAACCGCATTGCTAAAACTACTACTGTTTTACCTCCTCTGGAAGAGGACGCATTTTTGTGCGCTTTCGGACACATTTTTGCGGGTGGCTATGCGGCCGGTTATTACAGTTATAAATGGGCGGAAGTGCTTAGTGCTGATGCTTTTGCGGCCTTTGAGGAAGCGGGTTTGGAGGATGAAATGGCGATCGCCTCTACAGGCAAACGCTTCCGCGATACAGTATTAGGATTGGGTGGCAGTTTGCACCCGATGGAAGTGTTTAAAAGTTTCCGGGGACGGGAACCGAGCACTCAAGCTTTGTTAAGACATAGCGGTTTAGTGGCGGCTTAATCCACTCATACCAATTTCATAAAGTAGCGCTACATATCTACCCCCCCAACCCCCCCTTATTAAGGGGGGGCTAAGAACTACATTTGTAGTAGGACTTTATGAAAATGGTATCAGGACATACCCATAGGGGACAAATAACCCGGTTTCTGTCAGAAACCGGGTTTTGTCGTATCAGTATTATTACGGCTATTATCCATTGAGTATTTGTGGAATTAAGTATGTAATTTTACTTAAAAATAGTGGTTGATAGTTTTTCATGTAGAGTGGATTTTGTTTGGATACAGATAATGCTTTTATTGGCAACTATAAATCGAAAACTTTACAAAATTTTTCAGATATCGGGCAAAATAGCTGCTATTTCTTAAAGTTTTCATAAACAGCCGGAACTGCGACTGATGGGGATTTGGGTTGTTTCCGGTCAATCAGTTTGCGATCGAATCAATCCGGGAGTCTAAAACTAAAAAAGTATTTGACCTGAGTTTGAAAGTGGTAAAAAAACAATATTTGTATATATGATGAGAAATTAGGAATAACAGTCGATCGTTCACCTATACATTCAGCTTTTCATGGATATTCAATTAATTAATATCGGTTTTGGTAATATTGTGTCTGCTAATCGAGTGATTGCGATTGTCAGCCCAGAGTCAGCGCCAATTAAACGGATTATTACCGATGCGCGGGAGCGAGGACAACTGGTGGATGCTACCTACGGACGCCGCACGAGAGCGGTTATTATTACGGATTCAAGCCATGTGATTCTCTCGGCGATTCAGCCGGAAACCGTGGCTAATCGCTTTGTGGTGAGCAAAGAGGGCCAAAGTCGGGATGATTGAGCTTGTGACGGTTGCAATTTGAGCGCCTACAGTCTAGACTGAGCGACAACTTAAATTGTTAAAAGTTTCTATTGTCAACATGAAATCAGGGAAATTAATTGTTCTGACAGGGCCTAGCGGTGCGGGGAAAGGCACCTTAGTTCGATCGCTCCTCATGCGCCATCCCGAATTGCATCTCTCTGTATCGGTGACAACTCGTGGGCCCCGTCAAGGAGAAATTGACGGACAACACTACTATTTTGTCAGTCGCAGTCGCTTTGAAGAAATGGTTGAGGCTGGAGAATTGGTTGAATGGGCTGAGTTTGCGGGTAATTTTTACGGTACTCCCTATTTTGCTCTCCAGCGGGGTATCGAAGCGGGTAAGTTGGTATTGCTAGAAATTGAGCTTGAAGGTGCTAGACAAATTAGAGATAAGTTTCCAGAGGCGCTGCGAATTTTTATTTTACCTCCTTCTTGGGAAGAATTGGAACGCCGTCTGCGCAGTCGGGGTTTAGATTCTGAAAGTGCGATTACCCGTCGGTTGTTACGGGCTAAAGCAGAAATTGAAGCTGCGGGAGAATTTGATTTTCAAGTTATTAATGATGATTTGGAAGTTGCTTTAAAAGGGCTGGAATCTGTTTTGACTGTTGAATGTTGACTGTTTCTTCCCTCGGACCTCGGACTGATATCAAATCCGTTGACATCGGAATTATTATTTCTCTGATCTCTTTCTCTGTGTCCTCTGTGTTCTCTGTGGTTTAATCATTCCGATACAACCGGAATTGATATGACTCGGTTCAGTCAGCTTCGCGGTGCGCGTGAGCCTAGTCGAAGGGTCGAATGGCTCTCTTCCTTCTTCCCTCTTCCTGAAGCGGTTCCTGAGCGGAGTCGAAGGGCCCTCTTCCTTCTTCCTTCTTCCTTCTTCCTTCTCCTATAACCATTTTTCAGTGCGGGCTAAAACTTCGGTACTTTGTTTGATGGCTACACAAATTTTTAAATTCAATTCCAGTGTATTTGATTCCGGGAATAATCTCCTGATTGGTTCTATTTCGCGGGCGGAACAGCCCAACATTTCCATATAAGCTAGAGTCCATCCAATGGCTGCAATGTCAGTGATATTTCCGGTACCTTCACAAAGGTGACAGCTAATTCCGGCTTGGGGGCCACACTCAGGACAAACCCAATTGCAGCTCGATAAATGTGGCGAATTTGTGCGAGTATTTGATGCGATTTTTAAGGCTTTAATGTGATTTTGAACTACTTGGTCAAAACTGCGAGCTTGCTTGAGGCGGTAGATGGATTTGCTGTGCGGTACCGAATATTCTGCTGGCTGTTTGGCCGCAATCATTGGTGCTGTTTGCTGTGCTATTCTATGTCCCGATTCCCCTATATTTGCAGTTAGTTGAATGCCGTAATCCTTTAACTCTTGGCGATTCTCCGTCTGTCTAGAGTCTGTCGAGGGAAAGGAGGAATTGGGATCGCCAGTGGTGAAAGATGGTTGAATGCGATCGGCTTCTGCTTGTATGGAGAGGTGATGTTCGATCGCCAGAGACCAAGTTCTTCTGTGTCGAATGTTGCCATATTTTTTGGCTTGTTCCTCAGTAATACCGATCGCCTCCGCCTCTTGGCGCAACATATTCATGGAAGTCATAGAAAGTGATATCATTAATAGATTATTTCCAAACAAGTTGAATAAATCACCTTAGATATATTAGCCTAGATTTGCCTTTAGTTACGACCGTCGATGACTTCAACTATTTCCGACAAAGCTTTATCTGTTGCTCGACTAACATCTTACCTCCAAGACTTGTTAGAGGGCGATCGCCGCTTGCAATCCCTGTGGGTGACAGGGGAGGTCGCCAGCGTTTCCGAACACCCCAGCGGCACCTATTTCACCCTCTGCGATGCCGACAAAAGCGCTGCTATTCGCTGCGTAGTCTGGAAATCTCAGCGGCCAAAATTACTAGAGAAACCCACAAAAGGAGCGAAATTGCTGGTATTGGGAAGCCTCCGAGTTTACAAAGTTCGTGGCGAGTACCAGTTGACTGTTTCCGAATGTGTAATCGCCGGGGAAGGCTTACAAGCCTTGCGATTGGAACAATTACGATCGCGCTTGGATGCTGAGGGTTTATTCTCACCAGCGAGAAAACGCCCAATCCCCACACACCCGAAAATTGTCGCGGTGGTGACATCCGATACCAGTGCAGCTTGGGGGGACATTCAGCGCACCCTAACTCAAAGATATCCGCGTTTGCAGGTGTTGTTATCGCCAACAGCGGTGCAGGGAGAATCGGCTCCTGCTGAGATTGTTAGGGCGATCGCCCGCGTAGAATTGGATGGTAGGGCTGATGCGATCGTTTTAGGGCGGGGTGGGGGTGCTGCGGAAGATTTGGCCTGTTTTAATGATGAGCGAGTGGTAAGGGCGATCGGTAATTGTGCCATTCCAATTATAACTGGCATCGGTCACGAAAGAGACGAATCTCTCGCTGATTTAGTGGCCGATAGACGAGCTCACACTCCGACGGCGGCGGCGGAACAAGCCGTACCTAATTTAGCAGATATTTACTTCCAACATCGACAGCGAGTCGTCAATTTAGCACAGGTTGTCAGATCCAGATTCCAAAAAGAAGAAAAGCATTTACAACAACTGCAAAATCGATTAAAGCGTTTACCTGTAACCTCCCGAACTTTGCAGCAAGCCAGTGGTAAATTGGAAGTGCTGCAACAAAAGTTATCCGCCTTAAATCCCGCAGCGGTTTTGGAAAGGGGTTACGCAGCGGCGATCCAAAGTGATGGTACGATCGTCCGTAGCACCGAGGGTTTAGTGTTGGGAGAGGAATTGACGCTGAAATTGAGTCGGGGCGTTGTGAAAGTTAAGATTGTAGAAATATTGGATGCGACAGAAAAGTTATGATTAATTCGCCCTTGCGCCAGTCAGACTGGAATTATGAAGAAACAGTCGATCGCATAGAAGCAATAATTCAGCAGGTAGAATCGGGAGAATTAGCCCTAGAACAGGTTTTCGAGCAATTCTCCGTAGCTGTCGAATATTTACAGGAGTGCGAAAGTTTTTTGGCGCGGGGAAAGGAACAGATGAATTTGTCGATCGAGCTTTTAGACGATCAACCAGACTTTTAAATATGATAAAGGAAATCGGACTGCCGAAAGCACAGGCTCTAGCATTGAGATATGCGATCGCTTTATATCACGCAGCAGTGTGTGTGCGCGGTAGTAAAAGCGATCGCAAGTGAAGCAATAACACTATGCTAACCTTATTCCAAAAGATATTTTTGATGCCTCAAATTGTCCAATCGGCTCTCTCGGATATTTGGTGCAAAATGTAGCAATTGATACTAAAACCCTTAACGTGGTTGGAAAATACTGCTGCTGACTGTGAAAACCGCTTATCTGAACCGCGCCAAATTGTCAAAAGTATAGGAGAATTGCTAACATCGCGAGAGCGATTTACCGCCTATATCCAAATGGAAGAAACTTTTCCATTTGAACAGCAGGAACTACTAAATAGCCAAGCTGCTTTAGAGTTGATCTACAAAGAAAAAAGAAATTTTTATCAGCAAGCTGCTCATAACTTACAACCATTAGAAACTCTTACCGTTGAGTTAAGTGATCTGATTGCAAAACCTTCTTCAGCAAATTGGGAAGATCCCAAGATTAAAGAATTACTAGAGCGTTTAGAACCTTACATTACTAAAAAGGATGATATACAGCAGTTAAAGGTAAATGTTGAGCGCTGTAAGCAACTATCTGCTGAACTCGATCTTACTGTTCCCCCCTACCAGTTCTGGGGGTTGGCATTCTGGTTTCGCAATGTTATGTCTGAAAAAATTCAGACAGCAATTACTTGTGTTAGTAATTCAGTGGCAGCAATGAGTTTAATTGAAAGACAGCGCGACTGGGAATTATTATCTGATATTGTTAGTAAACTAGATAGACTGGTTAGCGAAAATTATCGAGGGCTTAGAGGATATATCAATAGAATAATTGATTTTCTTCAAAATATAATAAGTGGGAATAGAGGCTTTATAGCTCCCAGCCAAAAACAAAATTTAATTACAAAAAAATACGCAGCTATTCAAGAAAAACATATTAAAGTGGCCGTTGATACAGCTTACCAACAATTGCATAACCTGACTGAATTATTAGAAATCCCAAAAACATGGCATATCATAGCTCAACAATATATTAATCAGCCTCAGAATATTACTAATCAATCTCTAACTTTAGAAAAAGAAGCTCGCTCTTGGCAAAGCAAAATTGAGGAACTTTTGAACCTATGTTTATTATTGGAACCTTTAGCAATCCTTAACAAGATTAATCAATTAATTTACAGGGAATTTGAACCTCTTAAACAAGAAGTATAAAATTTACTAATTCAAGTTAGAAAAACTGAAAATAGTCTTAACGAAGTAACAACACAGTTACAAAAAAAATCAAATTATTTAGAAGCCGAAAGGAATTGGTGGCAATCCGTATGGCAAAGAATTCCTGAACGCCTAAAACGTGATATTTCTTCTATAGATATATTCAATCCTAAACTCTTGAAAAATGTTTCACTTTATTTTGATTCATGGCAAAAAGAGCTTGCTGAGGCAGAGGCTTACCTTAACCGATACGAGTCTACCATGCAAAAGTGGATTGACAGGTTACGCAATCCGTCAGACACAGACCTCGAAGCAATCAGCAAAAAATATTTAGAGAATGTTAATGTTGTTGGTATTACCTGTATGAAAGCGGCCAAAGGGAGTTTTTCTCAAAAATTTAGCAAATTTGATGTTGTGATTATTGATGAAGTGAGTAAAAGCACTCCTCCAGCATTGCTGATTCCGGCACTGAAAGGCAAAAAAGTTGTGATGATTGGTGACTATCGCCAGTTACCACCTATTCTTGATGAAGAAAATTTAGATGAACTAGCTGAAGAACTTTCAGTTCCTAGAGAGAAAGTCCAATTTTTAGAAACTTCTTGGTTTAAGCAGCAATTTGAAGCAGCGACGAGTGTGCAAAAAGGGATAACCCAAAAGTTGAATATCCAGTACCGTATGCACCCTCAAATTATGGAAGCCATCAACCAGTTTTATAACGAGGGTGATGGGGGTTTAAGCTGCGGACTTACAGATCCTGACAACCAACGATCACATAATGTAGGAGGTAAACTTATTCGGGAAGATCGGCATATAATCTGGGTTAAAATACCTTCGGATAGAAGATATCAAGAGAACCAAATAGGAACTTCTTATCAAAATAATAAAGAAGTTGCTTGTATAGAAAAATTGTGTGAACAGATGAACAAAGCCTGGGCTGCCAAAGTGGCCAACGGCGAACCCAAAAAAGAGATAGGCATCATCACTTTCTATGGCGCTCAGTTGCGACTCATTGATGAGCGCATCTCTCGTACTAATCGTTTTCCTAACCTTGACATTCGCACTGGCACAGTCGATCGATTTCAAGGCATGGAAAAATCTGTTGTCATCGTTAGTATGGTTCGCAATAACCACCGAGGAATAGTTGGATTTGCTAAAACACCAGAGCGAGTTAATGTAGCCTTTTCTAGGGCAAAAGAATTACTGGTAATTGTGGGATGTCACGACCTTTTTACCAGCATTCCCATTTACAAAGAAGTTTCAAAAGTTGTCGAGCGTTATAGAGGTTTTATAGATGTCTCCAGCATTCCCTGACCAACAAATGGATTCTCAATTAACAGAATTACGAGAAAAATTGGAATCTCCCAATTTATCATTCATAGCAGGAGGCTATCTTCGCTACAGCGTGCGTCAAACAACTGTACAGGTAGCAGTAAGCGAGCCCCGCAGAGTAGATATATTTGAGGAATTTGTCTTGCACTCTGCTCTTACTCTTAATCCTCCTCCGATAGAAGCTGAAATAGCTGAGATGCTGGGGATAGATCCGATGTTTGTGCGAGATACTACGAAGACACTTCAGACTTATAACAATTTGGTGATTGGTTCTGAATCTGGGATTATAGTTAAGCCTTTGACGCAAGAATTATTTATCGAAAAAAAGTGTATTCTCAAGCCTAAATCAACGCAAAATATCTATGCAATAGAAGATTTCTTAACTGGAGATTTTGATTTTACAACTACACCTGTTAAAAATGCTCCGGTTTCTCTAAACATAATAGATGATTTAATTAACGACCAAAATCAACTTACTAACGAGTCGCGCTTGAGCCTTGAAGCCATAAAAGGTTTTATTTGCAAAAATAATGATGTTTTTGTCACCGGATATAATGAGATTGAATCAAAAAAAGTTTATAAAATTATAGGAGTGCTGGCTTTTCAAAATATCAAAGGTGATTATTTAATAAAAGCTTTTCTTGGAAATAGTGAACTTCAAGAGATTTCTAATAAGCTCACAAAACTAACAGAACAACAGCAATTAACTCTGGAAAATTTGGGTGATTTATTAAGTCCTACTATTCCTAGTGAGGTTATAACCTCTGTAAGGGATTCGAGTATTTCAAGACTTTTGATCGGACGAAACACAAGAAGGTTTATCGAACCTGAACGGGTTTACATAGGTTTGCCACTACGTCTTGCTCATGTTGTACTGTGGGTTGACCGTAAATATAGAACAAACCCTCTTTCACACATACCTGGTGGAAGTGATGTGGTTGTCGAATATCATGATGGATCAGCTTTGGGCTATGACTGGATAAAAGACCCTTGGGCTTATATTAGAACCTTTTTTGCCGGACTTGTAGAGTATGGCTCGGATGAATCTCATTCAGGTTCTCCAGGAACAGGTAGAACCTCTGATCCTAAAAAAGGCGACTTCAACAAATTAGATGAAAAAATTCAACTTGAAATTACCAAAAACAAAATTGCGAGATTTTATGCCAGGAAATATAACAATGGGGAGGAATATTCCACAGCTGCCTTTGTAGAGGTATGGAACTCAGAAACATCCAAGGAAATGCCGTGGAATGCTTTAAAAAGATTTGCCACTAAACCCCAAAAGCAATATTACTTTGACTTCGATCAAGTTTCAGAGTTTAACCCTACAAGTATATTGGATTACTATGGATATGAGCCAGAATATGAAGATCCTATAGATAAAGCTGAACGACTATTTGGTATTCCCGATCCCAGGCTGGTAGAAGATTAGCGTAATAAGCTGTTACGCATTTAAACCACTAACGATCCAGGTAGGATGCGTCAGCTAGAACACGCTTAGCTTACATGGGAAACGCTTATTTAGGCTAAGCACCCTACAATCGCCTTTTAAATGCCGAACAGCTTATCCGATCTGTAAAATCAGCAACCAATGAAAAATTTTCCATAGTCAGTGGTAAATTTAAGTCTTTGGCGATCGCCTGAACTACAGCATAACTCTCTGGATGAACTGCTGTATTATCCAACAAGTTTTCGCCGTTGCGAATGCGGAGAAATCCGGCTGCTTGTTCAAAAGCTTTGGGGCCGAGTTTTGGCACTTTCAGGAGTTGGCGACGATTTTTAAACGCGCCGTTTTCGTTGCTGTAATTGACAATATTTTTGGCAACCGTTGGGGTCATTCCTGACACAAATGTCAGCAGTTCTTTGGATGCTGTATTTAAATCTACTCCGACATAGTTGACGCAACTTTCGACTGTTTCATCTAGTTTCTTTTTGAGCAGTTTTTGGTCAACATCGTGCTGATATTGTCCGACTCCGATGGATTTGGGGTCGATTTTCACAAGTTCGGCTAAAGGGTCTTGTCGCTTGTTCCCCGGTACTGCCGGGGGTTGAAACCCCCGTCTCATAGCACAAGTCATCTAAAGATGACTGAATAAATGAATTATTCCCAGTCGGTTTCAACCGACTTTCGCTATGAGACGGGGATTTAAATCCCCGGCGGACTTGCGGACAAACGCGAGGCCCAGATGCCACATTGCAACCGTAAATCAGAATGTCCGCACCGTCCGTAAAAGCACTCCGCCACTGCTGCAATTGTTCCGAATAAGCTGACAAATTATCTGCATTCAAGCTACCATTACCCACTTGCAAACTACCGGGAGCACCGTGAGAAATTATATGAATGCTGTCAATATTAGTACGACAAGCTAAAATTTCAGTAATTTGGTCGATCGCATCTTTCTGCCCATCTAACACTACTACTTCCGTACCGGGTGTTACCCCAGCCACCAAACTTTGATAATTTGGTACTCTTGTGTCGATAAAGGCGATCGCACTTACGGAAACTTTCGTATTTAAATTTGGCATAATACACCTGACTGGGGGTAAAAAAAGACAAGAATTACCCGGTTTCGTGACTTGCATCCGAAACTATTTTTGAAACTTGTAGCAACTCTAACAGTATTTTCCGAGAATCTCTATAAAGTTTTGCTGAAAAATACCTGTTTAAATAAAGTTCTGATGAAAAAGGGGAAAATTATTAAGTAATATTGCCGAGGATGACTGTTAGGTATATTTTTGACATACATCAAAGAATCCCGGACTTACGCACGGGGGCCAAAAACCCGGTTTCTTTGCTGTGTTTCTTTGCTACTTCTGTGCAACTTCCCACCAAATTATTTAAAATCCATATCTATCCCTGCTAAAATCGCCTCAGCTTCCCCACACAAAGCAGCGTGACAGCAACCGTTACTAGCCAACAATCCCCCCCACTGACTCACATCTCCCCGGTTATATTGCAAAGCAGAACCGTCAAAACGAGTAAATCGGCCGCCCGCTTCCGTCAAAATCAATTCCGGCGCCGCCAAATCCCAATCTTTAGGCGCAGACTTTCCCGACAGCGCAATATAAACATCAGCCCTTTGTTCCACAATTGTCGCAACTTTACAGCCAATGCTACCGACAGCTAGTTGATTTTGACAAGGCAGTTTATGCAATAATTTATTAAAGCGATCGTCCCGGTGACTGCGACTGGTTACTATAGATAAATCCGCCACTATATTGCGCTCAGAAACCAGCAACTTTACCCTAGAACCATCTCGACTTTCCACAAAAGCACCAGCATCTTTGATGGCGTAAAAAATCTTTTGTTGTTCCGGCCAAGCAACAACTGCTAATACTGGTCTTCCGTGGTATGCTAAAGCAATATGAACTGCAAATTCCCCTGTCCTATCAATAAAATCCCGCGTTCCATCCAAAGGGTCAATAATCCAAACCCAACTTTGAGGTAAGGGAATTTGGCCGTTAATTTCTAAATAAGCTTTGTAAGTTTCTTCGCTAAGATACCCAAATTCTGCATTCCCTAAAGCTGATTTTAATTCAGCGAGAATGTAAGCATTGACAGCGACATCGGCGGCGGTGACTGGCCCATCTTTTTGTTCTTGGATGTCGAGGTTTGGAGTCTGGGAATCCTGGCGATAATAGGATTGTAGGATATCTGATGCACCCCAGGCGATCGATCGCACAATTTCGCTGATTTCTTCGAGATTTTTCATCCTCAAACTTCCCCTAATATTAGCTTAATCATACTCGTTCCCAGGCTCTGCCTGGGAATGCCTACCCGGAGGCTCTGCCTCCTTCTTCCTGTTAGTATAATCCGAGGCAGAGCCTCTAGATATGCGTTACCAGGCTCTTCCTAGTAACGAGAGATATTAGCTTAATCATACTCGTTCCCAGGCTCTGCCTGGGAATGCCTGCCCGGAGGCTCTGCCTCCTTCTTCCTGTTAGTATAATCCGAGGCAGAGCCTCTAGATATGCGTTACCAGACTCTTCCTAGTAACGAGAGAAACGAGAGAAAACGCCTCATGTAGGGGCGGTGCTCCGTGCCCGCCCCAGAAAATTACCAATTAATATGAGGATATTTCCACTCATAATAATTGGGAAATACAAAATTAGTAAAAGAGACTGAAATACTCACATCCAAGGATTTTACATGATGCCACCAACCCACAGGAATAAAGATAGCTTCTCCCGGTTCTAAAATTACTTCAATGATTTTCGCCTCTCTGTAAAGAGGATACTTTTCATAATCGGGATTTTCGCCATCCACCTTACTAAAAACGCCCACATGATTGTAAAGCAGAGGTGTTTGTTGGGGACAAATTAATTTAATTAATTTCCGACCCGAAACTTGCGCTAAAATTAAATTAACTGGGTCATGGTGTAGGGGCGTAATCGTACCTTTTGGACCGAACCAAAAGAAAACTCTACCGCTTGTTTCCGCAGTATTTAAGTATTCTGGGAAAATTTCGATGTCATTAAATAGAGGTTTGAATTCCGCTCTTTCCAGAGTTTGGTTGTTAGCCACCATGTAGCAGTCATTGGTGGGGCCACCATTGACCACCATATCCACGTATTCGCGGAATAATACAGTTTTTTTGTGATTTTCGATCTTAATTTCGTAATCCGGGTCTGAGTTCCGGTTAACTTGAATTTGCACCTCTGCATCGCCGTATTTTTGCTGCAAATACTCCGGTGTCCACAACTGCAACGCTTTCCAATTGTGCATGATATTGGTAATAATTACTGGCGTATTTTTGGCGTAGTAATTTTCTAGGAAATATTCTCGCGAAAGGCTGCTTTTACGTTCGATTGTCCCGTATTTTGCAGACAGGGATGCTAATTGATTGTTAATGCTAAGTTGGGATTCTAATTTCTGCAATAACTGCACGTATTGATTACCTGCTTGGAAGTAGGGGTGAGAGGATATTTCCCGGACTTCTGCTGTGGCTGTTTCTGCATCTATACCGGTACTTACTAGGGCTTGAATGATTTCGACATCGGGTTTATTTAATAATTTGTTGGCTGCTACCCACTGTCTCATGTTGTCGGGGACTTCTTTTTTGCTTGGAGTAAGTAGATTTTGCAGGTTTTGCGTCAGCCATTCTAGATTAACCTGCTGTTGGTCAGTCATGGTAATCCGCAAAGGGGGAAGTGTGATGGTTAGGGGTTGGGTATCAGGCATGATTTTGGTATGTTGTTTTGGGACTAAGTATAGCAATTTTAGCGAACCGCGAAGGCGCAAAGGGCGTGAAGGAAGATTGGGATGAAGTTTACAATTTTTGCATGATTCGGGTATGTTGTTTTGGGACTAAGTATAGCTATTTTAGCGAACCGCGAAGGCGCAAAGGGCGTGAAGGAAGATTGGGATGAAGTTTAGAATTTTTTCATGATTTTGGTATGTTGTTTTGGGACTAAGTATAGCTATTTTAGCGAACCGCGAAGGCGCAAAGGGCGCGAAGGAAGATTGGGATGAAGTTTAGAATTTTTGTCGGGGTTGTTTTTATGATTTTAACTTAGGGAGTGTTGTCTGTTCAAGTTTTCTGGCGGGGAGTGGTTTTTCCCGGATGTTTTGGTAAGTTTTATTTGAAGATTAACTATTTTTTATCCAGCTACGGGTTCCGAATTGTTGGCAGGAATCCCCAGCGATTTTGGCGGCTGCGCTGAGACTGTCTGTAAAGTTTTTTTGCAGAATGTAGTGACAAAAAGCTCCGTGAAAAATATCGCCTGCACCTAAAGTGTCTGTGGCTTGAATTTGAGGTATTTCTAGACTGCCATAGTTACCATTGTTGAGGTATAAAATCGGTTTTTCGCCACGAGTGATGGCAATATTTGGAATTCCGGCTGCTGATAAATAAGCAAACACTTCTTCTGGGTTGTAGCAGTTGGGTGGATGAAAATTATCGGAGCATATAGCCCATTCGATAAATGGTAATATTTCGTCTAATCCTGGTTTCCAACTGCCTCCGTCGAGTACCATTGGGATGTTCTGGGACTTGGCAATTTTAGCAATTTGTGTGCTGGCTAATATTTGGTGTCCGTCTATCAGGACAATATTAACTGATGTTAAAATATCTGGGTTAATTGTTTGAGTGTCAACCTGGGATTTTGTAGCATTCATCGAGATTACCGATCGCTCTCCGGTTCCTTGAGTTACAATAATTGAAGAAACTGGCGGTGGGTCCGATCGCCTCAGTCCTAAATCGATTATCCTCACATTATACTCAGCCAGGTCATTTTTAATTAATTGGGCGATCGCATGAGTGCCCAAAACCCCAGCCCATATCGCCCTATTCCCCAAATAACTAAAAGTCACCGCAGCATTCGCCGCCGGCCCACCCGCTGCAATGGTACAATCGGAAGCAACAACTTTTTGATTTTCACCAGGAGGCTTCTGGGCCAAATAAATTAAATCCAACGTCCCCAATCCCAAAAACAATCCCGTTTTCATATCTGCGTTAATCCGCGTTTATCTGCGGTGAAAAAATCTACATCTTAAAATGCAAGCAAATCCCCATACAGGAACACTTTACATCGTCGGAACCCCGATCGGCAACCTCGAAGACATGACTTTTCGCGCCATCAAAATTTTGCAAGCAGCCGACTTGATTGCCGCGGAAGATACTCGCCATACAGGTAAACTTTTGCAACATTTCCAAATCAAAACTCCCCAAATCAGCTATCACGAACATAACCGACATCAACGACTTCCAGAACTCATCGACAAACTGCTTTTAGGCAAAGATATCGCCCTAGTTACAGATGCTGGAATGCCCGGAATTTCCGACCCAGGTTCCGAGTTAGTCAAAGCTTGCGCTGATGCTAACATTAACATCATCCCCATTCCCGGAGCCTGCGCTTGCATAGTAGGAATAAGTGCATCAGGATTACCCACCGACAGATTTGTATTTGAAGGTTTCTTGCCCGCGAAAGGTCAAGAACGCCAACAAAGTTTAGAAGTTTTGCAAATAGAATCCCGCACCATTATCTTATACGAATCTCCCCACCGATTGCGACAAACTTTACAAGATTTAGCAAATAGTCTGGGAAGCGACAGACAGATTGTACTGGCGAGGGAATTGACCAAAATGCACGAAGAGTTTTGGCGTGGTAGTGTAGAAAGTGCGATCGAACTTTACACAAATAATGAACCCAAAGGAGAATTTACCCTCATCCTTGCCGGCCTCCAAACAGCAGCCCCAGTATTCTCCGAAGACGCCATCAAAGCCGAATTACAAACATTAATCAGTGAAGGAATAAGTCGTTCCCAAGCCAGCCGCCAACTAGCCCAACAAACATCCCTCCCCCGCCGCCAAATCTACCAACTCGCCCTGACACTAGACGACAATGAATTACCAGAATAAACCTCCTATCTTCTCCTCTGCGCCCTCTGCGCCCTCTGTGGTTAAATAAAAAAAGCCAGACAATCATACTAAAAACTATATGGTACGCGGAAACTACGATCGACAAAAACCATATTTAAGCAACCCCCACATCAACAAACCAATCGCCGAGATTTATGCAGACTTAGACGCCTTTAGCTGGGAAATATTCGAGGATCAACCTCACCGCTTCGATACAGTAAGTTTCTACGTCTTACTTCCCCCATTGTTTTACGAAGGAAAATTCATCAAAGGCATTTACTTCAGCGAAGGAGTCGAACTCATCAAAAAACTCTTTCCCCAACTTGAATCAGTATTTTTTGCCTTTACCTATTCTCCCGGAATCTCCTATTCTTGGGCCCCCGTAGCCGAGGCCTATTCCAGCTTGTACAAAAACCCACAGCGCGAGAAATGGTTTCGCGAAACTTATCCCGATCGCGCCCACAAACCAATTATACCACTACAAGACACCGACTTCATCAACGAATACCTAATTTCCCCTAGAAATGTCCCTGAAAAAGACATCGACTTACTAGCCGTCGCCCGCATCTCCGCAGAAAAAAACTTACCCACAATCGCCAAAGCCTTAAAAATTTACCGCCAAAAATACCCGCAAAAACCAATAAAATTAACAGTTGTCAGCGGACATGATTTTGATGCAAACAACCTCAAAACCCTCGACGAGTACGCCTTAAAAGAATGGCAGCAAGTCGAGACAATTTTAGGTAATCCCTCAGACTACATCAACCTACTGCCGAGAGTTGACTACTACAACGAAATGCCTCTGTATTATTCGCGATCAAAAGCATTTGTTCTCGGTTCCCTCCTCGAAGGAAAAAACCGAGGAATCACCGAAGCTATGAGTTGCAACGTTCCCGTAATTTGTTTCCAAGAATTCAATCAATACGCCAGAGGAAACGCACCTGTTTTCCCCGAAGGTGCAGGGCTGTATGCTAAATTCGAGCCAGAATCTTTAGCTGATACTATATATACAGTATTGGAAAATCGGACAGAATTCAAACCGCGACTTCAGTATTTAAAACATTGCGGGCGCAAAAACTTTTTCAATACTTGCATTGACAGTTTTCCTTACTACCAGCACAACATTCCTGACTACAAGCCTGGAGATGCGATTAACAATTTGTGGCTGGATTTAGCAGTTCAGCAAAACTATCAAGTTAGTTTGAATAGCTTCTTGTACGGAGGTTCACATCTTTCTCACCTGCGGGGAACAAATACAATTCAGCAACATCTCGGCGAGTTGACAAAGTTTATAGCTGAGTAAGATACCCACAGGACACGGCAATGCCCATTAGTGTCAACTTAAGCTTGAAAGCCCTAATAAATCTGGTTTTTACCTGAGTCTAGATCCCCCTAAATCCCCCTTAAGAAGGGGGACTTTGAGAAGACTCCTGTCCCCCCCTTTTTAAGGGGGGTTAGGGGGGATCTAGATTTAATAGTCAAACAGTAGTCTCTGAATGGGTTTGACGTTAAGTTGACACGAAGAAGGGCTCTTGGAGTGTCCCTACGGGGATATGTCGCACCAAAGCCGATCGCAATTGTCTAAAACCTCATAATGCGGATTTGAGATAAGTTAGTAATTTACGATACAGTAAAAACCATATTTATGGTATTATGAAATATAGTGAGTATAAAGGTTCGGGCAGACAGCAAAAAAAAGTTATTTAACTGTGATGAATTCTTGAAATTAGAGATCGTTCAGTAGGAGAAACAAAGAATGCAGGACTTGAAAGTTGTCATTATCGGTGCGGGAATTGGCGGCTTAACTGCGGGAATTGCCCTACAACAAGCTGGCTATGAAGTTGAAATTTACGATCGCGTAAAAGAACTGCGCCCCGCCGGCGCTGGCATCTCCCTATGGTCCAATGGAGTCAAAGTTCTCAACCGCCTCGGTTTAGGCGACAAAATGGCAAGCATTGGTGGACAAATGGAGCGCATGGAATACCGCACTAAAACAGGCACACTCCTGAACGACATCGATTTAATGCCACTAATTCAACAAGTGGGTCAGCGCCCCTATCCCGTTGCGCGTCGCGATTTGCAAAATATGTTGCGCTCGGCATTTCAGGGAGAAGTCAAGCTCGATCGCAAATGTATTGCTATAGAAGAAGATGAAAACAAAGTAACAGCAATTTTTGAAAATGGAGACCAAGCCCTGGGCGATTTATTAGTCGCGGCTGACGGCGTGCGCTCGATTTTGCGTACCTATGTACTGGGCTACGAAGTAGAACCCAAATACGGCGGTTATATCAACTGGAATGGGTTAGTTCCAGCCGATGCAGAACTCGCGCCGAAAAACACTTGGGCGATATATGTTGGCGAGCACAAACGGGCATCAATGATGCCAGTTGCGGGCGATAGATTTTACTTTTTCTTAGATGTTCCCTTACCCAAAGGCACTCCCGCTAATCCCGATAATTACAAAACTGAACTCAAAGAACACTTTAAAGGTTGGGCAGAACCAGTACAGTTGCTGATAGATAGGTTAGATCCCGCAGCAGTGGCGCGGCCGGAAATTCATGACGTAGGACCGATAGATTCTTTCGTTCGCGGTAAAGTAGCTTTGCTGGGAGATTCCGCCCACGCCACCTGCCCGGATCTCGGCCAAGGAGGCTGTCAAGCCATGGAAGATGGGCTGGTACTGAGTAACTACCTTTTGAGTACGAATTTGGGGGTAGAATACGCCCTCAAACGTTACGAAACCGAGCGCAAAGAGCGGGCCAATGCCGTTGTCGAAAAAGCTCGACAGCGCGCGGAACAAATACATGGCAAAGATCCCATAGTCACAGAAAAATGGTACGCGCAATTAGCCTATGAACGACCAACTGATGTCACAGATGCGATCGCCAAAGTCATCTCAGCCGGCCCGTTACACTAATAGAAACTAGCGCCCTTAGTCTGGTTAGTCTGGTTCCCAGGCTCTGCCAGGGAACCCATATCCAGAGGCTCTGCCTCGCTTTAACTGGTTTAACTGGTTCCCAGGCTCTGCCAGGGAACCGATATCCAGAGGCTCTGCCTCGCTTTTAAAACAGCAAAAATGGAGGCAGAGCCTCTGGATCTGCGTTACCAGGCAGAGCCTGGTAACGAGTTGAATATCCAGAGGCTCTTAACTGGTTCCCAGGCTCTGCCAGGGAACCAATATCCAGAGGCTCTGCCTCGCTTTTAAAACAGCAAAAATGGAGGCAGAGCCTCTGGGTCTGCGTTACCAGGCAGAGCCTGGTAACGAGTTGACGAGTAGAAATTAGCAGTTAATCAATCATTCAATAATGTCAGGAAAACTTACTACTCACGTTCTCGATACAGCTCGCGGGTGTCCGGCAGCAAATATGTCGATCGCCCTGCAATGTATTGACCAAAAATCCGGCGCAAAAACCCTGTTGAAAACTGTAACAACGAATGCCGACGGCCGCACCGCAGCCCCGTTACTATCAGAAAGCGAACTCAAACCAGGAGTTTACGAATTAGTCTTTTCCGTTGGTGAATACTTCGCGCAATCTGCCGAAAATTTACCAGAACCGCCTTTTTTAAATAGCATTCCGATTCAATTCGGCATCGCCGATATCACCGCACACTATCACGTACCTTTGCTAGTTTCCCCTTGGTCTTATAGCACCTATCGCGGTAGTTGAAGAGAAGGAAAAAGAACCCCCCTACCCCCCAGGGCTGTTTCATTCTCTTGTAGGGGCTGCCCCCCGTGGCTGCCCCAATGCCTGAAATGACGGAAAAATCCTAGGCCATGAGGGCGGGCACGCACCATCCACCGCCCCTACAAAATCATCGTTTTTTGGAGAATGAAACAGCCCTGCCCTTGGGGGGGTTCTTCTTCCTTCAATAACTACTTTCCAGTGGCTATGATGCTAATAAATCCTGAATTATGCTAACTAATTGCTTTAATTTTACAGGCTTAGTGAGATAGTGATTCGCGCCAGCTTCTAGACATCGTTCCCCATCGCCCGCCATCGCCAATGCAGTCAAGGCAATAATCGGAATATTTGCCAATTCGCGATCGCTGTGAATCTGCTTAATCGCCTCTAAACCCTGGATTACTGGCATTTGGATATCCATCATAATTAAGTCAGGAATCGATGATTTAGTGAGGGCGATCGCCTCGGCACCATTTTTCGCCACCACCATCTGATATCCCTTAGCTTTTAAGTAGCCACAAATTGTATTAACATTCGCTGGATTATCATCCACCAACAATAGCAAAGGCGAAGTTGTTACTGCAACCTTTTCCCTCAAACTATCTTCCAAATTAGACCTTTTTGAATCCACCGGCTCAGAAACCTGCATCGTCAAATTGCCTGCGGGTAAATCGAAACTAAAACAACTACCCACACCAACCTCACTCGTCACCGAAACTGTTCCCCCGTGCATAGATACCATCCGCTTCACCAGAGACAAACCCAAACCAGTACCCATATACTGACGATTCAAAGCACTATCAATTTGCACAAAAGGCTGAAACAACTTCTGAATATTTTCCGCTGTGATACCAATCCCAGTATCACTCACCGCAAACCGAATTGAACTTGATCTAGTTGGATAATTGGCCTGTGTTGGTAATATTTCGCTTGGTTGGATTGTCACCTTCAAAATCACACTGCCACCTTCAGGAGTAAACTTAATCGCATTATTGAGCAGGTTAATCAAAACTTGTCGAATCCGGCGTTCATCCAGCACTATTTCTGGGAGGTTCGCGGGAATTTTTACCTGAAGTTGAATCCTTTTTTGTAAAGCTTGCTGTTTCACCAAAGTCAAACTCGACTGACACAAACTCTCCACGGCTGTGGGACTACAATTTAATTCTACCTGTCCCGATTCTATTTTGGCAAGATCGAGAATATCATTGATTAATGATAAAAGATGATTTCCACTATGCTCAACAGTTTGCAAAGCTCGTATTTGTCGATCGTTAATCGCGCCAAAAATCTCATCCTGCAAAGCCTCTGTCATCCCCAAGATAGCGTTCAGGGGAGTTCGCAATTCATGGCTCATGTTCGCCAGAAATTCATCCTTGAGACGAGTAGCGCGGGCAAGTTCTTGGTTGGAAATAGCCAACTGTTGATTAATTTCAGTAAGTTTTGTTTCTGCTTGTTGCCGTTCTTGCAACTCCCTTTGCAACCGTTCAAAAAGATTTGCCTGCTGAATGCCGATCGCCAATTGGTTGGCAATTTGCTTAACTAAATTAATCTCCGACTCTCTCCAATAGCGGGGTCTAGAACATTGATGGATGCACAACAATCCCCACAAATTCGCTCCATCTAATAATGGCACTGCTAGATTTGCCCGCACCTGAAATTGTGCCAAAATATTGATGTGACATTCTGTCAGTCCAGAATCATAGATGTCACTGACTTTCTGAATTCTACCCTGGTGATAGTAAACAGCGTACTGTTCGCCGAAGCAATGATCGTGAATTTTATTCGCCATCACAGAATTAAATCCTGCTACCACAGATTCAGCCACAAACTCACCATCATTAAAGTTAGAATTAGAAGCAAACTGAAAAATGCCCACTCGCTCCGCATCAATTAAATGACGAATATCCTCCGTAGCCCTGGCAAAAATAGTTTGCAAATCCAGGGACTCACGGATACGTTGAGTTATTTCTCTCAGCAAAGATTCCGTTTTCACTTGTCTGTGAATCAACAAATCTTTGGCTTGTCTTTCTTTTAGTTCTAATTGCAATTGTTGATACAAATTAGATTGTTGAATAGCGATGGATAATTGGTTAGAAAGTTGTTTCATCAAATCAATTTCCCAGTTTTGCCAGTCACGAGACTCCTCGCACTGATGAGCGATTAATAATCCCCAAAGTTCCTGTTTATCCACAATGGGTAATACCAGTTTTGCCCTGACTTTGATTTGCCTTAAAAAATCTACCAAACAAGGCAAAATAAACCCATTTTCTCGATCGCTCAAAGCAAAAATTCTGCCATCTAAGTATCGCTGATAGTTCTCCTTGGGGAAAATTTCTTCGGGGAAGTTTATATTTAAAAGTTTCAGACAATGCGGTGCAACGGATTCCGCAATCGCAGCCCCTGTACCACTGGGATAGACACGATAGATCAACACTCTGTCTACCTTCAGAATCTGGCGCACTTCTCCCACTGCTGTATTCAGAATCTCTTTGAGATTCAGAGAAGCCCGTATCCGCTGAGTGATGAAGGTGAGGATGCGTTCCTGTTCTGCTTGTTGTTGCAAGCGAATTTCAGCTAGTTTGCGATGGGTAATATCTTGAAAAGTACCAAGTAATCCGACTATTTCGCCTTTGATGTTTCGCAGAGTAATCTTATTAATTTCCAGCCAAATTGTAGAACCGTCAGCCTGAAGCATTGTCTTGATAATTCCCAGTTTAGCTATACCTGATTCCATGACTTCTGCATCATCAGTTCGGTAAAAAACTGCTTCCCTTAGTCCCCAGTCAAAATCCTCATCAGTCTTGCCTAAAATTTCCTCTGGAGACGCTAAACCACCCACCTGGGCAAAATATAGATTGCAACCTAAAAAAACAAATTCTCGATTCTTCCAAAATACTCCCAGGGGAAAAGTATTGAGAACTGTTTGCAAAAATTGCTTGGATTCGCGCAAAGCTTCTTCTGCTAAGAAGCGTTCGGTAATATCCTGTCCCAGACCAATGCTAGAACCGTTAGATAAACGAATTTGAGACCAGCTAGTAATCAACTTTCGCCCGTCACGCACCTGAGTTTCAAAATCTTGCCAACTAGAATCAGCCCGAATCATGTGAGCGACTACTTTGCGATAATCATCAACATTGGGATAGCAGGATGCTAGAACATCAATTTGGTTGTATTCTTCCTGGTGCCAACCAATTACCCGCTCCATTTCTGGGTTAATCATCACTGTTTCCCCAGTGGCTGAAAACAAACCAATCATTAAGGGAATGCGATCGAAAATAGTCTGAAGTGTTTCCTTCTGTTGGCGCAACTGTTCCTCAGCTAATTTGCGATCGCTAATATCCATCACAATGCCAAACAATCGGACAACCAGATCCTCAGCATTATAAGCAGTTTGTCCCTTAGCAAAAATCCAACCTAGGGAGCCATCAGCTCGGATAATTTGCTGGTCTATTTCGTAGTGTTTACCACCTAGTTGAATAACTCCTTTGATGGTTTTACGATGATAGGCCCAGTCCGAGGGATGGAAATGCTGTCTGAGTTGCTCAAAACTCAGTTCCTGACGATCGAGATCCAATCCCAAAATCTCGAAAATCTCAGGAGAACCAGTAATCTTAGACTCGGCTAAATCAATTTCCCAATGGCCAAGACGAGCAATGTGTTGAGCTTCCTGTAGGCGAGATTCACTGCGGTGTACCTCTAGAGTCCCTTGTTGTACCCTTTGTTCTAATTCTTGATTGAGTTGGGACAGTGCTTCTTCGGCGCGTTTGCGATCGCTAATATCAGTAATTGTGCCGATATAACCCACAATCTGCCCGTTTTCGTCCCTTTCTGCCGATGCTTGCCCAAACACCCAACTGACAGTATCATCCGATCGCCCAAAGCGGTACTCTAACTTAAAAGGGCGATGTTCTAGGGCGGATTGATACCACTCGGCGCTAATCCTGTCCCGATCCTCTGGATACAAGCCTTGAATCCAACCCGTACCCAATGCTTCATCGGATGTAAGTCCAGCAATTTCACACCAGCGATCGTTGACAAACAAGCAATTACCGCTAGTATCCGTGCGGAAAATCCCCACGGGAGCAGATTGAGCCAAAGTCGCAAAACGTTTTTCGCTTTCTCGCAAATCGGCCTCCACCCGTCGTCTTTCTGCCAACTCGCTTTGTACCTGTTGGTAAGCCGTTCCCTGTTGAATGGCAATTTCTAGTTGTGTAGCCAACTGT
The DNA here is from genome assembly GCF_042465725.1 of Microcoleus anatoxicus. Taxonomy (GTDB): domain Bacteria; phylum Cyanobacteriota; class Cyanobacteriia; order Cyanobacteriales; family Microcoleaceae; genus Microcoleus; species Microcoleus anatoxicus. The sequence goes on along the minus strand of NZ_CP120853.1, from coordinate 6,290,229 downwards.
TGCAGGAGAGTAATTTCTGTTGTCTGCCAGTGGCGGGGGGTCCGGCTTTCGGCGACGCAAAGCAAGCCCCAGAGGGTTTCTGCTTGGAAAATGGGTACTAAAATTTTGGCTCTAATTTCCAAATCTTCTAATAGTTGACGGTGGCAATCGCTGATTGGGGCCGTGTAGATATCGTCTACTACTCGAATCATTCCGCGGCGCCATTTTCCCCGCCAATCCAAACAATTGTCCTGAACATATTTGCTTTGATTTGCTGTTTGTTTATCTGCGATGGATTCTACTAGGACGATCGCGCTGGCATCTGCTTGAAACTGCCAGATGTCAGCCCGATCGCAATTTAAGAGCGATCGCACTTCTGTGACTGTGGTATTGAGGATTTCTGGTAAATCTAGGGAAGCTCGAATCTGGGAAGCGATGGTAGCAATCAGTTGTTTTTGCTCTGATTCTGCCTTCAGGGTAGCGGTGCGCTCCGATACTTGCTGCTCTAGTTCAATATTCCGATTTTCCAGCAGTGCTACTTTTTCTGCTTCTAGTCGTAACACCTTTTTTTCTAAAATTTCTGCTAATTTATATACTTCTATGGGGTTTAGCGCCTGCAAAATACTCGTCTGAGTTACAATTCCCAACAATTCACCTTCTTTGCCAGTCACCGCCAATCTACGGACTAACCGTTGTTCCATCATCTGCTGCACAGTCCACAGAGAATCCTCTGGACTCACCGCAAAAATCGGGGTGCTCATCACAGATTTTGCCAGACAGGTTTCTAAGTTTAGATTTAAAGCCTGAAATTGTACGATGTCGCGCTCAGTCACAATCCCTATGGGAATTTGCAGTTTTTGGCGATCGCTTCCTACCTTTTCTTCGACAATCATCACCGAACTGACTCGATTTTGGGCCATCAATTCGGCGATGTTCATCATTGAAACATCAGGATTGGCGCAAATCACTTCAGAGGTCATCACTTCTGTTACTAGGCGCAATCGTAACAAATCTACCGGGCGCGATGTTTGTCGCAAACTCTCGTGGGTCAAAATTCCCACCACCCGATTTTGGTCATCGAGCACTGGTAAGTGGCGGATCTGATATTGCTGAAGCAGATTCAGCGCAAAAAACAAATCGGTGAAGGCAGATGCGCCGATAGTGACCACCCCAGATGTCATTGCTTCACGGATCGGAACGCTATCTAAGGAACGTTTTTGGGTACTGAGGCGCACAATATCTCGTTCTGTGAGAATTCCCAGCAACTGATTACCTTCGACAATTAAGACGCAGCTCGATCGCGCCTCTACATGGAGTTCGTCAAGTTGGCTATCCGCGGTTTTGGAGGTGGAGCAAATGGTACGGACGCCGCTCATCTGGGCGATCGCTTCCATCACTGTAGTATCGGGTGCAACCATCAGCGGATTGCGGACGATCGCGGATGTTCGTTCGGCTGGCGTCAGGGCTGTGGCAGGTGTCAGCATTTTTGAAGGAAACTGTGCTTTAACCAATTATTACAGAATTGACAGTCCCTGGTCTAAAGATACGGAGATTCTTCTGACTTTTTGGCCTTAATATCTCTAGGTTTAAGCTTTATTTTTCCGCTAGGCGATCTAGTTTTTCTTTCAGCAACAAATCCACAAAAGAACGTATCAAAAACAAACTGCCGAATCCTGACACCACAAAAGCGGCGATCGCCTCCCTGGGATATCCACCCTTGAGCAACACTGTCCCCGCTACCAGCACAAAACCTGTCACACAGGCATAGATCAGAGTTTTTAAGGCTAAATAAATGCGTTTTAGGGCGCGCTCGTTTTCTATATTTCGCACTTTAATTTGCAATTCTCCATCCATAATCCGCTGCTCTAAACGTTTGAACAAAACTTCTGATTTGCTCGGTTGCTGCAATTTATATCTGATCAAATCTCGCGCTTGTCTTGCCAGTTCTCCCACCACATTTCCTCTACCTTTACTAATAGCAATACTCTTGACAAAAGGCTGAGCAGATGCTAGGAAATTATAATTTGGGTCGAGGGTTCTGGCAATGCCATCGAGGGTAGTCACGGACTTGAGAATAAACATCATTTGTGCAGGCATACGAAACGGTTGCTGCTCGAACATGATGTACAATTCGTTTTTAATTTCATTAAAGGCTTGAAAGTCGATCGGCTTATCAATAAACTTATCCAACAAAAAAGTAATCAGTCGGCGCACCGGCATCAGATCCGGCATCGGCTCCACTAAGCCGATGGTCATTAAAGTATCGAGTACCTCCTCAGTATCCTTTCTCATCACAGCAAAAAAAGTCTTCACCATCTGGTCTTTTTCCAAAGACTTAACCTCTGCCATCATCCCAAAATCATAAAAAATTAAACTACCATCTTCCGTAACTGCTAAATTTCCGGGATGGGGGTCTGCTTGAAAAAAACCGTCAATCAACAACTGTTTCAAGTAACAGCAAATTCCCAGTTGATTGAGCTTGACAATATCTACTCCTATGGCCTCTAAACTAAGGCGGTCATCCACTTTAATACCAGGGGCGTATTGTACAGTCAGCACTTTTTTGGTAGTGTATTGCCAATAGACTTTGGGCACAATAATCCGAGGATAGCCTTGAAAATTCTTGCCAAAGCGATCGGCATTTTTGCCTTCTTGTATATAGTCAATTTCTTGATATAAAATCTTAAAAAACTCATGATAAATAGATTCCAGGTCGTACTTGCGAATTCCAGGAAAATACTTATTGCATAAATTCATCACTTGGCGAACGGCTTTCACGTCCAAGTCAAATAATTTTTCCAATCCGGGGCGCTGCACTTTGACAACTACATCTTCTCCGGTGTGCAGTCTAGCTCTGTGCACCTGTCCGAGACTGGCGGCGGCAATGGGACAAGGGTCAAAATCGCGATACAAAGCATAAATATCTTTGCCCAACTCTGATTCTATCAGGGCGATCGCCTCTTCGGAACTAAACTCCGGCACCCGGTCTTGTAATTGTTCGAGTTCCTTGACGTACTCCAAGGGGAGCAAATCAGCCCTAGTCGAGAGAGACTGTCCGATTTTGATAAAAGTCGGGCCCAAATGCAACAAAGTATTGACTAACCAATGGGCGCGAATTCTTCTAGTATGGGCAGATTTGTTTTGCAGCAGTCCATCCCACCACAGACAAAATATAAACTTGGCGGCGGCTGCAAAAACATCTATTTGTCGTGCTAACGGTGAGTATTGAGAACGTTGCCAACGTAGGGTTTTAGGTGCAGCTTTGATGAGCATAATAAGGGAGATTCCATCGCGGGTCAGGAGTATCTACCCCCTGGAAATTGGGGTAAATTCAGAGTAAAAGATGTACGCCACAACGGATCGTTTTCCAAAATCTCTGACGGACTACTAGAGACCTCAATAGTACCATTCAAGTGCTGTACTAAACACTTTACCAGAGCTAGACCCAAACCCGTACCAGGGATAGCTTGCTGAGTAATACCTGTTCCACGCCGGAATTTTTCAAAGATGTGGGGTAAATCAGCAGCAGAAATCCCACCTCCAAAATTTGATAGTTTCATGACAATGCTGCCACTTGCTTGAGATATCTCCAACGTCACCTCAGTTCCAGCAGTGGAGTATTTGCCGGCATTGGTCAAAAGTTCCAACAAGATGCGATGGAGACTATCCTTGTCTGTTTCCAAGCGAGGTAATGGTTTCGAGAAATCCTGAGCCAAAGTTAATCCTTTAGATGTCCACTTTTGCTCAAAATCCTCAGCCAAATCTTGAATTAGACTCTTAAGCGAGACCGGAACTATAAACATGGGATCTTGTTGAGCATCAAGCTGTTTGAGTGCTAGCAAATCGCTAACCAAGTCTGTTTCTTTAGAACACTGCTGCTCTAGAATATCCAGATATTTAATCCGACTCTGCAAGGGCTGGTCTGCTTGTTTTAGCATCATAATTGCTAGCTTCATGATCGTCAAAGGAGTGCGTAACTCGTGACTGACCACGCTCAGAAACTCGTCTTGGATCAGCCTTAACTTGCGTATTTGCTCTAATTGATTGGTCGATTGTTCGTGCAGTTTTTCCTGCACATCTAGACTGTTTGCCAATTGAGTGCTTCTATATTCTAGCTGAGTTTGCAGTTCTTGGAATGTCTCAAACTCAAGTATAGCCCTGGTGACTTGAGTGGCGATTGATTCCAAAACCTCTAATTCTGCTATTTGCCAAGTGCGAGGTTCTGAGTGTTGCAATAGCAAGAAACCCAAGACAGTTTCCTGTTTCCGGGCGCCGATCAGGGGAACCAGCACCAAGGAGCGAGTGTCCTGAAGTTTCAATATTTCTACTGATTTTTGCTGTTCCTGGTTGATTATTTCCCCTGCATCAGCTAAGGCGAAGGATTGGGGGGCGCTATGGAATGCTGACTGGCACAAACTCGATTCCGATATGCTAAAATTCCTAATATTTTTGGATATTGAGTTTGTGATTTTGGTTTTATTATTCGTAGTTTTATATTTATTTTTTGTGGGATCTGTCGAGTTTTTTGGGAATGATTCAGTTTTGCTAGTTGGTGGCTTTTCTACTTTTTGTTGCTCGTATTCACAAACTAAGGCAATTGTTGTTGGACTAGGTTGATTGAGTGAGTTTATTTGTGAAACTGGTGCTGTATATTTTAATGACAGGATTTGAACTCGATCTACTTCCAGGCTTTGGCTGGTACTTGCTATCACCTGCTGCAAAATTATATCTATTTCTGCATTTTTTTCGATTTCTTGGCTAACGCTATCCAGTAGCTTTTTGTATTTAGCTTGTTGCTCTAATTTTTGGTTTAAATGGGCAATTTCTTGATTTTTTTGAATGTGGGAGATGGCGGTGGCGATCGCATCTGATGCTAACTCTAGACACTGCCGCGAAGCCGCAGACCACTCCTGGGGTTGGGTAGTAGCCATGATAATTATCCCATTAACAGCCCCGCGAAATCGCGTTGGCGATGCTAAAATCCCTCGGAAAGGAAGGGATGGGACTAAGGAATGGGACCTGTTGGGCGATCGATCGTCTTGAATGTCGGAAATCCCTAGTATTTCACCATGTGTCAGTATATTTACTAGCAGATGCTCTGGGAGTGAAATTAATAGCGAGTTTAAGATTTCTGTTTCAGGAATTTCGGATCTTTGGGTTACAACTGCTGCATCGGAAATGACTGTGGAATTGATTCGATCGCCGAAAATACCCCAGCTAGCGTTCGGAATGGCGATGCGATCGTCACTCACAGCAGCAACTAAACAGTAGTCTGCTTGACAAGCTGCTCCTAAAGTATTAGCTATCTCCAGCAGTAGCGTTTCTTCATGAAAGCTTGTCGCGATAATTTGGCAAATTTGTCGCCCGATTTGAGCAGGATCGACCTGGTACTGCATTATTCGATCCAGAAATTTTTGGACTGATACTGGTTCTGTGATTTGCTGTAATTGCAACATACAAGACTCTGAGGGCGATCGGTCGATCGGATCACAGTCTTGACTTCCCTGATAATTTGTCATGGCAGCCAAGCCTTTATTTTAAGATGTTTGAGCCTGCGATCGCTGCAAATATAGAAGCTATCCGGTATTATTATCCAGCTTTTGTCGTGACTGCTTGGTGACACCCCTCTCCAAAACCTGTGATGTTGCCTATTTTAGTCTGTGATTCTAGCAAATTTATTTTGTGATCCAAGTCTATCGACTGAGTGATTGCGATCGCACAAATTAATTATATCTCATAAATAATTATGGCACTATCTAAAAAAAACAAACTTTTAGTCGAAAAATCTTGTTAAGCCCTACTGGACTGGATCTTAACTGGGTTCAAGCCGGATTTTGTGAGGCTGTACACCTTACCTATTTTGTGCTTCCTGTTGGGCTTTTTCGCTATTTTGGCGATAAAGTGCCACCCGGTTGCTAGCCGTTGTGAAACGGGGATGTTTGGATGGTACCGAGGCCATTAAATCCGAAGCTTGCTGCCACTTAGCGGCCACAACTAACCAATCCGGTCGTGATTGGGCACTTTTGCCTTCGGCGGCTGCTTGTTCTGCCAACCGCACGGCTTGTGCAAAAGAGTCGGAGTTTCCAGTCTCGCGAGCAATTTTCTGTGGAGGAGTCGGCCCGGAGGGAATCGGAGTAACAGTAGCTTGGGTAGTAGCGGCTGTAGTATTGAGCGATGGAGAATTGAAACCTTTGTAGATAGCTGCAACGGCGACGAGTAACAACACGCTCAGGGCGATACCACCAATGATGCCGCGCTGAAATTGCCGCGGTTCCTGCATCGACCATCGATGCTGTTTTGCCATTTTGGGCAAAGCCGGTTGCTGACCTTGGCGCTCGGTTTGGGCGATGGCGAAACGCCGCCAAAAATGGACTTTTCTCAGTTTAATTTCTTGACACCACAGGAGTTGATTTTCCGGGTCCCGGCGAATTTCTTCCAGCCACAGCAGTTGATGTTCTCGGACAATCCGGCTGTTGATATTGACTCGGCGAATATTTCGGGGCGAAAGTTGCTCCAAAATTTCCCGGATGCGGGAGACCAAGCTAGACTGTTCTAGCAAATCGGCGGTGGCCGACTCGCACAGCAGTTGGAGCACCCCATCGGCAAACACGGCTCTAGTTCTAACGCCTATCTGTGCAAGTCGATCGTTGAGGATTTGAATAATCGCTGCCACAGACCCCTCGCGGGCTTGTCGGGCAATATCATCTACTGTATTCACCATAAAGAGTTGACGCTTAGCAATCTGTTAATTTTTAACCAAACTTTCGGAGCTAAATTTTTATTCATACAGATTACCATTGACACTCCCAGGTTAAAATAGATATCTGACTTGACAGCATGACTAAAGCATCTTTGAGGCTAACTGAAAATAAACTATGGGTAAAGTAATTAGCGGTCAAATTTTTGTGGTAGATGACAACATCGATACAGATCAAATTATCCCAGCCGAATACCTGACTTTGGTTCCCTCGAAGCCGGATGAGTACGATAAACTTGGCAGTTACGCCATGATTGGGTTGCCCGATCGCTATGGTAAGTTTATGGAACCGGGTGAAATGAAAACCCGCTATCAGATTATCATTGCTGGGGAAAATTTTGGCTGCGGTTCTTCGCGAGAACACGCTCCCATCGCTCTTGGGGCTGCTGGGGTGAAAGCTGTAGTAGCTTTGTCCTATGCCCGCATTTTCTTCCGCAATTGTTCGGCTACTGGTGAATTATATCCGATCGAATCAGCCGATCGACTCTGCGATTTGTTTGCTACTGGCCAAGAAGTGACCATCGACTTTACAGCAGAGCAAATTATCAACCATACTCTAGATTGTACCTATGACCTCAAACCTTTAGGAGAAGTAGGCCCAGTCATTGATGCCGGCGGACTCTTTGCTTACGCACGTCAGACGGGAATGATTGCTAGTCGTTAACTGCTAACTGTTAACTGTTGAGGGTTGACCTTCAGCCGACAGCTAACAGTCAACAATTAAGATTTTAAGGCGATCGCCGTGACAATTGTCCACCCATCAACTAAGAGTAACAGCAGGGTACATAAGAGCAAAATCAAATACATCCAAGGCTGAGACAAAGGGCGGACATCTCTAGTATCAATGCCTGTTTTTGCTTCAACTAAACGGACTAATTTGGCAAATCCTGCAACTCGCATGGGTAACAAATAACCCTCTCCCGAATGACTCAAAAAATAATAAACTAAACCACCTTGACCAGTCGATCGAGGTTTAAGAGCTTTGACCTCTGTCCAAGCTAAAGACCAACCTCTGCGAAATACTTTGGGAAACCAGTTGGGATAAGTTACTTGAATTTCCTCGTCATTCACAATTACCCTTTCGCTAAGTACGCCATACAAACCCACAGCACCGACCACAATTCCCGCCCAAATAATATTAGCAGGCACCGGTGCTGCCGTTGCTGCGGACAAAAAAGGTAAGGGAATTGTTAAGGCTGCATACAAACTCAAAAGGGTGATTCTAATTAAAGGAGAAAGTCGGAATACCGCAGGTTCAAATAGGGGAGTAGAGGATAATGGCGATTCCATCGGTGGTACTGACATGATTGAACTTTGAACGGGTTTTATAGCAAGATTATCGGCGATCGGGCAAAAGTCTGTACAAAAAACTGCTCTTACCAATTTCAGATCGAGTAAGAGCAGATTTTGTACAAGGTTTATTTGTTAAATGGAAAATTTATTAACTTCCGATCCCTGAGAAGTCCCCAATCCTAGAACTACCTTAATCGACGGCTGTTAACGCCGGTACTGTTAAAGGCTCTGAGGTTTCTTTAGATTTGGAGCGGGCTGTAGTTGAGGCGCGATCGATCTTACTTTCCGGTCTCGATCTGGTAGCATTGATAGGAGAATAGGGTCCTTCATTAATCTGCAAGCGATCGCAAGGGATGGTATCAGACAAAATTGCACTCGCCATCATCCCAGTGTGAATTTCCAACATTGCTGCTGTCATTGCTTCAAACACTAAGCGCTGTCCGGGAAACACCACTCGTTCAAAATACCAGTTAGGAATGTTGGTGATGCGGGAAATTTGAATTTGACTGGTGGCGTTGACGTAGCAGCACAGAATTTTGCTGTCGGCGTCTGAGGGTAGTGGGTCAAGAATTTGAGCCATAACTGGTAGAGAGCCTTGGATAAAAGTTTTCGTTATCTTTCAAAATTAACACTTTGCGATCCCGCATTGTTGTAATGCGGACTACCAATTCCTTAGCACCTTAAGAGACCATAGTGCCGATAGAGGCAGAAAAAACGCGATATTAAGTGCGATCGTCAATTTTTTATCAACCTTAGCTGTAATTTATTTAAAAATTCCGTCTTTTATCGTCCTCCAACTCAGCCACACCAACAAGCTCAGCTTTGATCGGCTTAGGAAAATTTTAAAATATTTAATCTTAAATTACCAAAATTAGAGAGATTGTAAAGTTATATTAAAAGAATATTAACACAGTCAAAAAACTAGCAATTTAGGATGTGGCAATCATGGAAAACCGAGAAAACCGAGTCCTGTATGTTCGCCTCCCTTGTAATCCCATTTTCCCGATCGGAGTTGTGTACCTTTCCGATCACGTCCACAAGCTGTTTCCCGATGTCCAACAACGGATTTTCGATGTAGGTGCAGTACCGCCCTTAGATTACGCCAAGGCTCTCGACGCCGCCGTCGATGAATTTCAACCAACCCTCCTAGTTTTCTCCTGGCGAGACATTCAAATTTACGCACCTGTCGGCGGTAGAGGCGGCAATCCCCTGCAAAATGCCTTTGAGTTTTACTACGCCAACAATCCCCTAATTAAAATGCGGGGAGCATTGGGAGGATTGCGTTTAGCCGTGTCTTACTATACCGAACTCTGGCGCAATTTGGGGTTGGTGAAGCGGGGATTGCATCGCGCCCGCAAATACCGTCCCGAAGCTCGTGCAGTCGTCGGTGGCGGTGCTGTGAGCGTGTTTTACGAGCAGTTGGGACGCAGTTTACCCAAGGGGACTGTGGTTTCGGTGGGGGAAGGCGAGGCGCTGCTGGAGAAGTTGATTAAAGGCGAGGATTTAGCCCAGGAAAGGTGTTATGTCGTAGGTGAGACAGTCCCGCGCGATCGACTAATTCACGAAAAGCCCGCCAACATCGAAAAAACTGCCTGTAATTATCAGTACATCGAGACCATTTGGCCAGAATTTTCCTATTATCTACAGGATAGGGACTTCTACATCGGCGTCCAAACCAAGCGCGGCTGTCCCCACAACTGCTGTTACTGCATTTACACGGTGATTGAAGGTAAGCAAGTGCGGATCAATCCGGCCGATGAGGTGGTGGCGGAGATTAGACAATTGTACGATCGAGGTATCCGCAATTTCTGGTTTACCGACGCTCAATTTATCCCCGCCCGCAAATTCATTGATGACGCCGTTGAACTCTTGCAAAAAATCATCGACGCCGGCATGACAGACATCCACTGGGCTGCTTACATCCGTGCGGACAATCTCACACCACAATTGTGCGATTTGATGGTAAAAACGGGGATGAATTACTTTGAAATCGGCATCACCAGCGGTTCCCAAGAATTAGTTCGCAAAATGCGTATGGGTTATAATTTGCGAGTAGTTTTGGAAAATTGCCGCGATTTAAAAGCCGCCGGTTTCAACGATGTTGTTTCCGTAAACTACTCCTTTAATGTGATGGATGAAACCTTTGAAACCATCCGCCAAACCATTGCTTATCACCGGGAATTGGAGCGGATTTTTGGAGCGGACAAAGTAGAGCCAGCAATTTTCTTTATCGGGTTACAGCCCCACACCATTTTGGAAGAATACGCCTTTAAACAGGAGATTTTACAACCTGGTTATGACCCGATGAGTTTGATGCCTTGGACAGCACGAAAATTGCTGTGGAATCCTGAGCCTTTGGGTTCGTTTTTCGGTCAAATTTGTTTGGAAGCTTGGCAGCGAAATTCCAATGATTTCGGCAGAGAAGTGATGGCTATTTTGGAGGAAAAATTGGGTTGTGCTGATTTAGAAGAGGCTTTGAGTGCTCCGGTAGAAGTTAAACAAAAACAGCTAACATCGGTTAGTTAATCACAGGTTAGTAGTCAGGAGTTTAGTCCTGAAAATGGGGAAAAGGAAATCATATAAATTTTCTATTTCCCCGATTTTTTGATACATATCAACGGCCAAGGCTGGGACACAGGAATTATCAGAAATTTATCATAAACCCACGCCAGGGCAGATTACCAACCTTGCGGACTTGTTGTTACACAAATTAGGAGCTAAAAACCATGAGTTTTATTGACCCTAGAACAGATTTTGCCTTTAAAAAAATATTTGCTTCAGCCGAAAGCAAACCCATTCTGATTAGTTTTCTCAATGGCTTGATTTATCAAGGCAATCCCACTATTCAAGATTTGCAAATTATCGATCCCTATCAAGCCGGAAAATTAATGGGCTTGAAAGACACCTACTTAGATGTCAAAGCAACTCTCGATAACGGCACGATTGTTGTCATCGAAATGCAAGTTTTGAATGTGAAAGCTTTTGAAAAAAGAATTGCCTACAATGCAGCGAAAGCCTATGCCAATCAACTGATGACTGGTAAAGGATACCTACAATTAGACCCGGTAATTGCGTTGACAATTACCGATTTTACTTTGTTTAATAACACCAATAAAGTAATTTCTCGCTTTTCTTTTAGGGAGGAGGAAGAACATTTTGATTATCTGTTTCCGGTGATGACTCTAATTTTTGTGGAATTACCGAAATTCAATAAATCTCTTGCCGAGTTAGAATCTCTGGCTGACAAGTGGATTTATTTTATCAAGGAAGCGCCAAGTTTGGAAATGGTTCCAGAATCCTTGGAAACTAATTCAGCAATTCAGCAAGCTTTCAGTATTGCTAACAGTACAAATCTCAGCAGGCAGGAATTAGATGAATTGGAGGCGCAGATGTTTTATTTCCAAGATCAACAGAGGTTTAGAGAAGAAGCTTTAGAAGCAGGGTTACAGCAGGGTTTGCAGCAGGGGTTACAGCAGGGAAAAAGCAATCTGGTGCTGCGTTTGCTAACACAAAAACTCGGAACTTTGGACGAGTCAATCCAAGCTAGAGTTTTACAGTTGTCCAGCGCTCAGTTAGATAGTTTAACCGAATCTTTGTTTGATTTTAATACGGTAGATAATCTGGTGAATTGGTTGCAATGAAAAAATAGCATCCCAAGCTTTCGGAATTAATGTATAGGTTGCGTAAGTCCTGTCTGATTTAAATACCTTTCAATCAGGACGATCGCCACAATATCATCCACTGGCCTCGGTGGCGTCCGCATCCCCAACGGAATCAACCGATTGAGTCCCGTCGGAGGGTACATTTGCCAGTAGCGTTCCTTTGCTTCTAAACTGCTGTACCTCTCGTCAATCTGAATAATTGCGATCGAAGGTGACAAACTCTGGGTTAATTTTTGTTTCCAACTCTTAGAAGTAGTTTGATCTCCCATCACCAATAACTCAATCGGAAACTGTTGACATAGAGATTGAATAGTCGAAATTGTACTCTCAGAAAGTACAACTTCATGGTAGGAAATATTTCTGTCTCTACCCATGACGGCTATACCACACTTATCTTTACCCGGATCGAAACCTAAAATCATAGTTATTGGTTATGGGTTATTTGTTATGGGTTATTTGTTCATGTAGGGGCGGGTTTCACCAACAATAATTGCCTAAAACCAATAATCTCATAAACCCGCCCCACCCAACGCTAAATCGTAATCTATCAAGATACAAGACGCGGTTTCAACCGCCGAGTCAATCGGCTTCATCTCCTGACAAAACTTCCTCTAAATCTCTAGCTGCGTGCAGAATTCGCACCACTTCAATATAGTCATCGAAAGACAAATAGAAAATCAGATAATTCTCAAAACCCCTAACTGACAACCTTCGCAAACCCTCTAAACGTGGATTTTGCACCGGATACAAGCGACCCATTCCCGACATTTGAGCCAATCTCGCAAATGTCTGACGTGCTGAATCAAAAAAACGCAACGCAGCATCAAGATTATTTTGAGCAATATAAGCAAAATTTTCGTCTAAATCTTGACTTGCTATTGGTGTAATGACAATACGTTTAGTCATGGCTGCTGTTGGTCAAGTTTCTGCACCAAATGGGCGCGTTTTTGCTCCCACCAATCATCCGTAATCTCTAGAGAATTGCCACTATCCAAACCAGCCAAGAGTAACGACTCAACCCGCGCGGCTTTTGCTTGTTCTTGACGAATTAGGTGCAAGATGTATTCCGCTGCATTACTGTAGCCTCCGATTGCTACTTGTTCGTTAATAAATTTTTGAATTGAATCGGGAAGAGGAAGATTGAGGGTCATATTTTTTATCCTTCCTGATGTTCGACCTTAGCATATTTCAATTATTATAAACCAGGTTTGAGGGATTTTCGTTTTTGTCAGGTGCGTCGCTGTGAGATTTTTGATGGAATTTGCAGATTTCAGATGGGGACGCACCTGACTGACTGTCTAACTCACAGATGCTAGCTGAAGTCATTGAAGTTTCTCCTAATTAATTATCTTCATAAAGAATAAATAATTAAGCAGGAGAGGCTCAAGAAACAGTTTACCGCAAATCATAGAGACTGGAAAATATTCATTATCAAACATGGTTCATGCTTTGGTACGGTCTTGCCAAGCTATTATGTCTATTTCGAGAATACAGAATGGCTTTTGCGTGCATAAAAATTTGCACTTACTTATACCCAAAAATGTGGAATGGCCGTCAATACCATTCCGATCATAATTTGTCATACCATTATGACCAAATATATTCTTTAGCTATAGCTGGCGATGAAAATGAATCTTATCTCAAGACACTAGGTCGTCCCCTTGATACAATAATAATAGCAGATTCTAACGGAAAAGTTATAGCAAATTCTCCTGTAGGGAAAATAAAAGTAGTCAAGCCAGAATCGCTCTCTTCAGATATCAAAACGCAGGTACAAGGTGATAGTCACAACATGGTAAGGATTAAAGTTGTTGATGTTGGTCGTTCCGGTAATCCTGAGTATGCTGAATATACCCCGGCACAGATTGAAGAGTTCCGCTCCACAATCGTCACAGTGCTTACAAGAAACTTGATGCATACTTCTGATGATTTTGTTGAGACAGTTTTAGGTGCTTCTCTTGGGTGTCATTACTGGCGCAAAGATTTAAGTTTTGTTGGTGCTGTTGAACAAGTTGTACAAGATATAGAAAGAACTATGGGAAGAGGATATTGACATGGGAAAAGCAAAACGCCGCAAGCAAACTCCTAATTATAGGAAGCCTACTTCTCAAAATAAACCAACAAGCGTAAAAGGGAACACTAAAATACATAATATAGATTTCCCAATAACACCGAGAAAAGCTTGTGAATTAAATCAAAGGCTTAGGGAAGAAGGATGGGGATTGTTCTACAAAGAATTCATGAGTCAAAATAATATGCTTACATCCCGGTACTATAAAACCGAGGTGATACTAAGTACGAGTTTTTGCGATAGCAAGTTTAGTGTTGAGGGACAAGACTTTTATGTTCCAATTGTCTGTTTTAATCCCCAAAGTAACATAGTTAAGGTACTGGGATTGAAACACGACGAAATTGTTCTTGTGTCTCGTTTTCAATACTTCGAGCATCTTCAAAGGAAGGCTATAAAACCACAATTTTTCGGTTGCGTAAAAATGTTAAGTAAGAATATTATATGGGAGTATGGATATGTAGGTTTTAATTGGCATTCTTTTGATTGGAACGAATCAGACGAAAACTCTTTGATTATAAATACTCTCAGAAATTCGGAGGACAATCAAGAAGAAAAAGTTAAAACTTTTACAGAAAGAGAAGAGTTAGGGATATCAGCAGATAGAGTACTAATTACAGTAAAGGTATATTACCCAGATGAACATGAAGGGCAAAAATGCCAAGAAGTTTTAGTTTATTTGCTAAAAAATGGGGGATTTGATGATTATATAGGTTATGACCATAGAATTACTACGATAATTAATGAAAATTTAGGTGATAATTGGTTGAAAATCAGTTGTACAGGTGGGTTATACTCCAGTTCTTACTGTAACCCAAAAAGTTGATCGCACTTATTATTTAACTTTCATGTCTCCGCCTCCCGGTGGTTGCTTTCCAGTCCGAAAAACAACCACTCCATTCTGAATAGCAACTAAATCTATCTTAAGCGGCCCAGCGATGTATGTAACATCTGCCGCGATCGCCTGAACCTCCAAAGGTTTATCGTATTGTTTGAGGCGATCGACAAAACTAGCCACTGTTTCAATCCGATTATCGGCAACTTGGACTCTACCGCCGACAACACCAATCAAACGAGCGCGAAATTGGCAAGCTTCAATTAATTGCTGCAACTGCTGTCTTACCTGTTCATCTTTTAAGACGACGGGATCGATAGAAACTCCTGCAATCACATCTCCAGCCCGGAATACAACTCGATTGATTTCGGCTTCGGCAAATACTTTGATGCGCTTTTCTTCCCGCAGGTAGTTAGCGCCGGCGACTATTCTGACTACATAATCTTGACCGTCTTTTATTTGATTAATGAGTTGTTCAATTTCGGCATTGGTAATTTGAACTATCTGCTCTTTTACCTTTGTATTTCCAGGCTGCATGAGTCCGACAGTGGTTTTATTTGCTTCTTGCAATAGTCGATCGATGGCGCGACTGGCTAAGGCGGGTTCGGCGATGCTAACAACTCCCGCAGCTAAAATTTGGCCGCGTCTGATGGCAACAGTCCCCTCGCGAATTGCCTGAAAGTCTCTTTCTAAAACTTGTACTTGCTGTTGCAATAAAGCTTGTTGCTGTTCCAGTTGTGTTTGTTGTTCTGCTAGGGTTTCTAAGAGAGCTTCTCTTTCGGCAATTACTTTGTCTCGCTCGACTATAGCTCGATCGCGATCGGCTAGATTTTGAACCCGCTGGGCAATTTCCTTGTCTCGTTGAGCAATTAGTTCGTTGCGCGATCCAATTTCCTGGTCCCGCTTGGCAATTTCTCCCTCTCGTTTGGCAATTTCTTTGTCCCGCTGGGCAATTTCTTTGTCCCGTTGGGTAATTTGAGTTTTTACTCGTTCTCGTTGTTCAATTAACTGTTGTCGTTCGGTTTGTAGTTGGGTGATTTCTGAGCCTAAAGCTGTTTTTTGAGTAGAAACTGTTTTCAATTGATTTTCAGTGCGATCGAGCTGAGCTTGTGTGCTGGCTTTGGCTACTTCCACAATCGTCAGTTGTTCTTCAGTGCGCAACTTAGCAGCTTCCATTGTCGCAAGCTGTTTTTCGGTTTGAGATTTAGCCGCTTCTACCTGACTCAGTTGCTCTTGAGTTTTAGACTTGGCAGCTTCGACATTATTGAGTTGGGCTCGCAGGGACTTTAATTTGGTTTGGGTCTCGGCTTGCTCGGCATTAGCCATTTGCAACGAACGATTAATCTCTTCTAAATTGGCCTTAGCTTGGGCTTGAGCAGCCCTAGCTTGGCTTAATTCAGTTTCAACTCGTTTTTTTTCTTCAGTGGCCAGATTGAGTTCTCTGCGGGCGTTATTGAGTCTTTTTTGAATTTCATCTATTCTAAAAACCCCTGTGCGAAGCGGCTTGCTGGTAGCAAACAAGATGCCAAGAGTTGTGGCTGACAGAATGCTACCAGCCATCACTGTCACCACAACAGCAGTATCGCGGGGGCGAAGTTTGAATAAACTTAATCTGGCCTTGCCGACTTTTGTCCCAAGGCGATCGCTGACAGTAGCGATCACACCCCCCAAAATTAAAATTACAAATACTAGGATGTATCCAGCAGTCATTCCGATTCCATAGCTTCTCTAAATCATCGAGCAAATATCTAGGGGTAGTGGATGGTGCGTGCGTACCCCTGACCGATGGGGGCAACCGGGCGTGGGATTGCCCCTATAAAAATTACACAAATCATTTAGGCTGGTTACGAATTTGGGATTTGGGATTGAATCCCAAATCCTATAGTCTCTCGGCGTCAAGTGAATTGCTGGCCTAAAGCCACCGGGTTATGGACTGTGATCTTTTTCTTGTGGATCGAGATCATTTTTTCTTGTCTGAGATCCCCCAGCAAGCGAGTCACCGTTACTCGCGTTGAGCCGATCGCCTCTGCGATCGCCTGATGAGACAACTTTAAATCAATCGTAATCCCTTCAGTACCGGGCATACCAAAATCCCGGCACAGAATCAGCAAAAAGCTGACCAATCTCGAACCCATATCTCGGTGGGCCAACGTTTCGATCATCATCTCAGTTTGCAAAATCCGAGAAGACAATCCCCGCAGCATCACCATCGATAGTTCTGGGTCTTCCTTGAGGGCTTTTTCCACTTGTTCGATCGGCAATGAGATCAATTCCACCGGCGTAAAAGCTACGGCGTGGTAAAACCTGTCAGAGCGGTGTCCTGTAATCAGAGACAGCACCCCAAATACGCTATTTTCGCGGAGAAGAGCAACAGTAATTTCTTCTCCTGCTTCATATACCCTGGAGAGCTTAACAGCACCTTTAATGAGAACGTAGACGCGCTCAGCCGGATCTCCAGGGAAAAAAATTGTCTTGCCCCGTTCAAAGGTTTCCACAATGGGTGGAAACGCCCCGCCGCTGATTTGGCGGAACACGGCTGCTAGCGGTCTATCATGGGTCACGACCTGATCCTTTATACTAATCAATGCTCTGTAACTTGAGGATTAACATTATTGAGTAAATATACTTCCCAAACTCCTGTATCCGGGGATTCAGTTACTTCCATCTAATGTTAAGGTAAACACACACTGTATGATTAAATCTAGCCCTTCTCTTAACTTTTTCAATTCCGCCCCCAAGTAGCTCCACAGCCAAATTAATCTTAATTGTGTCTCAGTTGTGTCTCAATTGTGTCTCAATCAGTGATATTTCAATCAGTTGTGTCTAAATAGGTGGCGTCGTTGAATCTAGCCAACGAGAACGGTGCAAGTTGCTTCTAGATAAACTACAGATGATAGATTTGACCGGAAAAAATGCTCTTGTTACGGGCATTGCCAACAATCGCTCGATCGCCTGGGGCATTGCTCAGCAACTCCACAAAGCAGGAGCCAATCTTGGCATAACTTATTTGAAGGACGAGAAAGGCAAGCACGAGCGCAAAGTCGCTGAACTCGTAGAACCCCTCAATCCCAGTCTGTATTTGCCCTGCAATGTCCAAAACGAAAGCGAAATTGAGTCTACTTTTGGGACGATCGCCGACAAGTGGGGCAAGTTAGATATTCTGGTTCACTGTTTGGCCTTTGCCGGCAAGGACGAACTATCGGGAGACTTCACCAACACTTCGCGCCAAGGCTTCTCTAATGCTTTGGATATTAGTGCTTACTCCCTAGTACGGCTTTGTGCGGCGGCTAAACCCCTGATGGCGGAAGGTGGCAGTATTATCACCTTGACTTATCTGGGCGGTGTCCGAGTAATTCCCAATTATAACGTGATGGGAATTGCTAAAGCAGCATTAGAAATGAATGTCCGCTATTTGGCGGCAGAACTCGGTCCGTTAAATATTCGGGTAAATGGAATTTCTTCTGGCCCAATTCGGACTTTGGCTTCGTCAGCAGTTGGCGGCATTCTGGACATGATCCACCACGTTGAGGAAGTCGCCCCCCTCCGGCGCACGGTGACTCAACAGGAAGTAGGAAATGCTGCGACTTTTCTATGCAGCAGTATGGCTAGCGGGATTACGGGTCAGATTTTGTATGTAGATGCCGGTTACGAAATCATGGGAATGTAATAGCTTGCAAACAGTTGACTGTTGACCCTTCGACTACGCTCAGGGAACGACTGTTAACTGTTGACTGTTAACTGCGCCGCCCTGTTAATCCCAAATTACTAATTAATTACTAATGAATGACAAATTGCAAAGTATGGAAACAATCGATCGCGCTTCTGTTCCTCCTGTAAATTCAGTTAGCCTGCTGAGGGCTGCTTCGGTGAAGCGCACGACACTGGAAACGGATGTCAATGTTAGCCTCAATCTCGATGGTTCGGGAACTTGTAAAGCGGCGACAGGAATTCCATTTTTAGATCATATGTTGGATCAGATTGCTTCCCACGGATTGATTGATTTGGATGTCCAGGCGATCGGGGATTTAGCCATTGACGATCATCACACGAACGAGGATGTAGGAATTACGTTAGGACAAACCTTGGCAAAAGCTGTCGGGGATCGATCGGGCATTTCTCGTTTCGGCCACTTCATCGCCCCGCTAGATGAAGCTTTAGTTGAGGTAGTCCTAGATTTTTCGGGAAGGCCTCACTTAAGTTACAATTTGCAGATTCCAAATCAACGGATTGGTACTTACGATACGGAGTTAGTGAAAGAGTTTTTTTCGGCGGTGGTGAACCACACTCAAATGACACTGCACATTCGACAGTTGCAGGGTGGAAATTCCCATCACATTGTGGAAGCGGCGTTTAAGGCGTTTGCGCGGGCTTTGCGGATGGCTGTGGCGATCGATCCACGGCGCGCGAGTCGGATTCCGAGTTCTAAAGGGGTTTTGTAGTTTGGGGTTTGCAGTTGCGCTTGTGGGCTGCTGCAAACCTGTCATATCATATCCTCTCTTCATCAACATTATCTCACTCTTCCCTTCCTCTGTACCCTCTGCGTTCTCTGTGGTCAAATCCTGATTATTCGTGAGTAGAGCCATCTGGCATAATTGCACCGGTGAATTTAGTATTTTCCAAGTTAACACCGCCTATTTTGGCATTTGTTAAGTTAGCGCCAGATAAGTCTGCATAACTTAAATCTGCTGCGCGGAGGTCTGCTGAAATTAGGTCAGCACCACCCAGTTCTGCACCACATAAATATGCTTGCCGCAAATCAGCTTCGGTTAAGTCTGCTGTGGTTAAATCAGCCTCAGATAATCTCGCATTGCTCAAGTTAACCAGCCTCAAATTAGCTCCGCCCAAATTTGTGTTATCAAGGTTTGCTCCCTGAAGTTTGGCCCCACTCAAATTCGCACCTCTCAAATCGGAATAATTCAGTTGTGTTGAACTCAAATTTGCTCCTTGCAAATCGGCTCCCATCAAGTTAACACTGCTCAATTCCCTACCAGTTAGATCGGCATTTGGTAGCGATACATAAGGAGCAATTAAGTAAACGCCCGCTTTCACAGGATCGAAATCAGTAGGAAATAAAGTTGCTTCATTGTAAATCGCTCCTTGAAGCTGAATACCCTTGAGATTTGCTCCATCAAGATTTGCTTCTAAAAGGTTAGTCTTGCTCAGATTTGCATTCGTCAAATCAGCATTTATCATGTCTACTTTCCTCAAGGATAGCCCGCTCAAGTTAGCTTGACCGAGGTTTGCACTGGTGAATTTTGTTTGTTGACTAAGTTTAGCTCCGCTGAGGTTTGCACCATTCAAATCAGCCTCACTGAAATTTGCATATTCTAGTTTAGCTGCTCTTAAACTTGCCTTCCTTAAATTGGCTTTTTCTAATTTAGCTGAGCATAAATCAGCCTGAGAAAGATTGGCATTGGCTAAGTTTGCTTGATTCAGATAAGCGCTGGATAAATTAGCCAGAGAAAGGTTGGCTTTGGCTAAGTTTGCTTGATTCAGCTTGGCTGAGCGTAAATCAGCATTAGAAAGGTTGGTATTAGATAAATTAGATTGATTGAGATTGGCTGAGCGTAAATCAGCCAGAGAAAGGTTGGCTTTGACTAAATTAGCATTACTCAAGTTAACACCATAATTTAGAGATTTACCGCTCAAATCAGCACCCGCTAAATTAATCCCCGTAAAATCCCTTTCTCCCTCAGTGTAACGCCGCAAAAACTCCTCAACACTAACCACAGGTTCCAGACATTCTTCAGACTCATCCTCCACATCCTCACAGCTATCCTCTAAAGCAATATCTTCAGCATCCACCGCCAATCCTTCCAAATAATCCGCTCGATCCAAGTAATCCGAACTCGCGACAAACCGCCTTTCTATCTCCTCCTCATCTAATACTTCGCTGCTGTCAAATCGCTCAATTAATTGCTTGACAATTTGGCAATCATTGGTGCGTATTCCCACTTCTTTCTCTGCACTTTGGTCGCTATTCGTCAGCAAATTATGACTCCCCAACAGCGCAAAACTGGAATCACAGACTAAAAAGTTTTCGTGAGTTCCCAATAAAACGAGAGAAAATTGATTTGGATATTCACCTTCTAATTCTTGCAAATCTGGTAAAGCATTGTAGCGCCATCCCTTGCCGATATTTTGCCGATCGCCCAGATAACCCCAACCAATATCGATCGAACATCCTCGGTTCAAGCAATCCCTAAATTTTTGCAGCAATTCATCATTAATGCTGTTACAATTGAGCCAAGGGCAAACAATAATCAGCCGCTCTTGTGCTACTGATAGCGCCTCCATCAACACAGCGCGACTGTGAGGGCGATCGAATACTAGCTGATACTGAAAATCTTTATTTTCAGCCTGAGTGTCAAGCTGAATCGGCGGCTCAGAAATAATTGATTTCTCCCCTATTTCTAAATTTAACCGCTGTTGAATTGTTGCAACTTGCTCCATCAAACTTTCTAGCTGTCGCGGTTCAGGGCGATCGTTAAATAGTTGCTCATGGGATTGTAACTGCTGCTTAAGTTTGGCGATATATCTTTTCAGAACAACTTGGTTTTCTTCAAGCTGCAATACTCTCGCACTTAAGGATGATAAATCTAATTCTTGCTGTGACATAATGCTACCCTAAAATTAACAACAAGTCAATAGTCATCGCAATAATTGCCTGTCTTGAACAGGCAAGATGCCTGTTCCACAATAATTATTGGAGATGTCTAATAGTCATAAAGGCGATCGCCCCAATCAAACATTACCAACTTCCGATATTTATAAGTTGTAATGCGATTTACTGTAGTAGATTTATAGGTCGTTTTAGAATTTGTTGAGCCACCCCATAATAATTAGGATTTTCTAACCCTTTTAATTCATGTTTGATATCTTCCCAATCCCCTAATTTACTTTTCCACATACCATTCTCTGTTTGTATTGCAGCGTGCTGTGTTTCACCATTATAGGTGTATATTGCTATCTTTTGAAATCCCGGTTCAATGTCACCATTATCGCAACATTCATATCCAATAGTTTGATAAGCCTTGACAAAAGCATCCAACGTTAACTCTCTTGGTACACCATCGGGCCAGTATCCATCTGGGTCTACCGGGTCCCATCTACAGTCCTCTTCGCCAGCCACGAAAGCAAAGCAATTATAATCAACTGTTTCTTCACTTGTTACTTCATATTCAGTATTCTCTAGATTAGGAAATCTCAAGATTTTACGATATTGCAGCCTACCATTCATAGCCGTGTTCTTTTCCCCATTGTATCCATGCTTGAGCCATTTGTTTCATTCGACCACGCTGTTCTGGTTTTACCGGATTATCACCAGTAATTGCTCTCAACGCCCAAAACCAATGATCTGGTTTTTGTTCGAGATCCCGAAAAATCAAGGGTACAATAGGTTGTCCCATGCCAATAATTCTCTGATAAGCTGGGTTCATTGACTTTTGTGTAACTAATGACAGCATCCTTGTCTGGTCGCGCCATTCTTCTACGAGGCTATTAAACTCCGCTTCGATTTCTACGTGACTTTTAATCGGGTATTTATAAGTTGTGATGCGATCGGGTAGTTTCATGTCAAGCCGTGGCTACTTCATAAATCTATATTACCCGATCTTGGTTCTGCGGGCGATCGCACTATCAAACCTTCGCAACCTCCACCAACTCAACAGCACTAACAGAACTTTCCTCTTCCCCTTCCTCCTCTTGAGCAACTGCAACGGTTAACTTCAATCCCAAAACCTTCAGCCAATTAGCCAAAGCATAAATAGTTGCCATTCCATTCTGTGACAGCAAACTATCTAATTTTTCCAGATGCAATTTAGCGTCATCTGCTGACATATTTGGTTCTCCAAGAGCCTCAAATACATCTCTGAACGCTTTTCGCATTATTCCTAATTCCAAATCGCCTGATTCTTCCTCAAATATCTCTGTAAGGTAGCCAGCAGAATATGCCGGATTTTTGAGATTTGAAATTTTATAGGGGTGATAAGGTAAACTCTTAGGCATTGTCATTGTCTTAACTCCTATAATCTGTCCAGTATTTTTGGGCCTTGCGGATATCTTGCTCTTGAGTGCTTTTATCCCCACCTATCAACAAAAGTACAATTGTTTCTTCTACTTGTCCAAAATAGACCCGATAGCCAGGGCCATAATTTATCCTCAACTCACAGACACCTTCTCCCACGGAACGATAATCTCCCAGATTGCCTTCCTGAACTCGATCGAGTCGCCCGTCAATCTTAAATTTTGCCTTGATATCGCGGAGGGAGTCAAGCCACTCCGAGAAAGGAACTTTGCCGTCTGGTGTCGTGTAACGCTGAATGTCCCTTGGTTGTACTTCCATAAATGCGATCGCAACTACTCGTAGATCATAATATGGGCGATCGCACCCAATCAAACCTTAGCAACCTCGACCAACTCAACAGCACTAACAGAATCTGACTCCTCCCCTTCATCCTCTTGAACAACCGCAACGGATAACTTCAATCCCAGAGTATTCAGCCAATTAGCCAAAGCATAAATAGTCGCCATTCCATTCTGTGACAGCAAACTATCTAATTTTTCCAAGTGTAATTTAGCCTCATCTGCTGACATATTTGGTTCTCCAAAAGCTTCAAATACATCTCGAAGCGCTTTTCGCATTATTCCCGTCTCTAAATCACCCTCTTCTTCCTCAAATATCTCTGTGAGATAAGCCACCGCAAATAAGGGATCTTTGAGAGATTTAATTTTCAAGGGATGGTAAGGTAAACTTTCATTAGACATTTTTTCGGCTCCTATATTCTGTCCAATATTGCTTGGCTTTGCTAATATCTTGCTCTTGAGTGCTTTTATCTCCGCCACACAGGAGAAGCACTATAGTTGTTTCTACTTGTCCAAAATAGACGCGGTAGCCCGGCCCAAAGTCAATTTTAAATTCCCAGACTCCCTCTCCGAGCGATCGAGCATTTCCCAGATTACCCTCGCTAACCCGCTCAAGCCTTTTCACAATCTTGGCTTTACCCTTAAAGTCTCGGAGAGATTCCAACCACTCCGAAAAAGGAATTTTGCCATCCGGTATCTTGTACTGCTGAATGTCCCTTGGTTGTACTTCCATAAGTGCGATCGCCACTACTCGTAGATCATCATAAAGGCGATCGCCCTATCAAACCTTACCAACCTCCACCAATTCAACAGCACTAACAGAATCTGACTCTTCCCCTTCATCCTCAGCAACAACCGCAACAGATAACTTCAATCCCAAAACATTCAGCCAATTAGCCAAAGCATAAATAGTTGCCATTCCATTCTGTGACAACAAAACATCTAATTTGTCAAGATGCAATTTAGCCTCTTCATCTGACATATTTGGTTCCCCAAGAGCTTCAAATACCTCTTTCAAAGCTGATGGGAAAATACCAATCTCCAAATCTCCCTCTTCTTGCTCATTCAAGAATAGTGTCAGGTAGCCCGCTGCATATACTGGATCTTTGAGCTGTTCAATTAGAAACGGATGGTAAGGTACACTTTTAACCATTGTCTTGACTCCTGTATTTAGTCCAATATTTCTTGGCTGTACGAATATCTTCGTCCTGAGTGCTTTTATCCCCTCCACACAGGAGAAGCACTATAGTTGTTTCTATTTGTCCAAAATAGACCCGGTAGCCTGGACCAAAATTAATTTTCAATTCCCAGACTCCTTCTCCCACTGGGCGGTAGTCTCCGAAATTACCTGTACTAACTCGCTTCAATCTGACATTAATCCTGAGTTTGGCTTGAGAATCCCGCAGAGCATAAAACCACTCATCGAAAGGAATATGACCGTCTGACTTGACGTAACGCTGAATTTCCTTTGGTTGTACTTCCATAAGTGCGATCGCAACTACTCACCAATCATAATATGGCCGATCCTCTCGGAGGGCTGCGCTAACGACCGAAATCAAACCTTACCAACCTCCACCAACTGAACATCACTAACAGAAATTTTCTCTTCCCCTTCATCTTCTTGAGCAACCGCAACAGATAACTTTAATCCCAGAGCATTCAGCCAATTAGCCAAACCATAAATTGTCGCCATGCCATTTTGTGACAACAAACTATCTAATTTTGCCAGGTGCAATGAGATCTCATTTGCTGACATATTTGGTTTTCCCAAAGCTTCAAATACATTGCTAAGTCCGAGTCTGAGCAAACCAGCTTCAGGCTCATCATCTTCCAAATGCGCTGTTAGATAAGCAGCAGCGTGTACTTTATCCTTGAGGGCTTCAATCAAATAATCCTGGTAGCTATCACTCGTTGGCATTTTTGAATTCTTCATATTCTTTCCAATACTCCTTAGCTTTACGAATATCTTGTTCTTGACTGCTTTTATCCCCACCACATAGCAGAAGCACTATGGTTGTTTCCACTTGTCCAAAATAGACTCGATATCCCGGCCCAAAGTCAATTTTCAATTCGTAGACTCCTTGGCCCACAGACTTGCTGTTTCCTAAATTCCCCAAACGAACTCGATCGAGCCTTTGCTCAATTTTAACTACTGCATTCAAATCTCGCAGGGAACTGAGCCACTCTGCGAAAGGATTTCTACCGTCTGGGGTAATATAACGCTGAATTTCCCTTGGTTGTACTTCCATAAATGCGATCGCAACTACTCGTAAATCATCATACGGGCGATCGCCCAAAATCAAACATTAGCAACCTCCACCAACTCAACAGCACTAACAGCACTTGACTCTTCCCCTTCATCCTCAGCAACCGCAACAGATAACTTCAATCCCAAAACCTTCAGCCAATTAGCCAAAGCATAAATAGTCACAATCCCGGATTGCGGCAACAAAACATCTAATTTTTCCAGATACAATTTCGCATCCTCCGCAGACATAATTGGTTCTCCAAGAGCTTCAAATACATCTCTCAGAACTTGTCGCATTATTCCCATCTCTAAATCGCCTTCTTCCTCTTCATCAAAAATCAGTGACAGGTAAGCAGCAGAATAGTTGGGATCTTTAAGATTGGAAATTTTAGAGTCATGATAGCTATCACTGGTCGGCACTTTCGCGTATTTCATAATCTTTCCAGTATTCCTTAGCTCTAACAATGTCTTGGTCTTGAGTGCTTTTATCCCCAGCACACAGAATAAGCACAATAGTGACTCCTGCTTGTCCAAAGTAGACTCGGTAGCCAGGCCCATAGTCAATTTTTAACTCGTAGACTCCTTCGCCAACTGAGCGACAGTCCCCTAAATTGCCATTTCTAACCCGCAGAAGCCTCTTATCAATTCTAATTTTAGCGTTAACATCTCGCAGGGCAGCCAACCATTCCGCAAAAGGAACTGTGCCGTTTGGTTTGATATAACGTCGAATTTCCCTCGGCTGTACTTCCATAACCTTTAGTCTTGGACGGATCAAGAACATAATTATGTCATTCTGAGGGAACCGAAGAATCTTAGATCCTAACAACAGCCTAGAGGCTGCGTCCAGGAGTAACCTTGATTCTAGCGACGATCGCCCTCGAATATTACAGCCACCCGATCGCCCCTTGACTTAATGCGCTACAATTATTAAGAAATCTTTAGTTAAATCCGTTTAACGTCCCAGACGCATTATGAGTCTTCCCATTCGCAACGTTGCTATCATTGCTCACGTCGATCACGGCAAAACCACCCTTGTGGACGCTCTTCTCAGACAGTCCGGGGTCTTCCGCGAAGGGGAAGAAGTCCCAGATTGCGTCATGGACTCCAATGATATCGAGCGCGAGCGCGGCATTACTATCCTTTCCAAAAATACCGCTGTCCGATACAAAGAAACCCTGATCAACATCGTCGATACCCCCGGACACGCGGACTTCGGCGGCGAAGTCGAACGAGTTCTCGGCATGGTAGACGGTTGTTTGCTGATCGTAGACGCCAACGAAGGCCCGATGCCGCAAACCCGCTTCGTGCTCAAAAAAGCCCTGGAAAAGGGCTTGCGCCCGATCGTCTTTGTGAATAAAATCGATCGCGATCGAGCAGACCCCCACAAAGCCGTCGATAAAGTCTTGGATCTATTCCTCGAACTAGGTGCTGACGACGATCAGTGCGAATTTCCCTATCTCTTCGGTTCCGGCCTAAGCGGTTACGCCAAAAAACACCTCGAAGACGAAGGCGTAGATATGAAGCCCCTCTTTGAAGAAATCCTCGACCACGTACCACCCCCCGTAGGCGACGCCGAAAAGCCACTGCAACTGCAAGTAACCACCTTAGATTACTCAGAATACGTCGGTCGTATCGTCATCGGCCGCATCCACAACGGCACGATTAGAGTCGGTCAACAAGCCGTCTTGATCACCGAAAGCGGCGCCCTTGTCAAATCCAAAATCAGTAAATTGATGGGCTTTGAAGGCCTGAAGCGGATTGATATCGCAGAATCTTCTGCTGGTAATCTCGTCGCCGTGGCTGGTTTTGCTGATGCCTATATTGGCGAGACAATTACCTGTCCCAACGACCCGCAAGCGCTACCTTTAATTAAGGTAGACGAACCGACTTTGCAGATGACTTTCTCGGTGAACGACTCGCCATTCTGCGGTCAAGAAGGTACTTTGGTAACATCGCGACAAGTGCGCGATCGACTAATGCGAGAACTCCAAACCAACGTCGCCTTGCGCGTCGAAGAAACCGACTCCCCCGACAAATTCCTAGTATCCGGCCGTGGCGAACTCCACCTCGGAATCCTGATCGAAAATATGCGTCGCGAAGGATACGAATTCCAAGTATCCCAGCCGCAAGTAATCTTCCGCGAAGTCGGCGGTCGTCCCTGCGAACCCTTTGAATGTTTGGTGTTAGACGTACCCGAAGAAGCAGTCGGCGGCTGCATCGAACGCCTCGGTCAGCGGAAAGCAGAAATGCAAGATATGCACGTCAGCAGCACCGGCCGCACCCAAATCGAATTTTCAGTCCCCGCCCGCGGTTTGATTGGATTCCGAGGCGAGTTTATGCGCTTGACTCGCGGCGCTGGAATTATGAACCACAGCTTCCTCGACTATCGCCCCCTCGGTGGAGAAATTGTCGCCCGTCGCAACGGCGTATTGATTTCCTTTGAAGAAGGAACTGCAACTACTTATTCACTGAAAAATGCTGAAGACCGCGGCGTATTTTTCATTACCCCCGGAACCAAGGTTTACAGAGGGATGATTATCGGAGAAAACAACCGAGATGACGACATGGAGCTGAATATTTGCAAGTCGAAGCAGTTGACAAACCACCGCGCATCTGGCGGTGAAGAATTGGCACAATTGCAAGCACCAGTCGATATGAGTTTGGAGCGTGCTTTGGAGTACATTGGCCAGGATGAATTGGTGGAAGTAACACCGAAATCAATTCGCTTGCGGAAGGTGTCTAAGAAGTTGGTGAAACGGTAACAGGACTTAGGCATTATGCTTTAACGACAGAGGACGCAGAGAACGCAGAGAGATATAGCAATCCTAAATCATTTGTGAATTTCTTACTCCCTCCCCTTACTAAGGGGAGGGTTGGGGTGGGGTAAAAAACTTTGCGACTCATTAAGGATTGCTATATAGCGGTCGCCAAGGCGCTTTGTTTCTTGCTCCCTGAGCGGAGTCGAAGGGAGCAAGAAACAAAGCACGTTAATGGCCTTGGCGGTTGCTATATATATGGGAGAATATTCAAATCTTCCCACCCTAAACGACTTGCACTTCTTTTTCCCCAGCTACAGGTTGTTGATATACTGTTTGAGATTCATTAGCCAAAAACTCAGCTAATTGAGCTTCAATTTCATCTCGCACAATCTGACGGTATTCCAGAAAATGCTCGTTGTGAGCACACACAGTCAAGTAATGATCCCAAACCGCAGGATTGCGCTTGAGAATGCTGAACAAATGATGCCAGAATTTCCAGCGAGTGTTACGCTTGACTCCTTGTCGCCAAACCACTGTTAGCAGCGCCCGCAAATCGATCAAACTCGGAATTCGAGCGGGTATCTTGGCTGTGGGTGCGCCTAACATTAAGAAATGCCGATAAGTTCGGTCTAAATATTTCTGGGGATCGTATACATCAGAAAATGCTTGGACATACTCCCTCGCAATATCTTCTAAGGGCCGCGTGGGAATGAAGTTCATTAAAGTAGTCTGGTTGAGATTACCAGATTTGTCGCGCAGTCGCCCTTCTTTGGCGAGTCTGTGGGACAATGCAGTGTGGGGCAAAGCTTGCAGCATTCCAAAGGTTGTACTGGGAATGGCTGCTGCTTCGGCAAAGTCTACAATCCGCTGACCGGCACCGGGTTTTTCGCCGTCAAATCCGATGATGAATCCGGCCATTACTCGCAAACCTGTTTTTGCAATCAACTCTACGGATTCTATCAGGGAATTTCGGGTATTTTGGAATTTTTTGGTCATTTGCAGGCTTTCTTCATCGGGAGTTTCAATCCCTAGAAATACTGCATTGAAATTGCAAGCTACCATCATCTCCATCAATTCTTGGTCTTGGGCTAAATCGATGGAGGCTTCTGTGTTGAAAGTAAAGGGGAATTTGTGTTCTTCTTGCCAGATTTTTAAGTCTTTTAGCAATAGCTTGACGCTGCGTTTGTTGCCGATAAAGTTGTCGTCTACCATGAACACGCCGCGCCGCCAGCCTAGGTTGTAAAGGCTGTCTAATTCTGCGATTAGTTGTTGGGGGTTTTTGGTGCGGGGTTTGCGCCCGTAGAGGACGATGATGTCGCAGAATTCGCACTGGAATGGACAGCCTCTGGAAAATTGAATTGACATGGAGTCGTAGGCGTCTAATTCCAGTAAGTCGAAGCGGGGAACTGGGGTTGTGGTAACATCGGGTTTGATGCCGTCCGATCGATAAATGCCACTTGTTTCGCCTCTGTTTACCGCTGCTACGAACATTGGTAGGGTGATTTCGCCTTCGTCGAGAATCAGATAATCTATGCCGGCTGCTTGAGGTTCTTCGGGTACGGAGGTGGGGTAGGGGCCGCCGCAAGCAACGGATTTACCGCGCCGTTTGGCTTCGCGAATGATGTCTAGCAAGTCTTCTTTTTGGACTATCATGGCTGAGAGAATGACGAGTTCTGCCCACTCCCATTCTGCTTCTGTGATTTGTCTGATGTTGCGATCGACTAACTTAAATTCCCATTCTTGTGGTAGGATAGCTGCTACTGTTACCAAACCCAGCGGTGGTAGTAGCACTTTGCGATCGACTAATTCTAGAATTTTCTCGTAGGACCAAAATGTTTTGGGAAACAGGGGATAAACCAGTAAAACTCGCATCGTATGTTAAACCTCACATTAGTATCAGACTTGCGATCGCCCTGGCGAATTGAGAGTGCGATCGACCCTGAAGATATCATGTTAGTTGTAAAATCGAGATTTTGCACCTCGATCGCAGATAATTTCAGGGCGATCGGTCCCTAAGTATCTCTAAATAACAGACAAATCAGCCAGATTTTTAGCTTTAATTTCCTGTTAACGCCTGTAAATGCTGACATCTTATCTTACATCGAAACCAAATACCCATGTCAGATTTTCGCTATCAACTATCAATTATCAACTGTCAACTGTCAACTGTCAACTGTCAACTGTCAACTGTCAACTGTCAACTTTTAATATCTTTCCCCGGAATCCCGCTAGTCCTTAACATATCGGCAATCGTACCGCAATAACTCGGCAATCCAATAGTTTCGGGATTGACAAAATTTTGATAAGTAAAATGGCGATAGCTAATACAAAATCTATCCCAAGCAGCTAATTGAATTCGGAACAGCCAAATAAAGAAATTCGCCAGCCCTAGTGACAGAGTAATCCTAAAAAATATCTTTTTATTCAAATAAGCACAAGCTTGTTCTACTGCTTGATTAGCTGTAATCGGAGCATTTCCTAGCACAAAATGTCGCGGTTCATCAGAAGCCGCCGGATGTTCGACTAAATAATTAACTACTGTGGCAATATCAGCCCCGTGGATGAAGTGAAAACTGCCATCTGCCTTCAACCAACGAATCAAACCAATCCATTTTGCTACTTGTGGAATACCTGACGAAAGGTGAGAAACAGGTTTATGGGCATCTCCGCCCAAGACTAATGTGGGGTAAAGTGCTGTAATCGGAGGCACATTTTGTAACTCAGACAATTGAGTCATACACTCATATTTCGAGCGAATATAATCAGTACCTAATTCCCCTGCTTCCTTGAGCAAATTATTATCATTGCCGAGAATGCTTGCAGTTGAAAAGTAAATTATTTGTTGACAAGTTTGTGGCGAAAGTAACTGAATCAGGCGGAGGGTTTTGTTGACATTCACATCAAAAACTTCTTGAGTTCCCCCCCAAGCAGTCGCAGCTAAAATCGCCACATCTATTGTTTGGAGAAGTTCGGCATATTGCTCGATATCTCGCATATCGCCTTGCAATATGTTGATTCCGGGGCGGGCGTTACAGTCAAATTTTAACTTGTCGGGGTTCCGAACTAATAAGTAAAGTTCGTGGTTTGTGTCTTGAATCAAAGTTTCGGTCATGTAGTGACCAATACAGCCACTTGCACCCGTTATGAAAATTTTTTTGGCGTTCATTTGCAGAAGGGGAAGGGGAGAGGGCAAGGGGGAGAATTGGGTTTTGGATTTATTCCTAGTTTCCTCGTTACCAGGCTAGAGCCTGGTAACGCAGATCCGGAGGCTCTGCCTCCAATTTTTCTGGTAGCAAATGAGGCAGAGCCTCTGGACATCGGTTCCCAGGCAGAGCCGGGGAACCAGTATGGTAAATCAAGGGTTTTTTGGGTTTTAATTCCTGTCAAGTTCAAGCAGTAACTGCGAGCAATTTGTCGGCTTGTTTGGCGGTTTCAAAGAAGAAACGCACGTTGTCTTCCGGTGTTCCTGGTAAGACGCCGTGTCCCAAATTCAGGATGTGCCCGCGTGGGCCAGCTTTACGAATGGTATCAAGAATGCGATCGCGAATAAACGGTTGAGAGCCAAACAAGACACCGGGATCTAAATTTCCCTGAACGTTCATGTTGGGGCCCAAACGTCGGCGCGCATCGGCCATATCCACAGTCCAATCGACGCTAACAATATCGGCACCGGAGGTTGCCATACGTTCGAGGATGCCGGCACTTCCAGTGACTAACAGAATGAGTGGCGTGTCGGGATGGGTTTTTTTGACTTGTTGGAATACTTGTTTTTGGTAAGGTAGAGCAAAAGTATCGTAGTCTTGGGGGGAAAGTTGGCCAGCCCAGGAGTCGAACATTTGGACTACTTGGGCGCCACAGTCGATTTGATAGCGGACGTAAACGGCGATCGCATCTGCAAACTTTGACAGCAACTGATGTAGTAAAGTTGGATCGGAAAATGCCATGTTTTTGATAATCGCATAATCCTTAGAACCTTTGCCCTCAACGGCGTAGGCGGCCAGAGTCCAGGGCGCGCCGACAAAGCCGAGCACGGTGGATTTGTTGCCGACTTCCTGGCGCAGGGATTTGAGGATAGTTTTGATGAAAGGCAAGCTTTCTTCGGGATTCAGCGGTTGCAGTGCGTCGATTTGCTGCTGAGTGCGGATTGGTGAGTGGATAATCGGGCCTTTACCTTCGGCGATATCCATATCGATGCCCAAACCGGGCATAGGCGTCACAATGTCGGAGAACAGAATTACGCCGTCGGGTTGAAATGCGCGCCACGGCTGGAGAGAAACTTCGATCGCAACTTCGGGAATTTCGGAACGTTCGCGAAAAGATGGGTACTTTTCTCGCAAATCTCGATAGGCTTTCATGTAGCGGCCGGCTTGGCGCATCATCCAGACGGGAGGGCGTTCTAGGGTTTCACCACGGGCTGCCCGCAACAGCAAGGGAACTTCATTTAATGCTGACATCTTAATTTTTCTCGGATTTAGGTATTTTAATGCCTTTGGTAGCTTACCACTGTGCGATCGCCCTTTTTGACAAAAAATTAATCTGTTGGTCCTGACGGGCCATAGGGGCACAGTGCTTTCATTCTCAGTTAAATCATCAATTTGTATTTTAAATATTAGAATTTAGGGTTATCAACTGTAAAGTCGATTTTGCGTAATTGGGTATGATAATAATTTTTAAAATTAGCATAAAGATTGGGGGATTAAAATCACAATCTTAACCCGCGTAGGCGGGTTTTGTTTGACAAGACGCGGTTTCAACCGCCGGTTTTTTGACTTTAAACCCGGAGATCCCCCCTAGCCCCCCTTAAGAAGGGGGGGACAAGATTATTCAAAGTCCCCCTTAAGAAGGGGGGGACAAGATTATTCAAAGTCCCCCTTTTTAAGGCGAGGACAAGATTATTCAAAGTCCCCCTTTTTAAGGCGAGGACAAGATTATTCAAAGTCCCCCTTTTTAAGGCGAGGACAAGATTATTCAAAGTTCCCCTTTTTAAGGCGAGGACAAGATTATTCAAAGTTCCCCTTTTTAAGGCGAGGACAAGATTATTCAAAGTTCCCCTTTTTAAGGCGAGGACAAGATTATTCAAAGTCCCCCTTTTTAAGGGGGATTTAGGGGGATCGAAACTTCACGTTATCAAACAGATCCAATCCGACGCTCGATCGCATTATAGAAGCGATCGCCCATATCAACCATCCCCACCTCAATCAACCCTAGATTATCCGCACTCACCACCCGCAAAGGCGAATCAGCACCCCCAACCACACCCATTTTTTGCCACATTTTCGGCAAATGTTCTTCCAGGTAAGCTTCCCAAATTCCTTGATTTTTAGGTGCGACAGAAACAACAATGCAATTGCCCATTTCACCAAACAAAACCTCATCCCAACGGCTAACACTTGCCGAATTCCAGCCTAGATGAATCTCCGCACCCAGTTTACCAGAGATACAAGATTCTGCCAGGGCGATCGCAATTCCACCCTCCGCAGCATCATGGGCAGAACATACCCAACCTTGCTGAATGCCATCGCGACAAACTGCTTGCACTTTCCTTTCTAACTCAAAATTAATAGTTGGCGGTTTCCCGGCAATAATCCCGTGAATTGATGCCAAATATTCCGAACCTCCCAAAGTAGGATAAGTTAGGAGATTTGAACTTTCAGATGACGAATTTTCAGTGGAATTCATGGTAATAGCATCGTCGGATTTTCCAATCCCCAACACATAAATTAAATCGTCTTTATTTTGCCAACCTTGACCGCAAATCTTGGTCAAATCAGCAATCAATCCCACCATTCCAATTACCGGAGTTGGATAAATGGGTTGAGGATTGCCATCAGAATCGATAGTTTCATTGTAAAGAGAAACGTTCCCACCAGTCACAGGTGTTTTCAACTCCCGACAAGCATCTGCAATCCCGCGACAAGCTGATGCTAACTGCCAATATCCAATGGGTTTTTCGGGACTGCCAAAATTCAGATTATCTGTAACTGCAATCGGTTCCGCACCCACACAACTTAAGTTTCTGGCTGCTTCGGCTACGACGGCTTTTGCACCTTCATAAGGATCGAGATAAACGTAACGAGAATTGCAATCAACCGTGGCTGCAACTCCGGGAATAACCCCCCCCGGCCCCCCCTTGCTAAGGGGGGGAGAAAGTTCGGGAGTTTCTCTACCTTGTGCCTTCTTAAATAAGGGAATACCCTCTGCTTCCTCTTGAAGCGTCGTCTTAGTAAGGGCGGGTGCTTCCTCTTGTAGCCCCCCCTTAGCAAGGGGGGGTTGGGGGGGTTTTTCTTGCCCCTTAGTAAGGGCGGGTGCTTCCTCTTGTAGCCCCCCCTTAGCAAGGGCGGGTTGGGGGGGTTCTTCTTGCCCCTTAGTAAGGGCGGGTTCTGGCTCTTGAAGCCCCCCCTTAGCAAGGGGGGGTTGGGGGGGTTTTTCTTGACACGGTTCCAGCGGCCGCAATCTGACAACCGCAGCATCAGCACCACCGGGCAAAACAACAGTATTATTTTGCACTTGATGGTCATATTGACGATAAACCCAGCGTTTAGAAGCGATAGTGGGAGTATCTAAAAGTTGGAGCAAAATCTGATTCCAATTTTGCAAATTTCCATCTATTTCAATGCCGGCCAGCGTACATTCTGGCAAGGAATCAGCCGTCCATTCCCAAGCTTTTATAGCATATTCTGGCGGTTGTGTCAACAATTCTCGGTGATAAATTGGCGTATTATCTGCTAACGCAGTTGCGGTTATTTCTGCTGCAATCTCGCCTTTAAATAGAATGCGGACGATCGGCTCTTCAATTACTGTACCCGCAACGACGGCGTGCAATCCCCAGCGATGAAAAATATCGATTAATTCCTGTTCCCGTCCCTTATGGGCCACAAATAACATCCGTTCCTGGGATTCTGAAAGCAGGTATTCGTAGGGAATCATGCCACTTTCTCGGACTGGAACTTTGTCTAGATCGAATTCAATTCCAACTCCACCTTTGGCGGCCATTTCTGATGTGGAACAAGTAATTCCGGCTGCACCCATGTCTTGGGCG
The DNA here is from genome assembly GCF_042465725.1 of Microcoleus anatoxicus. GTDB lineage: Bacteria > Cyanobacteriota > Cyanobacteriia > Cyanobacteriales > Microcoleaceae > Microcoleus > Microcoleus anatoxicus. The sequence continues at coordinate 6,255,225 of NZ_CP120853.1, read as the reverse complement.
GCGACGACTGCACCGGTTTTGAAGGCTGCTAAACAAGCTTCAATTAAGGATTTTTCTAAGAACGGATCTCCTACTTGCACGGCGGGGCGATCGTCCATGGATTTGTCGGTCAATTCGGCACTGGCAAAACTGGCACCGCCCATGCCATCTCGCCCGGTAGTCGAACCGACATAAAGCACGGGATTTCCGATTCCAGATGCACCGGATTTAACTATTTCTTGGGTTTCCATTAAACCCAAGGCCATGACGTTAACTAAGGGGTTGCCGGAATAGGCGGCATCGAAGTAAACTTCGCCACCTACTGTGGGTACGCCGATGCAGTTTCCGTAATGGGAAATTCCCGATACTACGCCTTTGAATAACCTCTGAGTTTTGCTATCATCTAGGTTGCCGAAACGTAGGGAATTTAAAAGGGCGATGGGGCGTGCACCCATTGTAAAGATGTCGCGGAGAATTCCTCCGACTCCTGTGGCGGCACCTTGGAATGGTTCGACTGCTGATGGGTGATTGTGGGATTCGATTTTGAAGGCTAATTGCAGTCCGTTTCCTAAGTCTACAACGCCGGCATTTTCTCCGGGCCCGACGAGGATGCGATCGCCCTCTGTGGGAAACTGTTTTAATAGCGGCCGCGAATTTTTGTAACAGCAGTGTTCGCTCCACATGACGCCGAACATTCCCAATTCTGCTTTGTTGGGGTGGCGGTTGAGACGTCGTACAATGTCTTCGTATTCTTCGGGCTTAATGCCTTCGGAGGCTATTTCTTCGGGGGAAAATGGAGATTCGGAGATGACAGACATGGAATTTCGATATAAACCACAGGCTTTATTTTAAATGACCTTGGTTGGTTATTCTCAAATCTCAAATTTCTCATCTAAAATCAAAAATATTAAATATATAATCTCTATGATTGAACCTGGAAATCTCAATTTTTCTCACCAAAATTTACGAAATCGCTCTTTTAAAGGCTTGGATTTGTCAGGGGCTAATTTCAGTGGTTCCGATATTCGAGGCTGCAATTTCACTGGGGCGATGTTGAGGGGGGCAAATTTTCAGGGTGCCAGAATGGGACAAAGCCGCAGACGGGTGAGAAGTTTGATTGCTAGGGCTGGGGTGACTGCGGTGACGGTGACGCTGGCTGGGGCTTTGATGGGATTGATGCGGGGTGCGGATGCGGGGGCGGCGGCGGTGGCTGCGGTGGCTGCGACTGCGATTGCGGCGACTAGGGCTGAGGCTGGGATTGTGGCTGGGGCTGTGGCTGGGGCTGCTGCTGCGATCGGCGCTAGTGGTATTGTAACTTTTTTTGGGGGGGATGCGATTAGGGGCATTGTGTTAGTTTTGGTTTCTGGAGTGCTGCTTGGTTTAACTGCGATCGGTTTTTTTATTGCTGTTGAAGAGATAGAAAAGTTGTCGGTGACTTCGTTTAGAAAGGCGGATGTAACTGATGCTATATTTGATGAGTATGCCATGGTAAATGCTGATTTTTCGGACGCGCGAGGCTGCTATTGGTAAACCAGAAGGTATAAGGTATAAGGTAGGGAATAACTCATCGCTAGATTGCCATAAATAGCGAATTAAAAACTAACCATCTGCCCAAAAAAACTACTTTTGAAACAAGTCCGGGTTCTGGGTGTATAATGAGAGACTGTGGTAATTTGTCATTTGCTGATGAAGTTGCGATCGTTCTTCTATTTTCTAATTGCCGGTGTGTTGGCGCTGTTAGCCCTGAGTGCAGGCGGTTTTTACTGGCTGACAACTCAAACTCCCCTCAATTTACTCAACGGCGGGCCGATAACTACTCCGGCTGCTGCTGTGTTTGTCTCGAAACAAGCACCTTTGTTAGCGTCAATGCTGGTAAATCCCGATCGCCTGGAATCCCTGCGACAAGTTTTTGCTACTCCCGCAGAAAGAAGCCGATCGCACGCTGAATTTGAACAAATCAAAAACAGCCTTCTCGCCAATACAAACCTCAATTACAGTCGAGATATCCAACCTTGGATAGGTGACGAAATTACCTTCGCGATCGCTACACGAGACATCGATCGCGACAGCAAAAATGGCAAACAAACTGGATTTTTGGTAGCCCTTTCCTCCCAAAATCCCGATCGCAGCCAGCAGTTTCTCGATTCCTACTGGAAAAAACAAGGTCAGTTTGAACAATATAAAGGTGTTAAACTCAGTTATAAACAATTACCCACAGTCCCAAAAAAAACTGAGCCGATCTCACCTTTGAGTCGCTTTTCTTTGCCAAGTTCCAGTTTACCCTCAAGCTTGGCTACTGCTTTAGTTAGTGGCAGTTTAGATGGCAAGAATCACCAAAGTTTTGTTTTATTGGCTAATCATCCGCAGGTGCTCCGAGATGCCATCGATAACGTAGAAGCAGCCAACCTCAATCTTAACAATAACCCCGAATATCAAAAAGCTTTGCAGCAGCTAAAACAAGGCAGAATAGCTTTAGCATTTTTCAATCTACCCCAGTCGGAAACCAAGGAAAAATCTGATATTTCCCTTTCTTCCCTAGGAGTGGCTGTGGGAGTAAATAGACGGGGATTAGTGGCCGAAACTGCTTTAGTCACCGATCGCCAAAACAACGCAATTCCCACACTATCGGAACCTGTACAAGCCTTACAATACATTCCCTCAGCCAGCCCTTTGGCAGTGGCTAGCACCAGTTTAAACAATTTTTGGACTGAATTTTCATCGGCTATTTCTGGCAATGCAGAAGTGTCAAAATTAGTCGATCGCACCCTCGCAGATATTCAGACAGCTTGGGGCATTAACTTACCCCAAGACATATTCAACTGGGTAACAGGAGAATACGCTTTAGCAGTGCTTCCAAGTGCCTCAAACAGCAGCGATTGGATTTTTGCCGCCGAAACATCTGCTGATTCCCAACAGGCGATCGCCCGCTTGGACGAAATTGCCCGCAGCAAAGAATACAGCATAGGCAGTTTCACTCTCAGAAACCAAAAAATTACCGCTTGGACGCAGTTGACAACTAGCCCGAATTATGGTATTGGAAAAAAAATGAAAAGTGCGATCGAAACCGAGGCAAAAGGAGTCCGAGCCACAGTTGGTAAATACGAAATTTTTACAACCTCAGTTGAAGCAATGGACGAAGCTTTGAAAGCTGCTGAAACAGGTTCTTTGGTGGCAAATCAAGACTTTCAAACGAGTATCGAACCCTTACCGCCATCTAATGACGGCTATTTTTATTTAGATTGGCCCTCAAGCAGAGGAATTTGGGAAAAACAAATTCCGCTGTTGAGGTTAATTGAACTTTCCGCAAGACCATTGTTCGACCATTTGCGATCGCTCACAATTACTAGCACCGGAGAAACAGCAGGCATTCGCAAAGCTACCATATTTATGCGATTGTATTAGTTATTGGGAATTGGGAATTGGGAATTGGGAATTGGGAATTGGGTATTAGTTATTGGGAATTGGGAATTGGGAATTGGGAATTGGGAATTGGGAATTGGGAATTGGGAATTGGGAATTGGGTATTAGTTATTGGGAATTGGGAGCGGGATGCTCCCAACAACCAACAACCAACAACTAAGGAGTAACCACTACTGACTCATCCACCTTTTTTGGCTTACCAAAATAAGCTTGAAACACCTCTTTGGCGATCGGGGCCGCCGCTATAGAACCAAAACCACCATTTTCCACAACCACGGCGATCGCAATTTCTGGTTTCTCCGCAGGTCCATAGGCCACATACAATGAGTGATCCTTCTGTCCGATTACCTCCGAAGTCCCGGTTTTGCCCGCAGTCAGCGGAATGGAACCGTCATTGAGTCCCCGTCCCGTACCCTCCGTCACCACCGCCGCCAGTCCTTGCTTAATCACCTCAATCGTCCCAGGTTTAATCCCCGTAGGCACCGGTTTTGTTTCAGGTGTGCCAGTCATCGAAGTCAAAAGATGGGGCTTGACACGATTACCACCATTGGCGATCGAACTCACCATCACCGCCGCTTCCAAAGGAGTCACCAACACCAAACCCTGACCGATAGACATCGTTACCGTATCTCCCGCATACCAAGGTTCCTTATAAATTTTCTCCTTCTCCTCCGGCGTCGGCATTTGACCATGATCTCCGCCACCCAGGCCCAAAAGCTTCAAATCCGTATCCTTACCAATTCCCAAGCGGTGTCCCCACTTAGCAATTGCTTCTGGTCCAGCACTCATCCCGATTTGATAAAAAAACGTATTGCTGCTAAAAGCCAAAGCGTCCCGAAAGCCGATATCGCCGTAACCACCACTGTGTTCGTTAAAATCAATTCCCCCCACCGTAATGTAAGACGAAGTACCAATAATTGAGTCCGGTGAAAACTTACCCGATTCCATACCAGCGACGGAAGTCACAATTTTAAAAGTGCTGCCGGGGGGATAGCCTTGCATGGCTCGATTCAAAAAGGGATTTTCCAAATCTTGCAGATTTTGCCAATCTTCCTTGGTGATTTTTCGCGTAAACAGATTGGGGTCAAAAGTAGGGTGGCTGGCTAACACTAATACCGCACCAGTTTTCACATCCAGGGCTACTACTGCCCCCCTTCGATTCCCCAGGGCCTCTTCAGCCGCTTTTTGCATCTTGAAATCTATAGTTAGCTGGACTGTTTCACCTGGTTTCGGAGGTGTCTCTCCGATCAGGCGCAGTTCTTGATTTTGGGCATTCGTCTCGATCAGTCGATAGCCCCAAACTCCGGCAATCTTGCTGTTAGAACTCGCTTCTATGCCCATTTGACCCACAATCATTCCCATCGGATATTCTGGATGAGTTTTCAAGTCTGCTTCGGTAGCTTCGCCAATATATCCGAGAACGTGAGCAGCTAAACTGCCTTCTGGATAGAACCGTCTGGCTTCGGGGCGCACTTCCACTCCTCTCATTTGTCCCACCAGTTCTGCTAGTGGCACAAATACCTCTGGCGGCATTGCTTGTCTAAGTCGTACCGGTCTGTAGGATGAAGGATCGACTTGTTTTAATTTTTCGAGAATTTCCTGGGCTGGGATTTTCAGCAGCGGACTTAACTTATCTGCTGTTACTTTCCACTGTTCCGGCGTTTGTTCTTTGGGCCACAAATAGATCGATCGAGCTAAATTGTTTGCAGCTAGCAGTTTACCTTGGCGATCGACTATATGTCCGCGATTGGCTGGTTTTGGCACTTCCCGAACCCGATTGTTTTCGGCTCGTTCCCGGTTTTGTTTCCCTTCCACCAGTTGCAATTGCACCAGCCTACCGACGTGCAGACTCAGCAAACCCGTTGCAATCAACATCAACACGATCGCCCGCTGTATCGGACGGGACTGTTTCCTAGGAGTTTCCCCCACGGTTAAGTCAGAAGCGCGAAATCCAGATATGGAAGAAATTTGTCGTTGCATCATTATATAGGTAGATGTCACATCCTAGATGTTAGATGACTAATTATTAACTATGAAATATCAGGCATGGGGAATTTGACTACTGACTGCGGGTTCCTGACAAATGAATAATTTCCCAAATAGCCAGAAATAGCCCGGAAAATTAACAGCGGGGTCTCACCCTTGGGGGATAAAGCCATCTCGATCCACCCATAAGTAATAATACCAAAAGTTGTGTTAATCAGGAACTCAGCACTCAAAACAAGCCCAAAAGTATCCAAAGCAGGATCTTTGGTGCACTGTTAACTGTTGAATGGTCAAATATTTGGTGATTCGGTTTACACGATCGGCAGCTATCTTCCCTCATCCGGTAAAATAAAATGGCGTGTTTAACCAAAATTGGTAACTCCGAAAGTGCTAAAGACTCTTAGAACTGACTTCAGTATTATTTTCGATCGAGACCCTGCTGCTCGCAACTGGCTGGAAGTTTTGTTTTGCTACCCTGGTCTTCAGGCCCTGGTATTCCACCGCATCGCACACTGGCTGTACTTGGTCGGAATTCCCTTCATCCCCCGCTTGATGTCCCACCTGGCTCGCTTTTTTACCGGAATTGAAATTCACCCAGGAGCAACCATCGGTAAAAGCGTTTTCATTGACCACGGTATGGGAGTTGTCATCGGCGAAACCGCGATAGTCGGCGATTTTGCCCTCATTTACCAAGGAGTTACCCTCGGTGGTACTGGTAAAGAAAGTGGCAAGCGTCACCCTACCGTCGGCGAAAACGTAGTTATCGGTGCCGGTGCTAAGGTACTCGGAAATCTTCAAATTGGCAATAACGTGCGCATCGGCGCAGGTTCCGTCGTGCTCCGGGACGTACCATCTGATTGTACAGTGGTAGGGATTCCCGGCCGCATAGTTTATCGATCGGGAGTACGAGTCAATCCCCTAGAACACGGCAGTTTACCAGATTCCGAAGCTGTGGTGATTCGCTCTTTAGTCGATCGCATCGAATCCCTCGAACAGCAACTTAAAAGTTTGCAAACTCAACAGCCTGTTTCCTTCACATCCGAACCAAATTCTCACAATTTCCATTCAACATTCCCAACTTTACATCAAACCACTAATTTAGCCCTAGCCGAAACAACTAAATTAGCTGTTGCTAGCACTTGTCAGTTAAAAGATAAAGCAATTCAAGAATTTTTCGACGGCAGTGGCATCTAACCATTGGGCATTGGGCATTGGGAATTGGGAATTGGGAATTGGGAATTGGGAATTGGGAATTGGGCAACCTCCCCCCAAGGGGGGAAGAGAATTAGGCATTGGAAGCAACCAATAACCAATAACCAATTCTTTCAAGGATTAACCTCGCGCGCCGACCAATTTCCCTCCCCATCCCGCCGATAAAGCAACCTATTCTGGGGGGCACCTCGCAACTCCAACAAATCCACAGTTTCCGGTTCCAACAACAGCAAACAAAAATTAGACAGAGGCTCGATCGCATCTGGGACAGTAGGTTCAAAAGCGCTGGAAACAGCCCTATTTGCCCCTGGATGCGGCCAAGCAAATTGCACCCGCGCCGCGTCAGAAATTTCCTGCCAAGCCCTTCTACGCGACGCACAAAGTGCAGCATCTGGATGTTCTGCACTTACCAACACCAGTTGTCCAGCAATCCGAAATTGTTCGCGAGTTTGGGGGAAATACCAACAAATCTCCCCCCAAGGATAGAAATTAATTTCTTCTACCTTTTGACTCCGAATATCTGTAATAAACTGTAACTGGTTGGTATCTTCCAAAAACCCTCTAAACACAACCGTGCGGTTGGCCGGACGCCCGTCAGCCCGGACTGTTGCTAGTTGTAAGTACCGGGAAACAGGAAGACTCCGATTGCGATGGAGAGTACCAGCAAGATGCGATCGCCAAGGTGCTAAAGTCATAACAAAAGGAAGAAGGAAGAAGGAAGAAGGAAGAAGGAAGAAGGCCCTTCGACTCCGCTCAGGAACCGCTTCAGGAAGAAGGAAGAAGGTCCTTCGACTACGCTCAGGAAGCGGGAAGAAGGAATCAAGCCCTTGAGCAAAGGTGAGTCGATAAGAATAAAAAATAAAAAGACAGTTTTTGTAAATTTACCATCCTCCTATTCATAATTTTATGTCAAATTCACTCTCAAAATACAAAACTATTCAAACTCCCCACAGCGGCTATCACTGGGACGGCAGTTACCGTCGCTTTTTTGAAGGTTGGTACTATCGCATCACCTTACCAATCCACCAACAATCCTTTGCATTCATGTACTCCATCGAAGACCCCAGAGGCGGTCAACCTTACAGCGGCGGTGTCGCTCAAATTCTCGGCCCCAAAGACCAATATTTGTGTCGCACTTTCCCCGATGTAAACAAATTTTGGGCAGATAGAAACAAACTGGGTTTAGGACATTGGGGCAAAACAGATTTACAAATCAAACCCGAATATTTAGCACCACAAGCATTTGATAACCACATCGAAGAAGGTTATCAAGCTACAGCCACCTTGCATCAAGGTTATTTACACGACCCAGGAAGTGGCAAACACTGTTATTGGCAGTATGAAATTCAACCAATTTACGGCTGGGGAAACTCCGATTCCATCCAGAAATCTACCGCAGGAATGCTATCTTTTCTGCCCATATTTGAACCCGGTTGGCAAATTTTAATGTCCCACGGTTTAGCCACAGGCTGGATCGATTGGAACGACCAACGCTATGAATTTACAGAAGTTCCAGCTTACAGCGAAAAAAATTGGGGCGGTGCTTTCCCTCAAAAATGGTTTTGGATTAATTGCAATTGTTTTCAAGGCGAATCAGATTTAGCTTTAACTGCCGGTGGTGGCAAACGAGGCGTTTTGTGGTGGATGGAATCGGTGGCAATGATTGGTATCCATTATCGAGGAAAATTCTATGAATTTGCACCTTGGAATTCCCAAGTTAGTTGGCATATTGAACCTTGGGGATACTGGAAAATGCAGGCAAAAAATAGTCAATTTGAAGTTGAGTTAATTGGCACTACCAATACTCTAGGTACCTATGTCCGAACTCCTACAGCCAAGGGGATGGCTTTTTGCTGCCGGGATACGACGCACGGTGAATTGCGGCTACAACTGCGAGAATTTTTGGGGGGAAATATTGACAAAAGTGGCAAACAGCCTTCTAGAATTATTTTAGAGGCTGAAAGTTCTTTGTGTGGTTTGGAAGTTGGGGGCGGGCCTTGGGATGAAGTTTGGCAATTTTAGATTTGAGATTGCAGAATTTATAAGCCTATTTTCTCCCAGTGCGCGTAGGCGCACTTCGTTTGTATAGTAGCGACTTACAGTCGCCATAATTAAGTAAGAGTTACCTGATAATTAAATCTCATGCTCAAATCATTTCGATCGCAATTAGTGCAATTCTACCGCAGCCAGCGGTTCCCACAAACCTTAAAGCTAATTTTAGGGTTAATTCTCTGTTTTGGCACTCTATTAATTCCTGCGACAATTGCCAATGCAGGAGATTTATCACGCCAACCCATCACCGAAATTAGTGTGAGTTTGGGTAGCGAAACTGGGGAACTGAAATTTTCCCCCAATCAGCTACAATTTGCATCGGGAAAACGTTATAAATTAGTGCTGACCAACCCCAGTCCGCAAAAACATTATTTTACTGCTAAAGACTTTGCGGATGCGATTTGGACACAAAAAGTAGAAGCTGGGAAAGTGGAAATTAAAGGAGCTATTCACGAGTTGGAACTTAAACCCGGAGCTAGGGCAGAATGGGTATTCATCCCCATGAAGTCTGGAACTTATAACCTGCGATGTACGGTAGCCGGACATACAGAGGCGGGAATGATTGGCCAAATTGCGATCGCCCCTTGAAATCCCATATCCCAGTTAATATTAACATCCACTTAAGCGGACTCCAACGGTGCCATCGTCAGTCCAGCGCGGCTCAACTGCATATGATAAAGTTCTGCTTGCTCTTGTGGGCCAACCCACACAGTAGCTTGTCCTTCGTGATGGATTTGATTAGCAAGTTCCCAGGCTCTATCGCTTGTCATCCCTGGAATATATTTGGTCAAACATTCAACAACGTGCTGGAATGTATTGAAATCATCGTTGAGAACAATTACCCGATAATTTGGATAAGGCTTGCGGGTAACTTGACTCGATCGAACTGGAGCTATGGTCGGTGAAGAAGTCATCGCGCGAACAGCCACTGAAACTACAAACAGCATAAAAAATTTACCCTTACTATTCTAACACGATCTCAGCCGATTTAAAATTTTAAATTTGAGATTGGACAATTACTCCTACGGCTCAATCTGCGTGGCTGTGAAGTTGACAAAAAGGCAGTCACTTTTTACAGAGTGACTGCCTCTAGGACTATTTTAGACTTTTGCCAACAGCGCGATCGCCGAGGGCAAAACCTCTACTAAGCCGCAGCCAAATTGGCTGCTGCAAAATCCCAATTAGCCAAGTTATCCAAGAAATTAGCAATGTAGTCAGGACGGCGGTTTTGGAAGTCCAAATAGTAAGCGTGTTCCCACACATCCAAAGTCAGCAATGGGATTTGACCATGGGCCAAAGGAGTATCGGCGTTGGCAGTTTTGGTAACTTTCAAAGTGCCATTGTCTAAAACCAGCCAAGCCCAGCCACTACCGAACTGAGTTGTCGCAGCAGCCTTGAATTCTTCTTTGAATTTATCGAAGCTGCCGAAGTCAGCGGTGATTTTGTCAGCTAAAGCTCCAGTCGGAGTGCCACCACCACCTGCTTTGAGAGAATTCCAGAAAAAATTGTGGTTCCAAACTTGACCTGCATTGTTAAAAATGCCTGCTTTGGACGAGTCTTTGGCAGATTCCTTGACAATCTCTTCGAGAGATTTGCTGGCAAGTTCAGTGCCTTCAATCAGTTTGTTGAGGTTGGTCACGTAAGCAGCGTGGTGCTTGTCGTGATGGAACGAAAAGGTATTGGCCGACATATGGCCTGACTCTAGAGCGTCAGCGGCGAAGGGTAATGGTGCAAGTTCAAATGCCATTGTGTTCAATCCTCTCTGGATTACTTTTAGTTTTTGGGTTGACTCTCAGGCTTTTGTGTGATTAGAGCCTTTAGTCCCTAGCCTGAGTCGATCGAGCTATGTAAATAGTTATTTACAATTTCCTTATCTTATAACAATTACAGCATTTAAGCATTTTCAGTTCTGGCTTTTACCTGTAAAAACTTTCAAACGCCAGCATTGAATACCATAAAGCTTGCCAAAATGTCAACCCACCTGCGATGTACCTAAAAGTTTGTGTAAAATTTTAAAGTGACGGAAGTTTTATCATGGTTATAAATAAATTAAACCATTGTCTTGTCAAATATCAGATCTATTTAACTTAAGCTGTAAACAAGTCAAACAATTCGCAGGAGCCATCCATGCAAAAGCCTTTAAACAACTCCACGAGCCAGACCTCACCATGGTTAAATCTGAAACTAATTGTTAGCGCTCTGGAAACAGTCCAAGACTTAATTGTAATTTCCTTATGTATCGGTTTGTTCTGCTTCATGGTGCTGGAACTTCGAGAAATGTTTTTCTCGCTGTTGCCTCCGTTGAATTTCAAGCAAGTGACGGCTGATATTCTATTTTTATTAGTTTTAGTTGAACTATTTCGATTTTGTCCTGGATGCGATCGCTTTGCTAGTCAGGGATTGAGTCTCGAATGCTCAATTTTTGACTAGCAACCTATTTAATTCGTATGATTCCAGGTAATACAATATTATCTTTGAGCTTGCAACTCACCCAACTTTGCCAGGACTTCTTGAGAGTGAATTGCCGGATTAATCTTCACAAAAGTTTCCCGCAAAATGCCCTTTGGATCGATAATAAAACTGTGCCGTGCCGAGATAAAACTCATCCAAGAACCGTAAGCTTTACTCACTTTTCCGTCCGTATCAGCTAACAGGGGAAATTTCAAACCTTCCGAATCACAAAATTCGGCGTGGGAATTGACATCATCAGCGCTAATACCGATAATGCGAGCATTCTTTGCCAAGTATTTGGGCAAGTCTTGCTGGAATCGGCGCGCTTCGATCGTACAACCGGATGTAAAATCTTTGGGATAGAAATAAACTACCAGCCACTTACCGCGATAATCGGAGAGAGAGACTTGTCCGCCACCGCTATTAGTCGGTAAAGTAAACTCCGGTGCCGGCTGATTCACCTGGGGAAGCTTGCCACCGAGGGCGGCAGCGGGGGCTGCAAAATTAAAACTTAAAACAACTAGACAAATTGCCACGAAAGTGCTAAAAAAGTAGCGGCGGGAGAGCATAAATTTAGAACTAGAACTGTACTTATACCAATTTAATATGATGTTGCATATATATCTCGTTCCCCATCGCATCCCCCTTAATAAAGGGGACTAAAGATCCCAATCTGGTTCCCCCCTTATTAAGGGGGGCTAGGGGGGATCGGATTCTATGCAGCTTCATAAAAAACGGGTATTAACACAAGTTTACAGTTTTCTGATTAAATAAGTAGGGGCAATTTGTGGATTATCCCTAGATTGTTCCGAAAAGCTAAATATCACTCACTAAAATAGCAATTTACTTATGGCCGCTGCACTCCCGTTATCAGGCAAAGCCACTGTAGTCCAGGTAATTAACGGTCAACCCGTTGCGATCGAAGTTGACGGCACTAATGCCCCAATTACCGCAGGCAATTTTGTAGACTTAGTTGAGCGTGGCATCTACGACGGGGTGATGTTTCACCGAGTTGTGCGTCAACCCACTCCTTTTGTGGTGCAAGGTGGCGATCCCCGCAGCAAAGATACCACAATTCCGGCAAGTCAATTAGGAACGGGCAATTTTATTGACCCGGATACCAATCAAGCTCGTTTTATTCCTTTGGAAATTAAGCCCCAAGGAGCTACCGAACCTGTTTACAACCAAGTTGTTACCCAAACTCCGCAGTTACAGCACACTGTCGGGGCTGTGGCCATGGCTCGTGCTACTGCTTTGAATACGGCTTCTTCTCAGTTCTATTTTGCTTTGGATGATTTGCAGTTCTTAGATGGTAATTATGCGGTTTTTGGCTATGTTACTCAAGGTTTTAATACGGTAAATGCGGTGCAGCAGGGCGATCGCATTTCCAGCGCCAAAGTTGTTCAAGGAATCGTCCCCAGTCGGGTTTCTAGTATCATTAGCGATGTTACTTTACTGAACAATTTCGTTAATACTACTAATCTGGTCAATCTGCCTTTGCGATCGCTCAAATTGGCCAACACCCCCAATAACTATCAAGTCACTTCCCAAGATTCTCAGCAAAATCCCAGCGGTGTACTGGGAGGTAGTGCCAGCGATCGCATAACTGGTTCACCAACCAATGATGCAATTAATGGTAGCCAAGGCAATGATACCATCACTGGTGAAGTTGGTGACGACTTTTTGCGAGGTGGCAAAGGTAATGACTCAATTAGCGGTGGTGTTGGCAACGATATTTTGATTGGAAATCTGGGTGACGATAATCTCAATGGAGATGCTGGTAACGACTTTTTGCGAGGTGGCAAAGGTAACGATGTTTTAGTTGGTGCTGAAGGCAACGATATTTTAATTGGAGATGCTGGTGCTGATACCCTGACCGGTGGTGCAGGTGCTGATAGTTTTGTTCTAATTACTGGTAACAATATACCTGTGGATAATACGAGCGATCTAATTCTTGATTTTGTACCAGGAGAAGATCGTATTGGCATTACCGGCAGTTTATCCAGCATTGCATTTACTGCCTCTGGAAGCAACACTCTGATTCAATTGGGAGGGGCAACTTTGGCAACAGTTCAAAATGCCACCCCTACCGCAGTTCAAAACGCGGCGTTTGCTATTAACTTTGCTACTATTTCTCGTCCCAATGACTTGCCAGTCGGTGATGCAGCTTTTAGAATTGGCTAAGTTGGCGATCGATCTGAGAACCCCGGCTTTTTTAAGAAGTCGGGGATGTGGGTAAATCTAATACCATACTTCTGCAATTTTAGCAATAGCTTCCTGATAATCTTCTATTTTATCCTGAGCATTAAACAGCTCTGCTGATTTCTGAAAATCCTCCAATCCTCCGGGAATATCTTTCAACTTATATTTAGCTATTCCTCGGTTAAAATAAGCTTTACCAAAGTCAGGTGCAATGCAAATTGCTGAATCAAAATCTGCAATTGCCGCCACATAATCATTGATTTTTAAGTAGATAGTGCCACGTCGGAAGTAACTTTTGCCTGCATAGGGATTAAGTAGCACAGCTAAACTATAATCGGCGATCGCTCCCGGATAATCTTCTAAGCGAGTTAGCACAAATCCCCGATTGTTGTAATACTTATATCGTTCTGGATTAATCAGAATGGCTGTGTTTAAATCTTCTAAAGCTAATAGTTTATAACCTAATTTGTAACGGGTTATTCCTCGGTCATTGTAAGCAGGAGCGAAGTCCGGATTGATTTCAATTGCGCAGCTAAAATTTTTGACCGCACTCTGCAAGTCAGCGTCTTCTAAATTTTTCAAACCATCAAGGTAAAATTTTCTAGTCTTAGCATTTAAGATTTCTGACTTTCGCGAATCAGAGGTACAGTCAGACAAGAATTTGTCCGCCAGATTAGTTAATCCTAAAAAATCCATCGAATTTACAATACTTGTGACAATTAATCTGCTGGGAAGGATGGCGATAGTGGGCATAGGAAAGCGAGGATTTAACTGTACTCTTTTATTTTCTACCCTTTTTTAGCTTTAGGCAGTGATGTTAATACTGTCAGGATGGTGATTATATTGATGAGATGGGGTGATGGTTGGGTATTCACTTGTGTGAGGAGATTTGGCCTTAGTGAGTGAGGCAGATCACAAGTCAGGGCAATTTCCCCCAGAGACTATCTAGTGTAGCCTTTGTAGGTAATTGGTCCGATCGACCAACAGAATACCCAGATATCCTAGTGCTTACAGAAGTCTGGTATCTAACAGCAGAATTACTTTTCAGTAAAATTTCTGATGAAAGTTGCCGATTATTTGCTATGATTTAATTATTCATTAAGAATCTATTGCTCAACTTAGTGTCAATGAAAATAGTTCTGAAGTTAAAAAAAATCGTGGTGACAATAGGAGCGCTCGCCCTGTTCACTCTTGGTTTAACTCTTCCAGTGATGGCAGCTAACGATCGAGATATTAGTCAAATTAAAAAAGATAATTGGTGCGTCAGCTTTTTGTGGAAGCAGTGCGATTTAAGCGGTGCTGATTTAAGCGGTGCTAATCTCCAAGATGCTAACCTCAGTAGGGCTAATTTAAGCGGAGCTAATTTGTCCGGCGCTAACTTGAAAAATGCCGACCTTTCTGATGCCGATCTCAGTGGTGCAAACTTAGCAGATTGTGATATTTTTGGCACAGACCTCAGTAAAGCTAACTTGACCGCAGCTAATTTCAATCATAGTCGATTGTGGAATGCTAATTTGACTTTAGCAAATTTGACTATGGCCAATTTAAAAAATGCTAATGTTTTAGATTCTCGACTCTGGGGGACAAATCTCACCAAAGCTAATTTAACTGATGCTACGCTACATGGCGCTGATTTGCAATATGCCAATTTGGCTGACAGTAATTTAACTGGTGCGGACTTGCAAAGCTTCTTTTTCAGAGGTTATAAACAACTAACAAACCTCAGTAATGCTAATTTAGAAGGTGCGGTTTTAACGAGAGCTAATCTCGAAGGTGTCTTACTGTCGGGGGCGGTGATGCCTGACGGTTCTATTAATGACGAAGTGGCGATTAATTTCAAGTCTAGTTCCTTGGATTAATGTCGATAATCACCAAGCTACCAGTGCCACTTTTTTGGGGTGCGGTCTACTTTTTTTCTGTTAGGTAGTCAATCAATTTAAATAATAATTATTTTTTTAAACCGAAGTACACCGTATCTGTTACAATTTTAAATACAGCCATAACAGCACCAAACACTCGTAATGGAAACCCTGCAAAACAAAATTTACGAACTAGCACAATTTGCTAATACTTTAGTCAACTCTCAACTTACACACCTCAGTTTCGTTAGCGTCGGAGTCATCTTTTTGGCTGGGTTGCTAACTAGCTTAACTCCCTGTATGCTTTCCATGTTGCCGATTACTATCGGCTATATCGGCGGCTACGAAGCTAAAAGTCGTCTCCAAGCTGCTACTCAGTCGGCTTGGTTTTCCCTAGGATTGGCGACAACTCTTGCTGGTTTGGGTATTTTAGCTTCCTTTGCTGGCCAGGTTTATGGCAAAATAGGCATAGGTTTGCCGATCGTTGTTAGCATTATTGCTATTTTAATGGGGCTGAATTTACTGGAAGCTTTACCTTTGCAAATGCCCTCTTTTGATGCTGTGGCTTTGGTGCCGAAGAATTTGCCCGCTGGAGTGCGATCGTACTTATTGGGCTTAAGTTTTGGTTTGGTGGCCTCTCCGTGCAGCACTCCTGTTTTGGCTACCCTCTTAGCTTGGGTTTCCAAGACTGGAGATACGTTTTTAGGTGGTGTTTTGTTACTGTTTTATGCTGCGGGCTATGTGGCTCCTTTGATTATAGCAGGAACTTTTACTGCGAGTATTAAAAAGTTGTTGGAATTGCGCCGTTGGTCTAGTTGGATTACGCCTGTTAGTGGTATTTTGTTGGTAGGATTTGGCGTTTTTTCTCTGCTTTCTCGCTTACTTCCTGCTTGAGTTTTGTAGTCAGGACTTGACCTAGGGTTTCAACATATACCGATCGCGGCGGTGTTGGTGATTTTTTTACGAACCGCGAAGGCGCGAAGAACACGAAGGAAGAAAGGAAAGAGAAGGGAGTCTAAGTTGATAGAGTTGTCTGAGCAACATGATCTAGCGGTTCTCAAGTAGTTGAGGTGCGTTAGCTAAAAATTACCTATTACCTATTACCAATGACATCTAAAGAATTATTTCTATCTAAGTTATCAGGCTGGGCGACGGCTCCTCAAAGGTTTTTTAAGCGAGAAGTTTTGCCGGTGCTGGCTGATTTGCGGTTGGCAATTATTTTGCTGTTGGCGATCGCCTTTTTTAGTATTTCTGGTACCGTGGTCGAGCAAGGTCAATCTGTGGCTTTTTATCAGTCGAATTATCCAGAACACCCGGCTCTTTTTGGATTCCTGACTTGGAAAGTTTTACTAATTGCAGGATTAGACCATGTATACCGCACTTGGTGGTTTTTGTCAATCCTTATTTTGTTCGGAAGCAGCTTGACGGCTTGTACTTTTACTCGACAGTTTCCGGCGCTCAAAGCCGCCCGTCGGTGGAAGTTTTATGAAGAACCGAAGCAGTTTGAAAAATTAGCCCTGAGTGCGGAGTTGGGAACTGGTTCTTTAACTTGTTTAGAAGAACTTTTGCAGCAAAAAAAATATCTGGTGTTTCGAGAAGGAGAGAAAGTTTATGCTCGTAAGGGCATAATTGGTAAAATCGGCCCGATTATTGTTCACGCTAGTATGCTGATTATTTTAGCTGGGGCGATTTGGGGTACGATGACTGGTTTTATGGCTCAAGAAATGGTTCCGAGTGGTGAAAATTTTCAGGTGCAGAATATCACGGATACTGGACCTTGGGCGGGGCCGCAAATACCGAAGGATTGGTCGATGCGTGTCAATCGGTTCTGGATCGATTATACTCCTAGTGGTGCGATCGACCAGTTTTATTCTGATTTATCAGTTTTGGACAAAGCAGGTCAAGAGGTCGATCGCCAAACTATTCATGTTAACAAGCCTCTGAGATACCGAGGAGTGACTTTTTATCAAGCAGATTGGTCGATCGCTGCTGTGCGGGTTCGCCTCAACAAAAGCCCGGTTTTGCAACTACCAATGGCTCAGTTAGATACTCAAGGTAAAGGCCGGATTTGGGGTGCTTGGATTCCTACTAAACCTGATTTGAGTGCTGGTGTTTCTCTCATAGCCAAAGACTTGCAAGGAACTATGTTAGTTTATGGTATGGATGGCAAGTTGTTAACTACTGTTCGCGCTGGTAGTGCTATAGAAGTTAATGGAGTGATGCTGACAATTGATGAAGTTGTTGGTAGCACGGGATTACAAATTAAAGCCGATCCGGGAATTCCGATTGTTTATACTGGCTTTGGGTTGCTGATGTTGAGCGTGCTGATGAGCTATCTGTCTCACTCCCAGATTTGGGCTTTGGAAACAGAGGGAAAACTTTATGTTGGTGGCCGGACTAATCGCGCTCAGGTGACTTTTGAAAGAGAGGTTGTGGAGATTTTGGATAAGTTAGCTGCATCGAAACAACAGGTTGAACAAAGTGCGATCGCCCCGACTTCTTTAGCTAATCAAAACTAATTTTAGGGCGGCTAATGCTCATTTTCTTGTTTTTTCAGGACTTACCCACGGGGACCAAAAACCCGGTTTCAGCATCAACATCTATGGAAAAAGGGACGATTTAGGCAAGAAACCGGGTTTTTTGCCTAAATCCTCTTTTTTAGATTCTATTGCTGAACTAGCTTGGGAAGTAGTTTAGGGCGGGTATCCGATGTTACCGGGGGCGATCGCTCTCCGGTAATTTACCCTAATATCTAGAGATATAGGCGATCGATACTACAATCCCATTCAATGTCCCACAGTGGCTGCTAGAATCCCAAAAAAATTGAAATTAATGTTCGATCCATGGCAATATTAAGGAATTGTTAAGTTATGCGACGGTTTCGCAAACAAAACTTCCCGCACAAATAGTCCCGCAAATCCACCGTTCCCATTAGGAGCCAACCCATCTATGATTCCCAACCATTCCTTCGCGGCTGACGAGCATTCTAGCAAACCTGACAAGCCCGAGGAAGCTTGCGGCGTTTTCGGTATCTACGCACCTGGTGAAGATGTCGCCAAGTTGACCTATTTTGGTTTGTATGCGTTGCAGCACCGGGGCCAGGAATCCGCAGGTATTGCCACCTTTGATGGCGATCGAGTATACCTGCACAAAGATATGGGACTGGTTTCCCAAGTCTTCAATGAATCTAGTTTAGGTCACTTGCCCGGTAATTTAGCCGTAGGTCACACTCGCTACTCTACTACGGGCTCGTCGCGGGTTGTCAACGCTCAACCTGTGGTCGTCGAAACTCGTTTGGGAAGTCTGGCTCTAGCACATAACGGGAATCTTGTCAATACAAAAGAATTGCGGGAAGAATTGTTGTCTCGGAACTGCGAGTTTGTGAGCACGACGGATTCAGAGGCGATCGCCGTGGCGATCGGTTCGGAGGTAGACAAGGGTAAAGATTGGCTCGAAGCAGCCATCAGTGCCTTTGGGATGTGCCAAGGAGCCTTTAGTTTGACCATCGCCACCCCCAAGGGTGTCATGGGAGTCCGCGACCCCCACGGAGTCCGCCCCTTGGTAATTGGCACTCTCCCCACAAATCCGGTACGGTATGTTTTGGCATCGGAAACTTGCGGATTAGATATTATCGGTGCGGAATTTTTGCGCGACGTAGAACCGGGAGAATTAGTTTGGATTACAGAGGAAGGTATGGCTTCCTTTCACTGGAGTCAGCAACAAAAACGCAAACTTTGCATCTTTGAAATGATCTATTTTGCTCGACCAGATAGCATGATGGAAGGTGAAAGTTTGTACAGCTATCGACTACGAATCGGGCGTTTATTAGCCGCTGAATCTCCGGCAGATGCTGATATAGTCATTGGCGTTCCTGATTCGGGAATCCCAGCGGCGATCGGTTTTTCTCAAGCTTCCGGCATTCCCTACGCGGAAGGATTGATTAAAAATCGCTACGTCGGACGCACTTTTATTCAGCCGACTCAAACTATGCGGGAGTCAGGAATCCGCATGAAACTAAACCCTCTGCGAGATGTGTTGGAAGGGAAACGGGTAATCATTATCGATGATTCCATCGTCCGCGGTACTACCAGTCGCAAAATAGTCAAAGCCTTGCGGGATGCTGGTGCTACCGCAGTTCACATGAGAATTTCTTCCCCCCCTGTGACTCATCCTTGTTTCTATGGCATTGACACAGACAATCAAGATCAGTTGATTGCAGCTACTAAGTCTGTCGCTGAAATCGCCGCTCAAATTGAGGTTGATTCTTTGGCTTTCTTGAGTTGGGAAGGAATGCTTAAGGCGACTAATGAAGATACGAACAGTTTCTGTTCTGCGTGTTTTACCGGCGATTATCCGATCCAGGTTCCAGAATTGATTAAACGAGCGAAGCTAATATTAGAAAAAGCTGCAACTTAGAAGAAGTCATTAGTCAGTAGTCAGTAGTCATTAGTCATTAGTCATTTGTTAATTGCTACCAATGCCCGATGCCCAATACTTCGGCTACGCTCAGCACAGGTGCCCGATGCCCTTCTGCCATAACTCGTTGCCAGACTGTGTGTAGAAATGTTAAATTAAATTAGCTTTGCCATTGGCAGGCTGGAAGCTTTGCTTCCAAAACCTCACTCTCAGATCGAAGTCGCATTTCGCACTTCCAACGGGCACAGGAGATTTTTTCAGATAACAGGGTCGATCGCACAAATTTTCCCCCTACCAGCATTCCCCAAGCCACTGGGCTGGAGAATCGCCGACGGATGATTTCCTGCGAACTAAATAACAGAAACCCTTACTGAGTATAAATTATGGCTCCTTGGAGCCACAGTGACTGAATAAGTAACGAAATGCGGTTTCTCAAGTCAGCTTAAATCGGAAACTTCGTGCAATCAAATACTGTTCTCAATCAGCCGAGCGATAAAAGCTCATCATCTCGTACAACAGAGTTACCTTTTACTCTTGCTGATATCAAATCAGCCATTCCAGCCCATTGTTTTGAACCCTCGGCTGGGAAATCCCTTGCTTACTTCTTCTTGGATCTTGGAATCATCGCAGGTTTATATGCGATCGCCTATACCCTTGATTCGTGGTTCTTTTATCCCATATTCTGGTTAATGCAGGGAACCATGTTTTGGGCATTGTTTGTAGTCGGCCACGACTGTGGACACGGTTCATTCTCCAAGAGCAAATGGCTCAACAACCTGATCGGACACCTTTCCCACGCTCCAATTCTCGTGCCCTTCCACGGTTGGCGGATCAGCCACAGAACCCACCACGCCAATACAGGTAGCTTAGATACTGACGAAAGCTGGTATCCGGTATCCGAGAGCAAATACAATCAAATGCCCTGGTATGAAAAACTGGGACGCTTCTATTTGATGTTATTTGCCTATCCAATATATCTATTTCGTCGATCGCCCGATCGGGTAGGTTCTCACTTCATGCCGAGTAGCCCCATTTTCCGTCCTTCGGAAAAATGGGATGTATTAACCAGCACAGCATCCTTAATAGTAATGGTCGGATTTTTGGGTGCGTTAACCTATCAATTTGGTTGGCTGTTTTTACTCAAATTCTACTTGGTTCCCTATGTAATTTTCGTGATGTGGTTGGATTTGGTAACATTCCTGCACCACACAGAGCCGGATATCCCCTGGTATCGTGGAGATGACTGGTACTTCTTGAAAGGTGCGTTATCAACGATCGATCGGGATTATGGCATCATCAACCCTATCCATCACGACATCGGCACCCACGTAGCCCACCATATTTTCTCGACAATGCCACACTATCACTTGAAGGAAGCAACCGAAGCCATCAAGCCAGTGTTAGGCGATTATTATCGCAAATCAAGCGAGCCAATTTGGAAGAGCTTTATTCGCTCTTACTGGGATTGTCATTTTGTTTCCGATACAGGATCTAAAGTGTACTACGAATCGCCCAACAGTCGGAGTTCTACCCAAGTGAAGTAAATCCACTAGAACTTACGGAAAAACCCGGTTTCTTATAAAAATCGTCGCTTTCTCGCCTGAGATATTGACACAGAAACCGGGTTTTTGACCCCCCGTGCGTCCAAGACTTTATTATAGCCTCTGCATTTTTTATGCAACATCTGCTATAAAATTCAACAAAATACGTTGGTGAGCAACACCCAAAGGTCGCACATCTCCTGACTGCTGGGAAAAGCATTTTCCAGCCCGAATCTCCTCCGGTGTCAACAACTTCAGATCCCAACCCTCAAGCAAAACTAAATCATTGACACCGACATCAAGTGGTGCATGAAAAACATGGCGCATAACATCTCCTTCTAAATCCCCACAAAAAAAAGCAACACTGGGAGGAGCATAACTAATTTCCTCCTTCAATTCCCGTAGGACAGCAACTTCAGGCGTTTCTTCCGGTTCCATATGGCCACCAAACAAAGCCCAATGTCCGGGATATCTAATATGAGGCACATCATCGCGCAACTGGCACAGAAACTTGCCATCTCGGTACAAAATAGCGATCGCAACGTGAATATTAGTCATTAGTTATTGGTTATTAGTTATTGGTTTACGTTTAAGCAGTTCCACTTCCTCAATATAAACCTCACCTAAATCTTCAGCCAAACCCTTGAGCTTAATACTTTTATAGCGAACTTGCCCCTTGAGCATAATTTCATCTCCTAGCTGTGGCAAAGCCTGCTTCGTTAAAACCCAAATACTACCACTAGCATCTTGAAGTTGATAAGCAGCATTCCCCAGAAACGGAGCACGATTTTCCACCTTTCCCTGGAGATAAACCTCCGTATCCACTTGCCGTTTTTGTTGAATATCACTAATTTTAGAAACATTAAAACCAAAATTAAATTGAGACACCGGCAAATTTGCACAACTTACTAAACCGCTAGCGATGGCGAGGAATAAACAACCCATGGAGAACTTTTGAAGCAAAACTTCCTTTATTGCATTAGTCATCTTTCAAATGATTTGAAATGTGAGATACGACTCAACTTTAACCAGAATCCTGAGAATCGATCGAAACTAAGCAATTTCGATATTATAGTGCTTGGCGACGGTTAAGCTAAAATCTAAAATCGTCAGCCCTAACCCAGAGTCTACTATGGATGCCAAAACTGCTCAAATACTAGATGGTAAAGCTTTAGCAACAAAGATTCAAAGCGAGCTGAGCGATCGAGTTCATTCCCTACAAACCCAGATTGGGCGTCCTCCGGGACTTGCGGTACTGATGGTGGGCGACAACCCAGCCAGCGCAGCTTACGTGCGAAACAAAGAACGAGCCTGCGCTAAAGTTGGCATAGCTTCCTTTGGTCAGCATTATCCCGCAAATGCAACTCAAGCCGAACTCGAACTGGCAATTCATGCACTCAACGAGGACGATCGAGTAGACGGGATTTTAGTACAACTCCCACTTCCAGAGCACCTAGACGCAATTTCCCTACTGTACCAAATTGCCCCAGCCAAAGATGCAGACGGACTCCACCCTGTAAATTTAGGCAGCCTGGTACGGGGAGAAAAAGGTTTACGTAGTTGTACTCCCGCCGGAGTCATGCGACTGTTGCAAGAATACCAGATTGACTTAAAAGGAAAAAATGCCGTAGTTTTGGGGCGGAGTATTTTGGTAGGTAAACCGATGGCGCTAATGCTATTAGAAGCCGATTGTACAGTGACAGTAGCTCATTCGCGGACGCAAAACCTAGAATCCATCACCAGCCAAGCCGATATCTTAATCGCCGCCGTCGGGCGCACAGAAATGATTACAGCTAATATGGTCAAACCAGGGGCCGTAGT
Source organism: Microcoleus anatoxicus (assembly GCF_042465725.1). Classification (GTDB taxonomy): domain Bacteria; phylum Cyanobacteriota; class Cyanobacteriia; order Cyanobacteriales; family Microcoleaceae; genus Microcoleus; species Microcoleus anatoxicus. The sequence goes on along the minus strand of NZ_CP120853.1, from coordinate 6,232,286 downwards.
CATCGATGTCGGTATTAACCGCGTTGTCAATCCAGACGGTACTAGCCGGTTGGCGGGAGATGTGGACTTTGATGCTGTTAAAACAGTAGCCGAATTTATCACACCAGTGCCGGGAGGAATCGGGCCAATGACTGTGGCGATGCTGTTAGAAAATACCGTTTCTAGTTACAGCCTCAAGTAGAAGTAGGTGCGTCGCTGTCAGCATTAGTGTCAACAACCAGGTACAACCAATAGTCCGACAGGGGTTTCAACCCCGCTTAGGACTCGCGGGATGACCAACGAACTTGGCGGACTGACAGCTTAAGTTGACACCAATGCGCTGTCAGATGTGACATCGAGTTAGAAGATTGTCGATCGCGACACACCCTACTGCTTGAGAGCAACAATACGAATTCGGCGATAATCTGCAATCCAAGTACCATCACGATAAAGTGTCGATCGCAAACGATGTTCAACTTGTTTAATTGCGTGCGATCGCACTTCCTCAGACAGCCCCGAAAAAAACCCACCAGCAAACATTTCAATCCAATTTACCATACCAGCATCACCGCCAGCCAGGGGAGTCGGGCGATCGAACAAAACCGCATAACGCACCTCAAAACCCTGCTTTTCCAAAAGCCCAGCATACTCACCAACACTCGGAAAATACCAAGGATTAAGCGACGCAGGCGACTCGCAACCAATTTCCGACAAAACACTCAAAATTGCCCCAACGATAGCCCCCACATTACCCTTACCCCCAAACTCAGCCACAAAACGCCCACCCGGCTTCAGTGATTTTGCCACGCAATTAATCACAGCATCCGCTTCCTTAACCCAATGCAAAACCGCATTAGAAAAAACAGCATCCAGCGATTCAAAAACTTCAAAATCACGAGCATCAGCCACAGCAACATCAAGCTGAGGATAATTAGATCTAGCTTTCGCAATCATCGACAAAGATGAATCAATCCCCTGCACAAAAACACCACTCTCAGCAATCTTTTGAGTTAACTGTCCCGTACCGCAACCTAAATCTAAAATCCGTTCACCAGCCTGCGGATCGAGTAATTTCAAAAGCGATTCCCCGTAATGCCAAACAAAACCATGATTTCCCTCATAAAGCGCAGAATTCCAAAAATCTTCTAACATCCTTCTTTCCTCTTCACTTCGTGTCCTTAGCGCCTTCGCGGTTCGTTATCATCCATTTTTTCGATAACACAAGTTGACAATTAAATCATTAAATTCCCGATTCCCCAATTACCTATTCCCCAATTACCTATTCCCCAATTACCTATTCCCCAATTATCAAAATGTCCAATATCTGTTTAATTAACAACTTATACTTTTCAAATATTAATGAATGGAAAATTATGGAACTACGACATTTGCGTTATTTCATTGCAGTTGCAGCTCTGATTTGGTGCGACAATCCCACACCAGTGCTGCTGCGGTTTTTGGAGACAGCCAGAGACTTATCAACTCTTCAATCTAAAACCTAAAATCTCAAATCGATACACAAATTTCTGTGCAACAACACCCGTAGAGTAGAGATCTCCAATAATTATTGTGGAACAGGTCGGAGAGCCTGTTCAAAACAGGCGATTCTTGCGATGACTAATGATTAAATTGAGTCTCAGATTTCGATCGATCGGCCACCGTAAAAGTCGGCGCGATCGACCTTAATCACTCATCGATTAGTCCCAACCGGAATCCCTCCTAGCGCCCAATTTCAACATCTTCAAGGATACCAAGTGCGTCAGGTACTAGCACGGCTGCGGAGTAATATGCAGTAACAAGGTAGGACATAATCGCCTTTTCACTAATACCCATAAATCTAACAGATAGACCTGGTTGATATTCGTCAGGTATCCCCGTTTGCTGTAAACCGATTACGCCCTGATCTTCCTCACCAGTACGCAACACAAGAATAGAACTGGTTTGGTTCTTGGTGATGGGTATCTTATTGCAGGGAAGAAGAGGTACACCACGCCACGCAATAACTTTACTCCCGTCCATGTCGAGGTTTGGTGGATAGATGCCCAAGCGGTTACACTGCCGGCCGAAGGCTGCAATAGTGCGAGGATGGGCTAACAAAAACTTCGACTTTCTGCGGCGAGTAAGCAATTCATCTAAGTCGTCAGGTGTAGGCGCACCAGTGCGGGGGTGAAGACGCTGTTTAAGGTCAGCATTGTGCAGTAAACCAAATTCACGGTTGTTGATCAACTCATATTCTTGACGTTCCCGTAATGCCTCAATCGTCAGACGTAATTGTTGTTCCGTCTGGTTCATTGGTTCATTATACAAATCAGCGACGCGAGTATTGATCCTTAACACAGTTTGGGCAATACTTAACTCATATTCGCGGGGAGAAAGTTCGTAGTCAACGAAAGTCCCTGGTAATTGAGTTTCTCCAGTATGTCCTGAAGATAAAGCAATGGTGGCTTCACCCTGCTTATTCTGTGGTAATTGTGCGCGAGTTACGGCTCGATCGATATGAGTCTGTAAAGCCTCCGACTGGTTCAGAATTTCCCTAAACGCTTGTTGTGGTAAGCTTAATACTGTGCATCGAGTCACAGCTTTAACCGTAAACTTCCAATTGCTTTGAGATGCTACTAAAGCTTCATCGCCAAAATGATCCCCATCAGCTAACCCACCTAATAAAGGTTCTTCTTCATATTTGGGAAGACCAAATTTATTAAGTTTACCATGAGCGATCAGGAAAAGTCGATCGACTGGTTGACCTGATTGTACAATAATGTCACCAGAAGCAAACTCCTGTTGCACGAAGCGACTAGCTAAAGCTGTTAAGACTTCAACATCATCAAAACCTCGCAATAAGGGTAATTCCGTCAGTTCTTGAGGAATTACCTCAATATTTGCACCTGTATTCGTAAAAGTAATTCGTCCATCACCTAAAGTATAGGTTAAACGACGGTTTACCCGATAATTACCACCTTTGATCTGCACCCACGGCAACATCTTCAACAACCACCGCGAGGTAATTTCCTGCATTTGCGGTGCAGATTTAGTTGTTGTTGCCAAATTACGGGCTGCTGCTGTACCTAAACTCTGTTGAGGTTGTCCATTCTCAACCTCCAAACTCGAATCATTAGAATATGTCATTACCTCATCCTTTACTTACTAACAAAAATGCTGAATAATACCCATTTCATCGATTCTTACTACATTGGGTTGATCCCCCCTAACCCCCCTTAAAAAGGGGGGAACAAGAAATTTGCTCAAAGTCCCCCTTTTTAAGGGGGATTTAGGGGGATCGTTTTTGTAGCAGTGTTTTATGAACTTAGTATCAAATAGTTGAGAGGTCAAAGTAATCAGTTTTTTGTCAAAAATTACTGGATTCAACCCTAAAAATAGAGCGTAATTATCAATTGACAAAAATCAATTACCTTAATACCAATTTTTTATGAGGCTGCATAGAATTTCGATCCCCCCTAACCCCCCTTAATAAGGGGGGGACAAGATTCTTCTCAAAGTCCTCGCAACGATGCGGGGGATGCGAGGGGGATCGAGATATGTGCAACGACCCATTAAATTGGTATAACCTCTCAAAACCAAGTTAACGACCGATTTCGACATCTTCGAGAATGCCGAGGGCGTCAGGAACTAGGACGGCTGCGGAGTAGTAAGCTGTGACGAGATAAGACATAATTGCCTTTTCGCTGATGCCCATGAAGCGGACAGACAAGCTAGGTTGATATTCGTCAGGAATACCAGTTTGATGTAAACCGATAACGCCTTGTTTTTCAAGACCAGTGCGGAGTAAGAGGATAGAACTGGTGCGGGTATTTGTGATGGGGATCTTGTTGCAGGGAAAGATTGGTACACCACGCCAAGCCGGAACTTGTTGGCCGCCCATGTCAATGCTTTGTGGATAGATCCCTATGCGGTTACACTCGCGAGCGAAGGCTGCGATCGTGCGGGGATGAGCCAGGAAGAATCCTGGGTCTTTCCATACCGTAGCCAGCAATTCGTCCATGTCGTCTGGAGTAGGTGCGCCACTGCTGCTGTAGATGCGTTGTTTGAGGTCAGCGTTATGCAGCAACCCAAATTCTGGGTTGTTGATCATTTCGTGTTCTTGACGTTCCCGTAATGCCTCAACAGTCAGACGCAATTGTTGCTCGGTCTGATTCATTGGTTCATTGTACAGATCGGCTACCCTGGTACTGATCCGCAACACGGTTTGGGCGATGCTCAAATCATATTGGCGGGGTGAGAGCTCGTAATCAACGAAAGTACCAGGCAACTCAGTCTCGCCGCGATGACCCGCAGATACATTAATAGCAGCTTCACCTTCAGTAGTTTGTGGCTGGCTGAGGAGGGTTCGGAACTGATCGACCTGACTTTGTAAAGCTTCGGACTGGTTAACGAGTTGCTCAAACGCCTGTTGAGGTAATGCTAATACGATACATCTGGTGACAGCTTTGAGGGTATACTGCCAGGTGTCCTGAGACTCTACTAAAGCTTCATCGCCGAAATGATCGCCATCAGCGAGTACATCTAAAACAACCTGTTCGTCATACTTGCCAAGACCAATCTTGTTAACTTTACCACGGGCGATCAACAATACTCGATCGGCTGCTTGACCTATTTCAACGATCGTGTCCCCGGCCGCGTACTCTTCCTGCACAAACTGGTTCGCCAACGCAGTTAAAACTTCTGTGTCCTCAAACCCTCTCAGCAAGGGCAACTCAGTAAGTTCTTGGGGAATTACTTGTACGGTCGATCCGGTGTTAGTAAAAGAGACTCTTCCATCACCTACGGTATAACTTAATCGACGGTTAACTCGATATACACCACCTTTTGTTTGCACCCAAGGTAACAGTTTCAACAACCACCGCGAGGTAATTTCCTGCATCTGCGGTGCAGATTTGGTGGTCGTCGCCAAATTACGGGCTGCTGCTGTACTTAAACTCAACTGAGGCTGTTGATTCTCAACATCTGAACCCGAATCATTAGAATAGGTCATAACTTAATTCTTCACTTTCTAGTTACTCAAAAAACAACTTGGTTTTACTTGACCGAATGGCGATCGAGAAAAATCGAAGTTAACAAGACTGATTGTCTTGTAAGAAGATACGATGAGATTATTTTGTTACAAAGATATACATTTTCAATATATCCTTGACAAAACGATACAATTTGATTCAAATTTATCGATCATTGGCAAAAAGATTGGTTGCACCGACCAACGATCTGATATGTGCTGCCGAAGTGCCAAACCCTGTGGGACCGTTGAGCAGTCGCACTACTGGCGAAGCACTATTCCGCAATTCAAATTCCTTATAGCGGTCTACTTTCCTATGCCACTTGAGTACGCCACACATCCATTGTTCCAGTTTTTTGACATATGCAAGCAGTTTCTCGCGAGTGCTTTCATCCAGGTTGAAATCCTCAAAAAGGGCTGGCAGTTCGGTGGCGACAATGTGTTGAAACTGTTGCGCCCGCGCGGTCATCAGATTGTTCACAATCTCCACAGCTTGGGTTATATCGCAGTTGAGGAAATTCTGCACAACCAGTACGATGTTATGGATTTCCCCTTCAAATTCGATTTCTTTCTGGTAGGAGAAGATATCATTAGTGAAACAGGCAAAGTCGGCGGCGGAATTTTCCAGCGATCGCATTGGCCGGCTGTAATAAATCTCCATTGGTATCTCGCCGCCCTGGGCTAGTCGAGACAAGCTCATTGTCAAATCCGAACCAAACGTCTTACGGCGCATTTCAATATAATCGATCGGGTCTGGAATCCGATTTTGAGTTTGATTAGCCAGTTCCCACACCCAACTGTCAGTCATATCCTGAATCGCGCGGCGGAACTCAGTCCGCGCATTAGCAGACATCGGGCCAGCAGTTCGAGACCAAATATCTGCCAAACCCCTTTCTACTGGATTAGTCGGTACGGCTGGGGGGGTGGAGTCGTCGAGAGGCATAAACGCCGACAGTCGGGCGTTGAACACTTTCGCCCCAGCTAAGTCACGGTTATTCCCGTAGAGTGCTGGGAAGTAATCATCGGCATAGGTTCCCCAAACCAGCCAGCAAGCTGTTAAATTTAGCTCATACTCAGACCCCTTTGGATGTATCCACGCACCGCAGAGGGCTACATCAGCAACATCAAACTTGTGGTCATTCCAGATGAAGGCATCAGGAATGCCCGGTAGTGAGTCCAGCATCCCCATCCGGCGCGCCCATTCCTTAGAATGATTCCGCGCGGCATCCAGATTGGGATTCAAAGTAGTAGAGAAGGGCATATAAAAATTGGGCAATTTCACTGGCCCTACAGCCTGGTAGGGAACGTGAGTAAAGCTCTTGAACCTTCCTAAACCCAAGTTGGCGTATAACGACTCAAGCCGCGCCGCCGATGTGCCTAGTCCAGTAGGCCCACCCAGAATCGTTGGTGTCGCAGAATTATCCGCTTCCTGTTTGTTCATATAGCGGCTCGATCGCATATGCCACTCGTGACCGCCCGACTGCCAGTCCTGAAGTCCTTTGATATAAAGGAGAACATGGGCACGCTCTACTGGATCTACTCCGTACTCCTCAAACAGGGAAGGTAACTCGGTGACAGCAGTATTGTCAAACTGATATAACCGTGAGTTCAGCAGTTCATTGGTGAGGTTAGCCGCCTCTTGGGTACTCACATTGAGGAAGCGTTCTAAGACCAATACACAGTTGGAGTTCTCCCCTTCATCTTCCACTTCTCTTTGATAGGAGAATAGGTCGTTGCGTAGATGTACTCCATCGGCAAATGTGTCTTTCAAGACTTGCATGGGCCGAGTTGCGGCAATTCTAGCCGGAACTTCTACAAACGCGGCGTGTTCCACCAGATCCGCAGACCAGGGTGCGCCCCCAACTTTACGCCGCATCTCAATGTATTCGATGGGGTTGGCAATTCGATTTTGGTTGATATTGGCAAGTTCCCACATCGACTCATCCAAGAGGTTTTTGGTACTCTCGAAGAACCGTCGCCGCCATTCCACAGACTTAGTATAGGCGGTGCGAGACCACAGGTTTGCCAAGCCCCGCTCTACTGGGTTGGTGGGAACGGGAGGGGTGTCGTTAGGATAGATCGGCATAAATGCGGGTAGTCGATCGAGGTACTCCTTCGCCCCAACCATGTCTTGGCTACGCTTGTAGATTTCCAGAAAGTGGTCGTCAAAAAAGAATACCCACACATACCAGTCGGTTACTAAGTCTAGTTCCGTTGCTGGTGCGTCTGGATGGGTATAGGAGCACAGCAAGGCGTAGTCATGGGCATCGAATTTGCGTTCGTCCCAAATAGGCTGGCCTTGGGCTTCTTCTTTTGAGCCAAGTATCCCCATCTCGTAGGCCCATGCTTTGGAATGAACTCGCGCGGCTTCCAGGTTTGGGTTCAGCCGCGCCGGCCAAGGCATATAAAATTCTGGCAGTTTAAAGGGTTGCATGATCTACCGTAAGCTTCTACTGAGTATTCTTGCTATTTTTTGCTGACAAACGGCCGAGCTGTGGCGGTTGGCGATCGTTCTCGTCGCCCTAGCCATGTCCCATGTGGTTTGTTTGTGATTGTACAGTAGGCTGGTTCCTATCCACGGTAGCGATCGACTAAATAAAATTTAACAAAATACTTTGCTGAAGCAGAGCGAGGCGATCGCCAATCTCCTGACTGCTCAGAAAAGCAGATTCTGGCCCGAATCTCCTCCGGTGTCAACAACTTCATATCCCAACCCTCAAGCAAAACTCAATCCTTGACATCGACACTAATAAATTTCTGTGCCACAACACCCATAGAATGATTAAATTGAGTCTCAGATTGCGATCGATCGCCACCGTCAGAAATCGGCGCGATCGACCAAAACAACTCACAGTATCCTTTCGTCACATTCAGTACAAGAGAGCAAGGGATGGTATTTGCAGCAACAGAAATGGATTCGTCTCAACCGGAATCCGCTTTCGACTTATCTACTTACCTAGTCGAACAGAAAAAGGCGATCGAGGTAGCTCTCGACAGTGCGCTACCGGTCATCTACCCAGAGAAAATTTACGAAGCCATGCGCTACTCGCTCCTAGCAGGTGGCAAAAGGCTACGTCCCATCCTGTGTCTGGCAGGGTGCGAAATCGCCGGTGGCACTACCCAAATGGCAATGCCCACAGCTTGCGCTGTGGAAATGATTCACACCATGTCGCTGATCCACGACGATTTGCCGGCAATGGACAATGACGACTATCGGCGTGGCAAACTGACTAACCACAAAGTCTATGGCGAAGATATCGCAATTTTGGCTGGCGATGGTTTGTTGAGCTATGCCTTTGAATTTATCGCCACTAAAACTGAGAACGTACCCCCCCATCTGGTATTGCAGACGATCGCCCATTTAGCGCGGGCATCTGGCGCTCCTGGACTCGTAGGCGGTCAGGTGCTTGACCTGGAGTCGGAAGGATTGAAAGATGTTTCTATAGAAACTTTGACCTACATTCACGCTCACAAAACCGGCGCGCTGTTAGAATCCTGCGTAGTTTGCGGGGCAATTCTGGGTGGGGCGTCGGCTGCGGATTTGCAACGGCTTTCCCGTTTTGCTAAAAATATTGGGCTAGCTTTCCAGATTATTGATGACATTCTGGATATTACTGCTACTGCCGAAGAACTCGGTAAAACCGCTGGCAAAGATGTTCAAGCTGGAAAAGTCACCTATCCTAGTTTATGGGGAATCGAGGAGTCAAAGCGTCAAGCTAAACAACTTGTTGCTGATGCTCAGGCTCAATTAGCAGTGTTTGGGAATAAAGCCCAACCGCTGTTGGCGATCGCAGACTATATTACCAGTCGCAGTAACTAGAAATGCCAAACACTATGCAGGAAATTTGCAGCGGCATCTTAAACAATCATGTACTCGTGGTTTCTTTAATCGCTTGTCTGGCTGCTCAAGTATTGAAATTGCCGATCGAATTAATCAAAAATCGGAAGTTTAATCTTCAGTATTTAGTAACAACCGGAGGAATGCCTAGCTCTCATTCGTCTTTTGTAGGTGCTTTGGCTGCTGGGGTGGGACAAACCTTGGGCTGGGAGAGTCCAGAGTTTGCGATCGCGGCGATTTTTGCGATAATTGTCATGTACGATGCTGCTGGAGTCCGCCAAGCCGCCGGCAAACAAGCTCGCATCCTCAACCAAATTATTGATGAATTTTTTGAAGAACACCACAACTTGAATGAGGCTCGTCTCAAGGAGTTGCTAGGACACACTCCTTTTCAAGTGTTTGTCGGTTTAGGGCTAGGAATAACTATTTCTTGGCTCGCCGGGCCTGCATATTGAATTAGTTATTAGTTATTAGTTATTGGTTACGATCGCCAACAAATAACAACCAACAACTAACTAATGACTAATGACTAATGACTAATGACTAATGACTACAGTCCAAATTCAGCTTGCAAGAGATCGTCATTATCATCAGCGATCGTCGCGACAATCGTAATAGCGCGAGAAATTTCCCCAGTCGAGATTTCCGCGATCGCCCGAGTCGAAATTACCGCAACTTGATTATCAACGATCGCAAAATGAGATTCCAAAGTAGACAGTGCCGTTTCCCTACCTGATTATTTTGGGGTAGGGAAACGGCACTGCCGTCTCCTAATTTCTTAGTCTGCGGAGGCAGACTTCGTTTGTATAGCCGCGGTTTCAACCGCCCGGTCATCTAGGCTTTGTCGCCGCCGGCTTCTTCTGGGAGTTATTCAACCCATTGAGAAACATCGGCACAAACTTCTCCACAAAAGCCTGGGGGTCACGGTTCCATGCCCGCTGAGCCACATCAACCCTAGTCATCTGCAAATCCGGGGCCAGCAAAGTTCCAGCCAACCGTTCCATCAAGTATTGGGGCCGTTCCCACATAGGCATCGTGTTAGCAATATCCACCAAGCGAGTGACACGGCGCAGTTCTGCCCCCAGCATGATATCCATTCCCGACGCAAATGCAGCTTGTTCGATCGCCGCATACTTGCGCTTCGCCTGTTCCACCTTCTGGGCGTGGGCTGGGCTTTTGGCCGCTATGTTTCCCAACCACCGATTTCCCCAGCGGACGTGACCTGCTTCTTCGGGAAAAATCTTTTCGATAGTTTCGCGGATTTTGACGTTTTCGTCAGTTTGAGGAGCATTTTTCAGGGCGTGGATGTGCGCTCCGAAGTATTCGCAGCCCCGCTTTTCGGTGACATTAATCGCCGCTAGGGAAGAAATTACAAAATCTTCGCGGTTCTTGGTGGGGTCTTTCTGTTCGCTGTCGAACAGTCTTTCAAACTCGTCGATGTAGGATACTCCCGGCGGCTTGCCCACATTTTGGCGCAAGTCTACCAGCAAGTCAGTCAGCCACATGGCGTGTCGCGCTTCATCGGAAATGTGCCGCGACAGATCGCGCACGAGTTCGGCTGGTTCCCCGTCTAGCTGTTCGATCAAGTCGGTGAGGTCTTTGCAACTGCGCTGTTCGCTAAAGCGGTAGCGGTTGAGAGCGATCAGGTGAATTTCGCGATCGCGCACCACTTGAGCTAAAACTTCACGGGCTCCCATGCCATTGCGAAGCTTCCGGGGATAAGCTACGGTCATTGTTTTATGTTTTTTTGTAAAGATACCTTTAGGATTGTAACGCAGTTTTTGGGATTCCTAATTCACTCCCAGGGTAGAAGTTTTTTGGTAAGTAACTTTAACTCTTATAGTTATTGGTTATTTGTTATTGGTTATTTGTTATTTGTTATTTGTTAATCGGGCAATTTTAGACTTTACTTTCATAGGACTTACGCAAAAAACCCGGTTTATGAAGGTCCTTACCTCTTTTGACTTTGAGGGCGAGTGCCACAAACCGGGTTTTTTAGGTTAGTAGTCCGTCCAAGACAGACGAACTATCTAACAGTCGTAGTACAAAGCAAACTCGTAAGGGTGAGGACGTAACCGCATGGGGTTGACTTCATTATCGAGTTTGTAAGAAATCCAAGTTTTGATGAAATCTTCGCTAAATACCCCAGTATCAGTCAAGAAAGCATGGTCTTTTTCCAAAGCTTCCAGAGCACCTTCCAAGGAACCGGGAGTCGAAGGAATTTTGCTCAATTCTTCCGGGGATAAATCGTAGATATCCACATCCAAAGGTTCACCCGGATCGATTTGATTCTTGATGCCGTCTAAACCCGCGCACAGCATGGCTGCAAAGGCTAAATAGGGATTGGAAGTGGCATCGGGACAGCGGAATTCTAAGCGCTTAGCTTTGGGGTTAGTTCCCGACAAGGGAATCCGTACTGAGGCCGATCGATTTCCTTGAGAATAAGCTAAGTTTACAGGGGCTTCAAAACCGGGAACTAACCGTTTGTAGGAATTAGTTGTGGGATTTGTGATTGCCAAAAGTGCCGGGGCGTGCTTGAGAATACCGCCGATGTAATGCAGTCCCATTTGACTGAAACCAGCATATTGGTCGCCAGCAAATAACGGTTGACCGTCTTTCCAAATTGACTGGTGAACGTGCATCCCGGAACCGTTGTCGTTAAACAATGGTTTGGGCATGAAGGTGATGGTTTTGCCGTATTTTCTGCCGACGTTTTTGATGACGTATTTGTAAGTTAACAAATAGTCTGCGGCTTTGACTAAAGTGTCGAAGCGGAAGCCGAGTTCGCACTGGCCACCGGTGGCGACTTCGTGGTGGTGCTTTTCAATGGGTACGCCACATTTTGCCATTGTCAGCAGCATTTCCGTCCTCATGTCTTGAGAGGTATCGGTTGGTGCTACTGGGAAATAACCTTCTTTGTAACGTGGTTTGTAGCCGAGGTTGCCGCCCGGTTCTTCTTTGCCGGAATTCCAACGTCCTTCTACAGAGTCTACATAGTAATAGCCACTGTTTTGGGTTTGGTCGAAGCGAACGTCGTCAAAAATGAAGAATTCTGCTTCCGGGCCAAAGAATGCGGTATCGCCGAGACCGGTGGTAACTAAGTAGTCTACGGCTTTTTGGGCTATGGTGCGGGGACAGCGGCTGTAGGGTTCGCCTGTGCGCGGTTCTTTGATGCTGCAAATGAAGCTGATGGTGGGTTCTGCCATGAACGGGTCGATCCAAGCGGTGGTAGGATCGATGACCATTGTCATGTCTGATTCGTTGATGGCTTTCCAGCCCCGAATGCTGGAACCGTCGAAGGGTACACCGTCTGTGAAGGCTGTTTCGTCGATTTGGTCGTGGAACAGGGATAGGTGTTGCCAGATCCCCGGCATATCGATGAATTTGAGGTCGATGATTTGGATTTTATTTTCTTTTATGTAGTTTAAGGCTTCTTGGGGTGTCTGGAACATGGCTTACTCCTGATATTGGTTTGGTCTGGGCGATCCTGCAACGAGTGCTTCGCTAACGGCAGATTTCAGACTATGTGGCCGATAATAGGCATTCATTACTGGTTTTTGTGTATCTTTCAATACATTTTTCTCAAAAGCGATCGGGTTGCCACACAGTTTCCTGGTCTTCTGTTGTCCATTTTCGGCTGAAGATACAAGATATGCGACAAAATTTTGGTGGTTCGGTCGGGGATTTACTACCGTCCATGAAAATCCTATCTCAAATCTTAATCAAAGGCCGATTTGTAGTAGTCTACAATAGGCGGTCTGTCTCAGATAGCAAAGTATTGATAAAGATTTTTGGGAGAGAAACTTATGCGCGATGCAGTGACGAGTCTGATTGAAAATTATGATGTTGCTGGTAGGTATTTAGACCGAGATGGTATCGATCGGTTGAAATCTTATTTTGCAACGGGTACAGCACGAGTACAAGCAGCAGCAGCAATTAACAGTAATGCAGCGGCAATTGTCAAGCAAGCTGGTATTGAATTATTCGCTCAACAACCGGAACTGATCCGTCCGGGTGGAAATGCTTACACGACTCGTCGCTATGCGGCTTGTCTGCGGGATATGGACTACTACTTGCGCTATGCTACTTACGCTCTAGTGGCTGGAAGTACAGACGTGCTTGATGAGCGGGTTCTGCAAGGGCTACGGGAAACTTACAATTCACTGAGTGTACCCATTGGCCCGACGGTGATGGGGATCGGGATTATGAAGGAAATGGTTAAGGCTCAAGTTCAAGCTGCTGGTTTGGCTGTGGGGCCTTTTCTGGAACAGCCTTTTGATTACATGATTCGCGAATTGAGCGAACAGGATATCTAACTCAGTTTGCTAGTGATTGGTAATTGGTAGTGGCGCTTCGCCACTCTCCAATGTCGATTGTTAAATTTTGTCAATTTTGACTTGATAACTAGCAGTTTGATGTATCTAAATTTAATCCCTTAATATTGCAAAGAGACTGGTAATTTTTTGCCAGTCTTTTTTCAAAAAAAAGGAACTTGTGGTGGTGGGTTTGTGTAAATTGGGTCGATCGCATCACAGTATTAAAGGCTGCGAGCGTTGTTCAAGGACTAAAAATCGCCGATACGTCCCCAGACGAGACATTTGTCCAGGGGAATTTTTGTTTGGCGACGATCGACCTGTTCGACTGTTGTTGCTTCTACATCCCCATTAGGGTAGAGAATATGAACTATCTTACCGCTGACAAATGCCAGAGGATTCTCTTGACAATTGTCCATATTTTTGATAGGGAAGTTAAAGTTTTTCATGGTTGAGCGATGCAGGTCTAATCAGTCCAAAATAGGGCATTGGTTGACAAAAGCATTTGATTTGTAACGGTTTGACCTATGGTTACATCATCTTTTAGTCACCAAGGTTTCAGTGCGATCGCACAAAGGTATCTCTGTGATAAAAGTACACGCATCTCGTGATAGAAGTCACCAAAACAGGGGTGAGGGGAAACACCCATCAGTCTTGTTTTGGTTTAGTTCTGATGCTGCGTGCTGTTGACCAGTTGTTTGGGAGATGTCTAATAAACTATTGTTAACCCGATCTTTAAACATTAAAAACCTTGGCTAAACAACGACTAGACACTTTATTGGTCAACCTAAATTTGTGTACTTCCCGACAACAAGCTCAAGCTTTGATTCGGACGGGAAAAGTTGCAGTCAACCAGCAGGTAGTTGACAAACCGGGCACAGAGGTTGATATTACAGCCAAAATTCAAATTAAAGAGCGATCGCGCTACGTTTCTAGAGGAGGCGACAAATTAGCTAAAGCATTAGAAGTTTTTGCGATTCCCGTTACAGATAGAATTTGTCTCGACGGCGGCATTTCCACAGGGGGTTTTACCGACTGTTTGCTGCAAGCAGGCGCAGCCAAAGTCTATGGGATAGATGTGGGTTACGGTCAAGCAGATTGGGGCTTGCGGAACGATCCGAGGGTAATTTTGAAAGAACGCACCAATTTGCGCTACATGACGGCTACAGAACTCTATGGCGACTCTCAGCGAGCAGATTTGGCGGTAGTAGATGTGTCGTTTATTTCCCTGGATAAAGTTTTACCAGCGCTGTGGGAGTTGTTAGCACCACCGCGAGAAGCCGTGTTGCTGGTAAAGCCACAGTTTGAAGTTGGGCGCGAGAGAGTAGGAAAAAAAGGCGTAGTGCGAGACTCTGCTACCCAAGCCGATGCGATTTTCCAAGTGTGGAAAGCAGCCACTGCTTTAGGATGGGAACAACGGGGCTTAACTTGGTCGCCGTTACTTGGCCCGGCTGGCAATATCGAGTATCTTTTATGGTTGGGGAGCGATCGTCAACAGCAGTCGGAGCAAAATGCTGTGGAAGATAGTGTGATGAAAGAAAGGATCGCAGAAGTGACAAAGGGGGCTAAAGGGGAACTGATCGATCGATTTGAGGTTTGAGATTTGAGATTTAGCAACCTTCTGATGTGGCACTCGTTGACCTCTGCCTCCTGCGATCCTTCGACTTTAGATGGGAGGAATAAAAAGAATTGAGTTCACTGATAAATCGGTTTTTTAACCTTTCACTTAACTAATAATTTCATGCAGTCATTCAAACAAGTTGGTTCGCTTTTTTTGTACCTGTTAGGTGCTATCGGCTATATAGCTAGTGCAGCGATGATTGTGGGGATTTCAGTGCTGATTAAATTTGTCGCTCTGATGTTGGCAGATAAAATTTTATATACTATTTTTATTATCGGCGATTTGTTGAGAGGCATCGAAGTTATTGAACTATTAAATATCTTAGTATTTGCTTTCATCGGCATGGGGTTTGGTTTGGCTACCAGACTTTTAAAACCTGAATATTGTCGCCAAGTTAGTGCTATTTTGTTAATTTTGATAGTTCCTTTTATTTTCATGAGTACGCCGATAATTCGCTACAATTCTTGGTTAGATAAAGTTGAAGAATCGGAGAATTTATCGCCGGATGAAACTACCAAAATCACTAACTTATTTTTGAAAAAACAGATAGGAGTTCCCGGCTTTTTGGGTTATTATTTATATACAGGTCAGTTTCCAGTGATTCCTACGACTCAATCACAGATGAAAGACCTCGATAGCTTTGAAAAAAAAGTTAACTCCCGATTTGTGCAGTTAACAGGTGCTGCGCCCACTATTGTTTCTTGGTCGATGTTGATTTGTTTTTGGCTGATTAGACTATTTTATTTTGCGATCGCAGTAATTGCCACGATTGCCCACTTTAGGCAAGGCGTGGTGATTGCTAGAAGGTAAAAGGTTAATTTTTACTTACCAATTTTTAACTCTTGTTGTAGGCGATCGACAATTGTATCACGTTCTATGGTACCAAGAATTTCTTGAATTACCGTATCTTGTCCCAAGGGGCCCCAAGTGCAGCCTTTTTCTAAATAAACTTGGGCGGCGCGACCCACAGCATAGGTTCCGTAAGCTGCTAAACTAGCTTGAGTTACCGCAACTCCTGCAAAAGTAGAAAAGCCAATTTGGGGAGCAGCAATCGCCGCGCTTTTCCCGAATCCCAACAAAAAACTACTACCTAATTCTCCCAAAAGTACGCCACCGGCACTCGAAAAAATAGTTTGCCAAAGTTTCCCCGCTTCATAGCCAGTCATGGGTAAACCGTAAAGTCTGGATAAAGAGCGAATTAAGGCTAAATCAGCGACAGTTGCTCCCATGACATCGAGGAAAGCAATCGGATTTAAGCCCACAGCCAAAGCTTTATATTTCGCAAATTGCCAGATTAAATCCTCGGCTTCGGTATGTCGCAATTTGAGAATTTGATGGGCAATATTTGCCTCTGCATCTCTAGCTTCCATTAAAGCATTGAGAGCGAGGAGCGATCGACCTTCTCGGTTAAGAATCGTGAAAATTGTCTGTTTGAGCTCATCTATCTGCGGCGGCGGCGACTCCCACTCGTGGGTTATGCTCCCATCAGGCCATTCAATCCGCACCTGCATCGGTGCCGGTTCCGCCGCTACCATGACTATTTCTAAGGATTTGGGGTGATTATTTGTAGTAGATTTAGGCGAGGGATTGTTGGAGGATAAATTTTCGCTATCAGATTTATCTTTCACTTCATCGGTGGCTAAATTTTCGCTATTATTTCCGAGATTTTGCAAACTTTTATAAATAGTTTGCCTATCTAATTCTGGATAGAGGTCTATTTTATTAAAAACTAAAATTAGCGGTTTTTGAGCTGTTTGTAATTCGCACAGTGCTTGATATTCAGTGCGAGTGATATCGCCAGCGACAACAAACAAAATTAAGTCAGCTTGGCGAGAGACTTGTTTCGCCATATCGCCCCGCACTTCGCCACCAACTTCATCAATTCCTGGAGTATCAATTAATTCTATTTGCACTTTTTCTGGGTCTTTTGTGCCAGAAATAGCCGGAATTGTCCAAGCCACGGAACGCGGCCACTGAGTCACACCGTTAAGAGGGCCTGTTTGCAGAATTTTTTTACCTAAAAGCGCGTTTAAGACGGCTGACTTGCCACGGCTGACTAAACCAAAGGTAGCAATGCGAATGATATTTTGGTTAAGTTTTTCTGAGGTAGAATTTAAGATATCTAACTGATTTTGTAGCGTAGCTGCCAATTCTGTATTGGAGTTGTTTTTGCTGGGGCGCAAGTTAGAGTAGCGCGCCAGGGATTGGCGCAAACTGGCGCGGGCAAGGGATAAGCGATGGTCTTGAAGGGATTTATCAGCCATTGGCGATCGGCTTTTTTAAGCAAGTATAATAGAGTATCTAACTAGAGATATTCCGATCCATTCTAGTACAAATTTTCATAATTTGCTAAACTTTAAATTTATTCTGCATCAGAATTACTCATTTGTCTCAGATATCTCTCTGTGTTCTCTGCGCCCTCTGTGGTTAAATAATCACAATACAACAGTCAACGATATAATCTCTATAAAAAATATATCAATTCCCATCTGCATCAGAATTATTCAATTGTCTCAGATATCTCTCTGTGTTCTCTGCGCCCTCTGTGGTTAAATAATCAGCATACAATAGTCAACGATATAACCTCTGTTGCACGTTCCACAAGGACAATTTTTTTGTGTGGAACAAGCCGCAAAGCCTGTTCCTAATAACAGTACAAAATATGACTAATACCAATTTCATCAAGTAGCGCTACATATCTACCCCCCCAACCCCCCCTTGGTAAGGGGGGGCTAAGAACTACATCTGTATCTGTAGTAGGACTTTATGAAAATGGTATAATATTGTACTTAATTGAGAGCTGAATTAACTGCTTCGGGCTGAGATGTTGGCGGTGCCAGACGACTCGCCATTTGGTTGATGAAAGATTGCAAGAACGAAACTTGCTGATTTTGTTGAAATACCGCTTGCAAAGTTTTAGTCAACTGGTCTATATTGAAACTGCTATTTACAGAAGTTTCCATGTCTCGACTTTGGAAAAATTCCACTAAACTTAGTCCAGCTATGCGGGTAAAATAGGCTGCACTAATTCCCTGGACTGCGCCTCCAGCGACAAAAGTTACAGCATTGCTTTTGAGCAATCCCGCAATAGTTTGAGTAGACAATTCAACTAATCCCAATTTCAACATTTGGGCGGCCAAAGTTGCCGCTACTGTCTTAGCTTGGTCTAGGGAAAACTTTTGCTGATAAATAGTGCCGAGATCGATTACAAGTTGGGTACTGATGGCAGTGGTTGCTAACAAGTCTAGGGCTGCAACGGGATTAGCAAAAACGGCGGCGGCTGCGATATATTGATATTGCTCGATGATGGGCATTGCCCGATCGCGCCTGACTGCATTTAATAAAGTTTTTGCTTCCTGTTTAACACTTCCAGCGCCCCGCACTGTATTAGCCCACACCAATTGTTGTCTTTCTGCGGTTAAGAGTTCCGTCAGTTTTGCCGTCAAAGGCTGAATTTGAGTTCCGGGATTTTCCATCCGTTCGCTGATTGTACCATCAGCTTGATGCTGCCGCACTTTCAGGGAATTAGGGTTCGCTGCGATCGCAATTATATCTTCTTTGGGCAGTAGGCCGTCCATTTTTTCCTGCAAAGAATGCAAAATTTGGGACTGCTGTGCTGGCAAAAATTGGTCTTGCTTGTTCCAAACTAGCAAGAAACGTTGACCGGCGAAAACTAGCTGAGATAATACTTGAAATTCCGAATCCGTAATGTCGCCTGCTGTCACAAACAGCACTAAATCATCGCTGATTTTAGCATCGGTATTGGTGTTACTAAATAGCGGTGTTGTTTCTTGAAAAGTCAGCTTTTGTGGCTGTTGGGATGTCCAGTGAGAATTCAAAACTTGAATTAAGGTACTTTTGCCTACTGCTTTGCCGCCAGTGACACTAATTCTCAAATCTGGTCTGTCTAATTCGGCTGTGAGTCGATCGAGCTGTGCTTTAAGCATAGCTGGAGATTCGGATATTTGAGCTTCAGAAGCCAGCAAATTAATCGAGCTTTCTGCCGCCCCGATCGCCTTTAAGGCTGCTTCCCTGTTGGCCAGGGCTTGGGGGAGTGGAAATTCTAGTGTAGGCGATTGTCGCTGCCACCACCAATATCCGGCGCTAGCGGCCACCAAGCCGATGAGTGCCGTTTCGCCCATTTCTGAAACCGAGTGCTGTAGACTTTCTAACAGCCAGAGTGCTGCTGAGAGTCCGATTCCGCCAATTAAAACCGGTCGCCGCAAGTTAAGTGTCATTTTTCCCTTCCTGTGGGTATTCCCGCCAAGCTTAACTTTACCGGGCTTGGCATTCCCCCTAGATTCCATCGTACCTCAAGACATTTTGAAAAAGAGCGAGCAACCAGATCAATTAAACAAGTCTGGCTGCTCACTCCTTAATCTTGGAAAATTCCGATGACTGCTTTTCTAGTCTCCGAGGCAAATTTCCAAACCACGGGCTGTTTTCACCAGAGTACCATCGAACTCTACTGCTCTGTATTTGGCGATCGCATCTTCCAAGGGAACACTAACAACTTCCCGTTTTTGCCAAGATACCATGGAATCGTATTTTTCTTCAGCAATTAAATCAACTGCTGCTACTCCAAAAGCCGAAGCAATTAATCTTTCTAGGGGTGAAGGCGTTCCTCCTCGTTGAATGTGTCCCAAAACAGTAACGCGAGTTTCTGCGCCACTACAGTCAGAAATTTTATCTGCTAAATACTGACCGATACCGCCTAACCGACTTTGACCTAATCGATTTGTGTGCATCACTAATTCGCCTGCTTCAGTGCGAACTGCCTCAGCTACTACAATTAAACAGTAGTTTTTTCCCTGTGCTTGACGTTCTTGAATTTTGGCACAAATTTTAGCAATTGTGTAAGGAATTTCGGGAATCAAAATGATATCAGCGCCCCCAGCAATGCCCGCACTAATCGCAATATGTCCCGCATCGCGTCCCATGACTTCAATAATCATGACGCGACTGTGACTTGCTGCGGTAAAATGCAAGCGGTCTAGTGCTTCAGTGGCAATATTAACAGCAGTATCAAACCCGATGGAACGCTCGGTAATACCGACATCATTATCAATAGTTTTAGGAATAGCAACTAAGTTCAACTTGCCTTGTTGAGCAATCTTCCTGAGAATAGCTAGACTACCATCGCCACCAATGCCAATTAGGGCATCTAAACCGAGTAGATGATAGCCTTCGATAATATCATCAGAGCGATCGCGCAAAGTCCCATCGGACATGGGATATGCAAAAGGATTACCCTCATTAGTCGTCCCTAGCATCGTACCGCCAATCGTCCGCCAATCGTCTACTTTTTCAATATCCAAAGGAATGGCTTGAGGGGGACGACTCATTAAGCCATTAGTGGCCTGACGAATTCCCATCACCTTCCAATTGTAAGTTGCTGTTGCGCGGTACACAACGGCTCGAATCACTGCATTTAAACCTGCACAGTCACCCCCACTGGTAAGGATACCGATGCACTTTTGTTGTCCCATAGTTGATAATTAGAAGGAAGAAGGAAGTTAGCCCAATTTACTTGGGATTGAGACGCTTAGAAACTTGGTTAATAATCCCACTAACAATAGCGCCTCCCATGAGAATTCCTAGGGCGGGATTAAATACAGGCTGCCAGAGACTGTACCACAGATCGAAACCGAGATTCACACCGGTCGATCTACCTAATACTGCGATCGCAAACCAAGCAAAGCTAGCAAAGACAAAAAATACGTCAGCGACTAAAACTATGTTCAGCCAGTTCATAAATTTCTCTTTCATTATGTTAGAGTTCCTTGTGAGTATCTGTCTGTTAACTTTTGAAAACCGATTTGCCCGCTTGACAGGAGTGATAGCTGCAAGTGGCGATCGAATCAAGATAAAATATCATTAATTGTTCTCGCACAAAGGCTGTCAAAATATGGTTCGCTATACACTTCCTCAAAGCCCCGAAACTATTTTAACTGTTAAAGGGAAAGATTCAGCCAAAGCTCGCGAAGAAGCTATGGATCAGCTTATGCAGCTCATCGACTCTGACAAGCTACCTACAGAGCTCCAAGAAGGATTTGGCCCAAAACAGTTTGTGGAAGTTAAAGATATGGAAGATGCGACATCTGAAACCGAGGATGCGATTACCGAAGCAATACAGATTTTGAGCAATTTGGCAAGTCTCAAATTGAAAGTCATGGAATCCCGCGAAGAAGCCCTGAAAATCCGGGCGGCGATCGACATTTTGTTTACAGATGAGGCTGTCAGTGCTGAGGAAATCACCAATCTCAAAGACGGTTTCAAGGTGCTGAAAAACTTCGCCCAAGCTAATGTCCGCTATCGAGAAGCTAGGAGTAAAGCAGAGTCAGCCCGCGCAATTTTAGACGAAGCTTTGCAATCTCCTGAATCTGAAAACAAAGCCTCAAAATCTGCCAAATAAGGATTTTAGTTAATCCTCTGGTGCGTCGCCACTATTCAATCTGCAAATTGCATCTAAAATCTCATAGCGACGCACCCTACACAATGATTGAAATTTGTCTAATCAGGATGCCTGATTCCGGGAACTATCAACTTAAAAAAGGCACATTTACTACTTCTCCGACAATTTCTCCTACCTGGACTTTCAATCCTGCACCACCAGCTTTGGTGCGGATATAAGCCAGACCAAAAAAGCCAGATTGTGTTTCTGTCACACTGGTAATTTTGCCTACTTTTTCCTCTTCAATAGTGACTACGGTTCCCGGTTCAACAGCACCGCTGAGTTGGATGCCCCAAAGTTGTTGTTTGACTCCTTTGTAGGTGTTCAATCTAGCAATTGTTTCTTGACCGATGTAGCAGCCTTTGTCATAGGTAATGGTGTGTAACAGTCTTGCTTCTAGGGGATTGTAGTCATCTGTAAGCTCAAAATCTGCGGCGGGGCGGCCTTGTTCGATTCGCAGTTGTTCCCAGACTCGATCGCCCATGGGTACGGCCCCTGCTTCCACTAATTCATGCCACAATTTAGCTGCATCCGTGGCTGCGGCAATTAAGGTGTATCCGGGAGATGCTAACCCACTACCCATAGCAACTCGAACTTCTATCCCAGCTAATTTTATCAATTTGTGACTGGCATGAGGTAAGTTTTCTAGTTCGCTAACTCCCATTTTTTCTAGTAATTTGCTGCTTTCAGGACCGATCGCACTGAAAGCCACGGTGGTATCAGTCAAATCTGTTAATTCTACCCGATCCATGGGGAAAATATAGCGATCGAGTAATTCTAGCAATTGTCGGCGACGGTTGGGAGAAACTAAGATTAACAAAGCATCTTCTGTAGCATAAGCTGTGGCGAGGTCAATCGTCCGGGCGGTGGAAGTCACAAACACAGTGTCGCAGCCTTGACCGGGTTGGAGTTTATTGATATTATTTGTACTTTGATTGTGCAAAAACCGTAGGCGATCGCTATCGGAAATTTGTAGGCGTCCCCAGTGAGTGCGATCGCACAAAGCTACACTTTCTTTGGTGGCGGTGATGGCGGCGGCATCATTAGCAAAACTAACGGGGACTGTTTCTGTGGTTGTTAATTCGCCAAAGATAGCACCGAAAGATGTTTGGATATCGTGCAATTCTTGAATCAGCATAAGAGGTGGTTGACGGTTGACGGTTACTAAAACTAATGACTAACAACTACGGACTAATTAGCTAAATTAGCGAAGATTTCCTGTATTAATTGGCTGGCCTTGGCATCAAGACGATTCCAATCTACATCGCCAGTATCCTCCTCAATCAAAAAAGTGTCAATTTCAACTTCCTGACTTTGGATCTCGGAGTGGGCTGGTTGGTAGTCAACAAAACAGACTCGATAACAAAGTTCCCAAATATCGATCGACCTTTGCTCCCCTTGACGCTCTAAAATGAGTTTATAGCCAGGAAAAGGAGTGTGTACTTCTTGATAAGTCCCTGTCCAAACAGAATCTTCTAGTTGTTTGCGGATATTGTCGAGGACTCGAATCAAGGCGGGCTGCATTAGCAGTTCAGCTTGCTGCCATGCGATCGGGGTAGTTATTTTCGGCTTCATATATCAGGATTCTAAAAAAGAAAATCAATAATTTAATTTTCTAACATCGAGTGCCAACTTTGCTGAAAACCCGTAAAATGGGCAACACCCCCGATTTATCAGAAAAGTGGGGATGGCATCAACAAGACGTGCCATAATCAGCCATGTTATTAGGTATGCGATCGCCTGGATCTATGGATGCGCTAATCGGCAAAAGCTTACAGGGTGGAAAATACACCCTCGAACAAGAATTGGGAAGAGGCGGCTTTGGGATTACCTTCAGAGCAACTCACCGCTATTTAGGACAATTTGTAGTCATCAAAACCCTCAACGAATCTCTGCGACAGCAACCCAATTTTGCCGAGTTCGATCGCAAATTTCAAGACGAAGCCAGACGTTTAGCTTCCTGCGTTCATCCCAATATAGTCCGAGTCAGCGATTTCTTTGTCGAAGACGGACAGCCTTACATGGTAATGGACTACATTCCAGGGCAGAACTTGGGGGATGTCGTGCAGCCAAATAGACCGCTTCCAGAAGCAGTCGCCATTATATACATACAGCAGATTGGCGCGGCTTTGAAGGCAGTTCATCAAAAGAATTTGCTGCACCGAGATATCAAACCACAAAACATTATTCTGCGCCAAAATACTCAGGAAGTTGTGTTAATTGATTTTGGCATAGCCCGCGAGTTCACTCCCGGTGTCACCCAAAATCATACCAATATGGTGTCCGATGGCTACGCACCCCCAGAACAGTATTTCGCCCAAGGAAAATACACCCCCGCAACAGATGTTTACGCTCTAGCCGCGACGCTTTATACTTTGCTGACAGCACAGGTGCCGATGCCGGCAGTTTTTCGCCCCAGTCAGCCGATGGCTACACCCCGCGATTTACAGCCTCAGCTAAGTGCGGCCATCAGTCAAGCGGTGATGCGAGGGATGACTTTAGAGGCTGAAAATCGCCCTGGTACTGTGGATGAGTGGCTGTCGCTGCTGCCGAATTCCCAGTCGCCGAGTACCGGGCCGACGCTGGCAGTGATGCCGGGACACGGGCCTATGATGCCTGCGGGAGCGAGAACAGCGCCTGCTGTCGTGCCTTCTGGGGCTGGGGAAAGCAAAATTTGGTGGATTTTGGGGGTGGTGGCGATCGCCCTGATTTTCGCAGGATTTGTGGGTATAGCGAGGATTTTGCTCGATCGCCAGTCCGATCGACCCGCACCCATAGCCCAGGAAAATCGCACTTCTCCCCCCGCAGCCACAAGTACGCCCGATCGCCCTGCGGCAATTCCCACACCCGAAGCAACTCCGAAACCTCGGCGAAAAACTCCAACCCCTGCGGCAATTCCCACACCCAAAGAAACTCCAGCGCCAGCGGTAGAAACTCCAGCGCCTGCGATAGAAACTCCAACGCCAAAACCTTCTCCTGTGGCGGAGTCACCCAAACCTTCTCCTGTAGCGGAGTCACCCAAACCAACGGAAAAACCTGTTGAAAACCAAGCGACAGATCGATCGACCCCCACACCATCCCCCCGCGAAGAACAACCCGCAACCAGTAATCAAAAAATCCCCAGAGTGCCTGGTTTTGCGGTGGGCACGCCGGAAAGTCAGATTTTAGAGCAACTGGGAAAACCAACAGACACTCAACGTAAAGGCTATTGGCCCAATACTCGTACAGCACTTTACGATTTGGTCCCCAATCGGATTACTCTCGGCTACATTTACGATCGCGATTCGGGCGAGTTAGTACAAACAGAGGGTTCTTTTGCTCAGTCTGTGGATGACTTGGTAGTGCGAACCGCGTTAAACGGGATGTTGGGCGGGGCCGATCGAGATATCATGCAAGGGTTCCGAGATGTGCAGCAGCGGCGGAAAAGTCGGTTTACTTTTAAGAAGGGTTCCCTCGAAGGTACGATCGAACGTAATGAGCGCGATCGAATTTACATCGGCGTCTGGGACGAAAACTTGCATTAATAGGAATTACGCACGGGTGGTCAGAAACCGGGTTTTTGCCAGAATATGCGCCACAACTCCCAGAAACCCATAAAAACCCGGTTTCTTAGGTTTTATGCGATCGGACTGACGCACTGGTAATCAGAAACCGGGTTTTTGCCAGAATATGCGTCACAACTCCCAGAAACCCATAAAAACCCGGTTTCTAAAATCCCCAATCGAAAATCCAAAATCCAAAATCCAAATCCCAGAAACCCATAAAAACCCGGTTTCTTAGGTTTTATGCGATCGGACTGACGCACTGGTAATCAGAAACCGGGTTTTTGCCAGAATATGCGTCACAACTCCCAGAAACCCATAAAAACCCGGTTTCTAAAATCCCCAATCGAAAATCCAAAATCCAAAATCCAAATCCCAGAAACCCATAAAAACCCGGTTTCTTAGGTTTTATGCGATCGGACTGACGCACTGGTAATCAGAAACCGGGTTTTTGCCAGAATATGCGTCACAACTCCCAGAAACCCATAAAAACCCGGTTTCTAAAATCCCCAATCGAAAATCCAAAATCCAAAATCCAAAATCGAGTTGACGTAATACAAAAACTTGGTCTATAATAGAAAAGCTAACACGAGGGGCTGTAATGGTTTCGACAGGGTGGCGAAAGCTGCTCCGTGATGCAGGTCGAGAGGGAGTCTACTCTCGTAAATATCGGCTCAAACAAAATAGTAAATGCGAACAATATCGTTCCTTTCGCTCGCAAAGCCGTAGCTGTAGCCTAAAAACTTCTTGAGCTTGGTTTAGAGTGTATGCCGCCTAACTCCGTTAACGGTAGCATAACAACCCCCAACGGATGCCCTAGCTAAACGCTTCTAGTCGGCTAGCTGGGAAAGCAATCACTAGAAAATCCTCCCATTTAGGATAAAGATGGTTCCCGCCCCAAGGATCAGAGGGGATAAACCTGTGAACGATCGGAAGGTAAATACCCGCTTTGGACGGCAGTTCGATTCTGCCCAGTTCCATAAAAAAAGTAGCGTAAAATCAATGGTTTCAACCATTTGAAAGTTACTTTAAAGCGTTAAAAGGGCTGAGAATTAATTCTCAGCCCTTTTGTTTGGGCTATATGTCGCTCTACGCACGGGTGGCCAGAAACCCGGTTTTTGGGAGAAAACTTCGTTACAACTTGCAGAAACCCATAAAAACCCGGTTTCTTTGGTCTTTCCATAAGTTACCAACCCATTAGCTAAGCTGGGGGATCAAATAACTAGAATTTCACCCCGTCCGTCCGTTCTTGTAGCCTGTCGGGCGATATACTGATATGCGGTAAAGCATTAAAAATCTTTACAAACACCTACTCTCCAAGCGTACTCCTACTAAGGGTGGGTGCAAAAATATATGCGATCGCTCATTCATCTGGAAACATGAACCCAGGAATTGACTTACAAGGAAGTTTTGTAGAAGCCCTGATGAATTGGGGCTTACCGGCGGACATCGCCCAAGTGCTTTGGCTACCACTCCCAATGGTACTCATGGTTGTCGGTGCCGTCTTCGGGGTACTCACTAGCGTCTGGCTAGAACGGAAAATTTCGGCCGCCGCTCAACAGCGGATTGGCCCGGAATTCCTCGGCCCCCTGGGAGTGCTAGCACCCGTTGCTGACGGTATGAAGTTGGTATTCAAAGAAGACATCGTACCCGCAAAAGCTGACCCGCTGCTATTCACCCTGGGCCCAGTAATTGTGGTAATCCCAGTTTTTCTGTCCTACTTAATCGTGCCCTTCGGAGAGCATATGCTGATCGCCGATATGGGGACAGCAATATTTCTCTGGATTGCTCTATCTAGCATTCAGCCGATCGGCTTGCTGATGTCCGGCTATGCTTCTAACAACAAATACGCCCTCCTCGGAGGACTCAGAGCCGCCGCTCAATCCCTTAGCTACGAAATACCCCTAGCTTTGGCAGTATTAGCAGTGGTGATGATGTCCAATAGCCTGAGTACGATCGACATCGTACATCAACAAGCAAGCTACGGCATCGTCGGCTGGAATATCTGGCGCCAACCTGCGGGATTCCTGATTTTCTGGGTAGCAGCACTAGCAGAATGCGAACGTTTACCCTTTGACCTTCCAGAAGCAGAAGAAGAATTGGTAGCAGGATATCAGACTGAGTATACAGGCATGAAATTTGCTTTATACTACATCGCTTCCTACGTTAACCTCGTCCTTTCTTGCCTGCTAGTAGCCGTTTTGTACCTCGGTGGCTGGGAGTGTCCGATTCCCGTCGGAGTGCTGACCAATGCCCTAGGATTGAGCGAAAATACTCCTTGGTTGCAGGTAATTACCGGCTTGCTGGGCATTACAATGACCCTGATCAAAGCCTACTTTTTCCTGTTTCTGGCAGTTCTGCTCCGCTGGACTCTGCCACGAGTTCGGATTGACCAATTGCTCAATTTGGGATGGAAGTTTTTGCTTCCCGTTGCTCTAGTTAATTTACTATTGACCGCAGCTTTGAAACTTGCCTTTCCCTTTGCTTTTGGCGGTTAATTCGTAATAGGTAAACAGCTAATAGCTAAGGTCAATTAGCTGTTAACTATCCTTACCTATTATCAATTAGCAATTACCAAAAACTCAAGTACAGAGAGAGAACACGATGCTAAAATTCCTCAATCAAGTAGGCGAATACGCCAAAGAAACTTTTCAAGCTGCTAAGTATATCGGTCAAGGGTTATCGGTTACTTTTGACCACATGAGGCGTCGGCCGGTTACGGTGCAGTATCCTTACGAAAAACTGATTCCTTCCGAACGTTTTCGGGGCAGAATTCACTTTGAATTTGACAAGTGCATCGCCTGCGAAGTCTGCGTTCGGGTATGTCCGATCAACTTACCTGTAGTGGATTGGGAATTTAACAAAGAAACTAAGAAGAAACAACTCAAGCACTACAGTATCGATTTTGGGGTGTGTATCTTCTGTGGCAATTGTGTGGAATATTGTCCGACTAATTGTTTGTCGATGACAGAAGAGTACGAGTTAGCAGCCTACGAACGTCATGAGTTGAATTATGACAACGTGGCCTTGGGACGTCTACCCTACAAGGTTTCAGACGATCCGATGGTGACACCGTTGCGGGAATTTGCTTATTTGCCCAAAGGTGCGATGGACCCCCATGAAGTTTCCAGCAGCGATCGGCGTGCAGGTCTTCGTCCAGAGGAAATTATCGAAAAATAAGTAATGGGAATGGGGCATAGGGAATGGGGAATGGCGAATGGGGAATGGCGAATCGCTGATAATTAATGACTCGCGGGGAACCAAAAATTACCAATTACCAATTACCAATTACCAATTACCAATGCCCAATGCCCAATGCCCAATACCTAATGCCCAATTAACAAAGGATTAAAGATTGTGAATCTAGCTGAAGGGGTTCAAATTGTTTCATTTGGCATACTGTCCGTAATGATGATTGGAGGAGCATTAGGAGTAGTGCTATTCTCCAACATCGTTTACTCAGCTTTTTTGCTGTGTGGGGTATTTACCAGTATTGCTGGTTTGTACCTGTTGCTAAATGCCGACTTTGTAGCAGCAGCCCAGGTATTGATTTACGTTGGTGCTGTTAACGTCTTGATTTTGTTTGCGATTATGTTGGTGAACAAGCGGGAAGATTTTCGGAATATTCCTAATGCTTGGGTGCGTCAAATAGCAACAGCAGTAGTTTGTGTAGGTTTGTTTGCACTGTTGAGCACAATGGTGCTGTCTACTCCTTGGGCGATTGTCGCCACGACGGGCGCACCAGCCGAAAGTTCGATCGTCACGATCGCCAAACACTTCTTTACAGACTATTTGCTACCGTTCGAGTTAGCATCAGTGTTTTTGTTGATGGCAATGGTAGGAGCAATTGTGTTAGCCCGCCGCGATTTCTTCGCCGATGAATTGCTCTCCAATAAACTATCTGAAACACCAGCTTTTAGTTTGCCAGAAAGACCACGCGAATTAGTTTCTGCTGGAGATGTTGCTTCGCCAGAAACTAAGTAACATTATACTCGTTCCCAGGCTCTGCCTGGGAACGCAGATCCAGAGGCTCTGCCTCAAATTTTCATGAAACTAAGAAGGAAGGTTGAAGAAGCGAGGCAGAGCAAGAAAGAAATCGGTTCCCAGGCAGAGCCTAGGAACCAGTTAATTTCCTTCTTCCTTCTTGCCTCTTCCTTCTTGCTTCTTCCTTCTTGCTTCTTCCTTCTTGCCTCTTCCTTCTTCCTTCTTGCTTCTTCCTTCTTTCTTCTTCCTTCTTCCTTCTTCCTTCTTCCTTCTTCCTTCTTCCTTCTTCCTTCTTCTTTAAATTTATGCAACTGCAACTCCAGTATTTCCTGTTATTAGCCGCCGCACTTTTCTGCATAGGTATTTACGGTTTGATTACTAGCCGAAATGCAGTGCGGGTGTTGATGTCGATCGAGCTAATGCTAAATGCCGTCAATCTCAATTTGATGGGTTTCTCTAATTATCTCGACCCAGTGCACATTAAAGGTCAAGTATTTACCGTATTTGTAGTGACAGTAGCTGCTGCGGAAGCTGCGGTAGGTTTAGCAATTGTGTTAGCGATTTATCGCAACCGTAATACCGTAGACATGGAAGCATTTAATTTGCTGAAGTGGTAATTAGTCAGTAGTCATCAGTCATTAGTCATTAGTTATTGGTTGAATCATAACTGACTACTGCCAATAGCCAACAGCCAACTAATACCATTTTCATAAAGTCCTACTACAAATGTAGTTCTTAGCCCCCCCTTAATAAGGGGGGGTTGGGGGGGTAGATATGTAGCGCTACTTTATGAAATTGGTATAACTAATGACTAATAACGAATGACTAATGACTAAGGACTAATGACTTCGAGTAATTTCGAGAGTAATTCTGCCACCAAAATCAGGGATAGGGGCTGCTGGTTTTGAGAGTTGTAACTTGACTTTATCCACTAACGGTAGTTGTAAAAGCGCTTGGGCGATGGTATCTGCTAGACGTTCGATCAACAAAAACTTAGATTCTTTGACTAGGTTTTGGATCAGAGTAATCGCACTGCGGTAATCAAGAGTATGTTCAATATCATCACTTTTTCCAGCTTGCGATAAATCCAGCCAGAGAGTAACATCCACTTCAAACCACTGCCCCAAAACCTGCTCTTCCGGCAGATAGCCAGTGTATCCGTAACAGCGAATGCCTGTAAGTTGAATAGAATCCATTGTGCAATAAACTAAAAGTGCGTTACCTATACCAATTTGTATTAAAGCAGATAAAGCTATCTTTCTCTTCCCTCTCTTTCCTTTTCCACTCTTCCCTCTGCGCCCTCTGCGCCCTCTGCGGTTAAATAACTCTTATTTTATCTTAAATATCAAAAAGTTCCTCCTTTCTCCAACTTGTCCAGAAAATCCTCAGCAACTTCACACCATTTCTGCCTGATTTCTGCATCTTCTGGCTTATCTGTCAAGCTACGACCTTTTAATTCGGGATATTTATTGTAATACAATTCATCAACTTTTTGATAAAATATATCTTTATCAATATTGAGATTTTTACGTCGCTGCCCAATTTTTTCTTGACGAATTATTTCTGCTTGCTCTAAGGATGTATCGGGTGGTTGGTGGCGCGAAGAAAATTTCGGTAAATCAGGCAACTTAGGAAAGGTGAAACCAGACTTAACTACACTAAAAGCTAGCATTCCTGGTAATAAAACCACACTTAAACTCGCTAAGGTTTTCCAAGGAATTAATTTGAAAATGTTGATATTAACAACTTGAGGATTTTGCCCAACAGGAGTATGATTGCTGGTAGGGGTTTGAGTGCTGTTTTTGAAAGGGCGGCCGACAAAGTTCATTGTCACCATTTGGGAGATGATGCTGCTAGTTTGAGATAATTTTGGATCTTTGAGTGCTTCGCGGACTTCTTTTGCAGACTGATAGCGATCGCCCGCATTGTCTGCTAACATCCGATCCAATACAGTACCGAGATTTTGACTGACACTGACGTGCGATCGCCAATCCCAAGTTTTTTGATTAACATCGTACAATTTCTGAGGCTTTTTCCCTGTCAGCAAGACTAAAGCAGTGACAGCCAAAGCATACAAATCGCTAGCCGGAGACACTTTACCCTGTCGCATCTGTTCCATAGGCGAATAACCCTGTTTGCCGATCGCCGTATCCGATTGTCCTTTAAACTGGAATACAGCAGTAGCTGCGATTTGTTTGACAGAACCGAAATCAATTAAAAATGGTAATTTGTCAACATCATGTTGAATAATATTGTCCGGGGAAATATCGCGGTGAATTAAATTTTTCGAGTGGATGTATTCTAGAATTGGCAAAATCTGAAATAGCAGTTGAGTAACTTCAGCTTCGTTAAAATTTTTACCTTGTTGCTGACGCGCTATCAGTATTGCTTCGTAGGTTTGACCAGGGATATAATCTTGGACTAAAAATAAACATTGATTCCCGGCGATATCGGTTCGCAGAAGTTCTCGAAAGCGGGGAATTTGGGGGTGTTGGAGGTTGTAAAGGATACTCGATTCGCGATCGAACAATTCCGCCGCTTTGGGGCTGTGAATCACCGGAGAAAACTCTTTGAGTACGCAAGGTTCGTGGTAGCGGTTGATATCTTCGGCGAGGTAAGTGCGGCCGAAGCCACCGCGGCCTAATTCGCGGATAATGCGGTAGCGTTTTTCGAGAGTTGAACCTGGGGTGAGGAGGGAGGAGTTAGACATAGACAACTGAAATTTGTTCGAGTTGGGGAGCTCAGTATAGCTTAATTGTAGCCAAATGTGTGGACAAGGGGGAGAAGCAAGGGCCGATCGCTTTTTTTGATTAAGGAAAATAAACACTTTGCTTAAGATTTATAGCAGTAGCCAAAGCGCCTTAACAGCTTTGGCGGTTGCTATAGGTAATTCCGAGTCGTGAGTTTTGCGAAGGAACCAAAGCATCTCACACCCTCACCAAACCATTAAAATGCGTAAGTCCTGTGGATTAATCAATTCTAAAGTAACGTCAGAATTTCCACCCCAGAATCAGTCACCGCCAAAGTGTGTTCAAATTGAGCCGAAAGCTTTCCATCTTGAGTCACAGCAGTCCAACCATCGGCGAGAATTTCAACTTCCCAAGTACCCTCATTAATCATAGGCTCGATCGTAAAAACCATCCCTTGTCTCAACTTTTTTCCAGTCCCCCGTTTCCCATAGTGCAGAATTTCCGGTTCCGTATGAAACACTCGATGGACACCGTGCCCGGCAAAATTTCGGACTACCGAAAAGCCCTGTGATTCTGCATACTCTTGAATCGCTGCGCCGATGTCGCCAGTACGAGCACCGGGTTTCACTTCCGCAATTCCTCTTCTCAAACATTCCTCGGTTACTTCCACTAACCTTTTTGCAACTGGTGAAGGTTTCCCAACAAAAAAAGTTTTGGAAGTATCGCCATGATAACCATCAACTAAAGGCGTTACATCAATATTAATAATGTCACCTTCTCTCAGAATTTGTTTGGCATTGGGGATGCCATGACATACTACTTGATTCACACTAGCGCACAGAGACTTAGGAAATCCTTTATAACCTAACGGAGCACTTTTTGCGCCATGTGCCAAAGTCCAACGTTCGGCTTCGTCATTAATTGCTAAAGTGCTGACACCGGGCTTAACCATTGGTTCGAGATGTAGTAGAAGCTGTGCTGCTAAGCGGCCTGCTTGGCGCATTTTTTCTATTTCTCTACTAGATAACAACACTAAACGTTCCGTGGCCATAGTTATTTTTTTTGTGGTTTTTGTAGTTGAGTAAGAGTTAATTTAACTCAAAGGGGACTTTTCCGAAAGCTTCCATCCAGGGTGTTCTCATCAACAATGGTGGACATGGACACCCTCGGACTTGTTCTTGTATTTAGGTTGTGGTCAGAAACCTTAAATATTCTACCGGAGCATCGGGGTAATCTGCACAATTTTTTTGCCAATCATCCTCATCCTGTATTTTGCCCATAATTGGGAAAAGTGCTAATACTTCTATTTTAGGGTGGCGCTTGTGCAATTATTTAGCAATATTAGAGAATAGAGAGATGAATAATTTCGAGGGTAACAAATCATTAACTATCCTTCCCTGAATGACGACGAATGAAATTCAACTGATTGATTGCCCAGCGGGCTGTTTCCTGAACTTCGGGATCGGGATCGTCAGTAGCATAATGCAATAAGTAAGTAATTTGATTTACTAATTCATAGATGCGTGTCAAATCACGAATTGCATTTTTACGCACTTCCGGGTTGTGATTTTGCAATGAAATTGACCAAGCATTATTCATCGGCTTGAGGGTGCGAACGCCTATTTCTGAGAGAGTTGCTAAGACTAAACTATACTGGTTAGAGTCAGAATTTGCTAGCAGATCTACCAGTGGCTTAATAGCTCTGGAATCTCCATGTTGCCCCAGTTCCCAGATTGCCTTACGCCGACGCTCTGGATTGAGGTGCTGCAAATCTTCAATCAATAATTCAATAATATCAACTTGACTTCTCTCATCATTTTCTGTAAGGAAAATATCTTTGGTAAGAGGGGCTAGGGAATCGGCAAGATGGCTCTTTGGGGAAAGATTCAAATCTGTGTCAGTGTATAAGCCGTTGCTGTTAGTTTCTACATATAAGGCCTCGGAATTCATTCGATCGCCTTCACTTCCTTTTTCCTCCGTTTCTCTACTGTCTGGATTGTAGCCTTTCGAGAAATCAGAACCATCGGGCAATACTGGTGTAGTTTTTTTGATTCCCAAATAAATGCCTGCTGGTCTAGTTTCGTTGAGGTTTCTGGGAGAGTCGGGAGTTTTGAATTGAGTATTTTTTGGTTTATGGCGATCGAATCTACCCCGTTTTCGCCTAGAATTACTTGACTCGTCACTACCCACTAATTTGAGCATGATAAATACTGCCGCTGCCGTGATGACAATGGCGGCCACACCCAAGATTAACAACCCTCGCTGGCGAGACAAAATGACGATTAAATTCGAGATTGATTTGGGGACTTTGGAATTAGATTTTTGGGTTTTAGATGGCTGAGATTTGCTTCTATCGGTTCCTGGAGATGGTTTTGGAGTCTTGGAGTCGGGGCGAGTGTCCGAGGGGGAGTTCGCCTCAGCAATTTCTGGAGAAGCATCGCGGTAGGACACATTGACGGCGTTTTTACGTCCGTCCCCATCGGGACTGAAGGCTGCCCCCAGACAGGCGATACAGGTAAATAAAAGTAAAGTGAATCGGTAGTACGCCATAAGACTCAACCGGGTTTTTTAGAGGCAATGCCACATGACAGGCTTTAGCTGCAACCTTGAGCTAGCTCGATCCTAGCTGCTATGGGCTCAACTAATTCAGAAATAGCCCCAGATTATGAAAAAATAATGGTTTGAGATTGCCTCAAGGAAGGCACAAGGCTTTCGGCAGCAGACAGAAGGAAAGAAAAATTGGGAATGCAAGACTTTTGCTGTTTTTTCGATCGCACTTTAAAAGTCTGTCTTTAGTTGACACAAATGCCTCCTTGCCGGTTTAGTCATTGAATTAATTATCGTAAACAGATACTGAGACTCTTGTGAGTAAAGCAGCACAATCTCGAAAATTTATTGCGACTGAGCCACTAGGAAAAACCGGAGAAACGGCAGAAAAAAAGGTTTGGGATGCCGTTTGTGAGGCTTTTGCCGATCGCGATTGCATTGCCTATTGGCGATATCCTATTTTTTCTTCCTGTGGAAACTTTCGCAAAGAGCCTGATATTCTAATTGCTGATTTTGAACTGGGTTTAACTATCATTGAGGTCAAAGCGATCGCGATCGACCAAATTGTCGCCATATCTGGTCATAGATGGGATTTCCAACATTTTTATACTACTGGGGGCAACCCCTATCAGCAAGCAGAGCATCAACTATACGCCATGCTTGGTTACTGCGATCGCGAAACAGCTTTGCGGGGCAAAGTCAGCGGGCGGGCGATCGTTGCCTTACCATCAATTTCTCAGCAACAGTGGCATAATAAAGAGTTTAACAAGCTTCCGAGCAATCCGCCGATCCTTTTTCACGACCACCTCCACAGAAATTCAGGACAAACAATAATTGGTGGAATCGAAAAACCAGGAACCGCCCAAAATTTTGTCATTTCCTCACCGGGAAATCCTCAATTATCTATTCCCCATACTACCCATCTAATAGAATTTATTAAAAATACGGCTTGTGTTTTTAAAGGAAGCCAATTAAACCGGGAACAGTGGCAGTTACTGCTAGCTGTAATTGGCGGAACTCCTATTTTTAAACCACGACCAAGACGATTTTTTTTCAATCAGCAACAACCAGCACTACCAGCAAATTTAATTTCTTCCCATCTTGCAAATTATACAACCCGTGCAGCAGTTTTAGCTAATTTACAGCAGCAGTTTTCCCAACTAGATTTGCAACAAGAACGCATCGGCAAACAGATTCCCCCTGGGCCGCAGCGAATTCGCGGAATTGCTGGTTCTGGCAAAACAGTTGTGCTCTGCCAAAAAGCAGCTCTGATGCACTTAAAATACCCAGATTGGGATATTGCCTTGGTCTTTTTTTCTCGCAGTTTGTACGAGCAGATTGTCGCCCAGTTAGATAAGTGGCTGCGCCGTTTTAGCAATGGTGAAATTGGCTACGATGCTAATAATAATCAAAAATTGCGTCCGCTCCATGCTTGGGGTGGACAAGACAGGCCCGGACTTTACAGTACAATTTGTCGCGCTGCGGGAGTGGGACGTTTGACTGTTGGTGACACAGATTTTCAGGAACCAAGTCAAGCTTTAGCCTATGTCTGTCGCCACTTGCTAAAATCTGCTAATATACCCCAAATTTTTGATGCTATTCTAATTGATGAATCTCAAGACTTAATGGTTGCCGCAAATTTTAATATACAAGGAAAACAGCCATTTTTTTGGATGGCTTATCAAGCTCTACGCCTAGTAAATATTCCCCCAACCTACCCCGATCGAGAAGGGGGTGCTAATCAGCTAAAAACATTCGAGAATTTCTCCCCCCCTTTACAAGGGGGGGTTGGGGGGGGTCAAGATTTGCGCCGTTTAATTTGGGCTTATGATGAAGCACAAAGTTTGGAATGTCTAGAGATTCCCACCGCTAGCAAATTATTTGGTGAAGAGTTAGGGCATTTGGTAAATGGCGAGTACAGCGACGGTATCAAAAAGACTGAGATTATGCAAAAATGTTACCGCGTTCCCGGTCCAATTTTAACTGCTGCTCACGGAATTGGTATGGGTTTGTTGCGACGGGGGGGAATGCTGACTGGTATTACTCGCGTGGAAGATTGGAAGGCGATCGGCTACGAGGTAGTTGTCGATCGAGAATCGGAAATAAATACAGAAATAGTCAAAAATAATCAATATCAATTAGCTCAAAAAATTACTATTTACCGCCCTGCTGATAATTCTCCGAATTTAGTGCCTAAATTGTGGGTAAATCCGGTTTTAGAGTTTGAAGCCTACCGTTCTCGTCAAGAAGAATTAACTGCCATAGCTGAAGATATTTTATACAATCTCAAAGTGGACGGTTTGAGACCATCCAGGGAAATTTTAGTGATTGTTTTAGGTACGGGCTTTGAAGCTATGGAACTTGAAACTTATACGGCTAATTTTTTAATTAACCAAGGAATTGATATTTACATTCCCAGTACCCCAAGTTGCAATCTCTTGAAAGTAAATAAAGCCAATTCTCAGCCCGATCGCTTTTGGTGCGAAGGCGGAGTCACGGTATCTCGAATTCACCGTGCTAAGGGAAATGAAGCTGATATGGTTTATCTGGTTGGTTTTGACTCCATTGCTAAAAATGAAAGTAATTTGAGTTTGCGAAACCAATTATTTGTAGCCTTAACTAGGTCAAAAGGTTGGCTGAAATTAAGTGGAACTGGTGCATACCCAATGTATGATGAAATGTGGCGAGTTATGCAGAGTGGCGATAGTTTTACTTTTACTTGGAATCAGCACCATCAGAGAAATATTAGTGTTACAGATGCGGGAGATTTGGTGGGTAGATATGCAGCGGGAGGTAGAAATTTTCAGGGTGTAAATTTATCGGGATCGGATTTAGTTGGTGTAAATTTGCAGCGAGCTAATTTAGTTGGTTCTAAGTTGATTGGTGCAGATTTGCAAAATGCTAATTTAGATGATGCCCGGTTGATTATTGCTGATTTGAATGGTGCTAATTTGAGCGGTGTTAGTTTGAAAAAAGCCAAGTTAGTGGGGGCTTTTTTAAATAATGTTAAGTTAATTAACGCTAATTTAAGCCGTGCGGATTTGAGCGAGGCTCAGTTGAAAAATGCAGATTTAAGATGTGCTATTCTGAGTAAGGCTAATTTGAGTGGTGCAGATTTGCAAGGTGCTAATCTGGAAGGTGTGGACTTGACTGATGTTTGTTTGAGTGGGACAATCATGCCGGATGGCAGCGTTTGGGCGATCGATTAATATTTACATTCCTGGACGCAAAAAACCGGTTTCTTTCAAAAATCGTCGCTTTATCCGAGAGATATTGACGCAGAAACCGGGTTTTTGACCCCCCGTGCGTCCAGGACTGATTTATTTACTGATATAGCAGTCCTTGCAGGAGTCGTAAAGTTTTTTACCCCACCCCAACCCTCCCCTTATTAAGGGGAGGGAGTAAGAAATTCACAAATGATTTAGGATTGCTATATGGTGTAATTTTGGTATAAAATTAACCTAAATTTTTAGTGTGAGAGTAGAGGCATTTGTGAGCCAACAAGATATTGTAAATTTAGCCAAAGAAGGCGATGCTAAGGCGATCGCATTTTTGATCTCTCAAGCACTCCAAAGCTTTGGAGTCACAGCTAAAGCCAGTCGCGAAAACAACACCTTGCATCTGTTGCTCGAAGGTGAAAAATTACCCGCCCAAGATGCTTGCATCCGAGTCGCAGTCAAAGGCTTGCAGAGACTGCAACCAAATCACCTTTACTCCCTGACAATTTACGGGCGACAAAATGGTGAACAATGGCCAGCTTGGACTCAGAATCTCGAATTAACCAAACCATTAAACTCCCAACCAGCAGTTACAGGGGCTGCTCGAATTAGTGCGGTTTTACAAAAGGTTGAACCAAATCAAAATGTCAAAATTGCTGCTCCTCAAATCAGCGAGCAAACAGCACCAAAACCATCTGTACTTACCACTGAAAAACCAAAAAATCCTCAAATCAGCGAGCAAACAGCACCAAAACTATCTGTACTTACAACAGAAAAACCAAAGAATCCACCGCAAGAACAACAGCTTGTCAGCAGCAAAAGTAAGCATCAAAAACCTTGGCTTTACATGGCTGGTTTGAGTCTAATTTTAGTGCCGATATCTGGGATTGTTCTGGCTACTCAACTTTACAAATCGCCAAGCACCGCTGCTACTGAGACTGAAATACCCCAGGCGGAGGTACCGGAAGTGCGATCGATAAACTCCCCATCACCAACTCCCCAAGCCATCCCCACTCCAAAAACACCGCCCGTAGCAGCCAAAAAAACCGTCACAGCACCCGCAACTGTCAGCATCAAAGCAGTGGGGGATATTATCCCAGGTACTAATTTTCCCTACAACAAATTACCTCAAAAAAAGGAGCTTTTATTTGAGTCGGTTAAACCGCATTTGAAAGGATCTGATATTCTATTTGGCAATTTTGAAAGCACGATGACCGATCATCCTTACAGCTCAAAAGGAGGCGGCGGAGGTATGTTGTTTGCCTTTCGCACACCTCCGAGTTATGCAAAAATCTTGAAAGATGCTGGTTTTAATATTTTGAATATTGCCAACAATCATTCCTACGATTTTAACGAGCAGGGATTTAAGGATACGATTAAAAACATTGACAGCAATGGGATGAAAGCCGTTGGGAAAAGAGACCAAATTGTCTATAAAAATGTCAAAGGTGTGAATTTTGCTTTTATCGGTTTTAGCAACTACGGCGAAGTTCACAATTCGTTATTGGAACTAAAGGCTGGGGCGGAAGTTGTCAAAAAAGCTAAGGAAAAGGCTGATATTGTGGTGATATCTGTTCATGCCGGTGCGGAAGGAACGGGGGCTTTGAATGTGCGAAATAGAACTGAATTCTTTGCTGGTGAAAACCGGGGAAATATGGTTTTGTTTTCGCGAACAATGATTGATGCGGGTGCGGATTTGATTTTGGGACACGGGCCCCATGTTGCGAGGGCGATGGAACTGTATAAGGGGAAATTGATTGCTTATTCGCTGGGCAATTTTATGGGCTATCGTACTTTGTCAACTGTGGGAGAATTGGGTAAATCTCTGATTTTGGATGTGAAGATGAATCCGCAGGGTGATTTTGTATCTGGTAAGATTATTCCGATCGCACTTAATGGCCAGGGTATTCCGTCTGTGGATGATGATTTTAGGAGTGTGAAGTTGATTCGGAGTCTGACGAAAAGCGATTTTCCTAATGCTGGTTTGAGTATTGGCGATGAGGGACAAATTGTGAAGCAGAGTAATTAGTTGATACCAATTTTTTGTGAGGCTGCATAGAATTTGATCCCCCCTAACCCCCCTTAGTAAGGGGGGGACAAGAGCGCTTTCAAAGTCCCCCTTTCCGCATCCCCCCTTAGTAAGGGGGGGACAAGAGCGCTTTCAAAGTCCCCCTTTCCGCATCCCCCCTTAGTAAGGGGGGGACAAGAGCGCTTTCAAAGTCCCCCTTTCCGCATCCCCCCTTGGGGGGGGGCAGGGGGGGGTTGGGATGCGAGGGGGATCGGAATATTAGGTGTAAATATTACAGAAACCGGAGTTTTTGGTTCTAGTTGAAGGCTGAAATGCAGCATCTAGGTAAGAAATCCGGTTTTTGGGTGTAAAACTCAATTAAGTTTTTGGGATAGATAGTGAGAGATAGGGCGATCGTGTAAATGATTGTTACAAAATCTGCAATTATGCGTAAAAAAGATAGGTCATTTCCGAAATATATATAGAGACTAATATTGAGGGAGGACAATTGATGAGTTTGATTGAGGAGGATGAAGAAGGATATGGGCTTGTGAAGTAGGGAACGATGGTAGTCAATCTAAATCTAATCAGAAGGTGAAACCAAATATGTCATCATCGCACAACGTTAAAAGACATACTGTTAAACAAGTTTTTGACCAGGTTGAGAAGATTCTGGAGGAAACTTGGCAAGAAACTGGGTTTGGGAAGGTGACAATTGAAAGTGAAAGGGAAAAGAGCAATGTGATTCGGGTAATTGTCAAGGGTTCGACTTATTATAAGTTCTTTATTGACGATGAAGAAGTTGGTAAGTGGAGTTCGAGGAAGTAGGTGCGATCGAGCTATTTCACAATCGGGCTAAGTGACTTGGGTAATGAGATAGAGAGTCACCTCACAAAAACAGAATGTTCAGATACCCGACTGCTTAAAGCAGTCGGGTATTTAACAATGCGAGGGTTTTACGTTTAATTACGTTGTGTTATTTATCCCTGTAGGATGTTGACAAATAGACTAAGATGGTGTACCTTATCAATTTAAGGTGCATAAAGCAAAAGTGCATCTGTGCTGCAAGGCTGAGAGCGCTGCCAGCATTAAAGTTTGAATCATCTAAATAAACACAAAACCTAGTTCGAGACTGACGAGAGGCTCAGCGGTGGGCTGGGGAAGTGGTGATATCGCATTATGTGCGATCGGCCCTTCTCCGGCCTTTTGTATTTTTGGCAACAATTAGTTTTTTTGAGGAGATAGAATATGGTAGGCCCTAGTCCTGATGGCTCTTTATATCTTTTAAACAACACCCCTGGATATTTTCAGATAACTCCCGGCTTGCTTGTTAATCATTCTGGGGGATTACTTGCTTTTGAAGGCAGTGATACTGTGATAGGTTCTACAGATGCTGACCGCGTTAATGGAAATCAAGGTTCTGATATCCTATTCGGGGATGAAGGTGACGATAGTATTCGTGGCGGAAAAGAAGATGACTTGATCCTGGGCAACGCAGGTAATGACTTACTTTTTGGAGACACAGGTAACGACCTTTTGATTGGAGGTCAAGTTAATTACCTGCTGACAGGAATTAATGACAACGATACCTTAGTTGGCAACCTCGGTCAAGATACCTTAACTGGAGGTGCAGGCGATGATCTATTTGTCCTGAGAGAAGACGTAGGGGTAACGGCTGTCACTGCTGATTTAATAACGGATTTCGGTAATGGTTTGGATCGGATTGGTTTAACAGGGGGACTAACTGAAGCTCAGATAGCTCTGGAATCCTTTGAGGGAGCGACTTTAATTAAGAATCAAACTTCAGGAGGGATTTTAGGACGAGTTGCAGGCGTTTCGGCTACACAACTTAATGGTCGGTTCGTCTCTGCTGATGCACTATTCAATAACAACTTTAGCGGAACGCGCGACTTGGGTATCCTCAATCAAACCCAAACCTTCAGCGACTCTGTAGGGAATTCTAAACCCGCGAACATCTACCGCTTCAGTGTTAATGCTCCTAGCACCTATTTCCAACTAGGTCTCAATGAAATGACCGCTAATGCTGATGTAGTATTATTTCAAGATCGCAATAGCAACGGTATGATTGATGGAGATGAAATTATAGCTTTCTCGGAAGCGGAGGGAAGCAATCCAGAGAGAATTGACATCCTTCTAAATTCAGGTACTTACTTGCTTGTAGTTGGGCAGTTTAAAGGCGATACAAACTACAAGCTGAACCTGTCAGCACTCCCATTAGGCGACTTCTCAAGTAAGGCGCAAATAAGCCTTTCTGGTGTATCTGAGACAACCGTAAACCCAGTTAACAGTAGCATTAAGTTCAATGTTTCAGATGGTTCATTTTCCACAAATCCAGTTAATTTCCTTGTCTTTAAAAATCAGGAATTAATACCACAAAGCGCTCTTGAAATCTCAGAAAATTCTATCTCAATTCCATCTGGGCTTACAGAGGGTCGTAATGACATAGATATCTACGTCAAGGATAACCAAAGCCTTCGTCTACTGACAGATGCGACTTTGTGGGCTGGGAGTCGAACACTTAATGTTACCATCCGTGATAAGAATGGTCAGCCAGTTAGTGACACGATTGTGAAAGCAAAGCTTGGTGATAACCAGGACGTTTTAGCAGAAGCAAAGACTTCTGGCGATGGTCGAGTTAGCTTCCCAAATCTCCCAAATCGGACAATCGTCTTAGATGCTCTAGGTAGCGAGGGTCGCTTT
This sequence comes from Microcoleus anatoxicus, assembly GCF_042465725.1. Classification (GTDB taxonomy): domain Bacteria; phylum Cyanobacteriota; class Cyanobacteriia; order Cyanobacteriales; family Microcoleaceae; genus Microcoleus; species Microcoleus anatoxicus. Next base: position 6,190,363 of record NZ_CP120853.1, on the reverse strand, counting down.
GCCTCCGCTGCTGCAACTGGCAATGCTGGAGCAGTGGTTTTAACACTAAAGGGATTTGATGCACCAAGTCTAATTAATAACAATGATTTGAGCCTGGGTAAAGACGGTTGGAATATAGGAAATGCACCAGTAAGTCTGCTTCAAAATGAGAAACCTGTAGGTTCTGTTCAGCAACGATCGCAGGCATTGATGATAACACCAGGCCTCCAAAGTAGCAATTTAAACGCATCAAGCTTTGAGACTAACCAACGGAATATTGAGGTAACACCCAAAGAACAAGCCTCAATAGTTTCCTCATTGAATCGTACCACAAGTCAGACATCTGACACTAACTCTGAGCAAGATATTAAGGAAGACTCAAGTACAGGAATAGATTTAGTATTAGGTACATCTGGTCAAGGTGAAAAATCAATTTCACGAACTTTTACAACCAAGCCTGGAACGGAGAATGTAACTTTGCGTTATCGATTTATCACCAGTGAGGTGCCCGGTGGGTATTTTGGAAGTCAATACAACGATTATTACAGTGTTTCGCTCCGTAGTTTAAAGGGTGGTGGTTTGGAAACAGACGGTAACACAATGAATGGACTTGGCCGGGCAGCTTTTGATGCCAATGGTGCAACTGAATTTCGTGAGGTAACTTTACCCGTCAGTAAGGATGGTGATACTATACAAGTGGACATTGGTGTTGCTAATGTTGCTGATGGAATACTCGACTCTCAAGTAGTAGTAGATGAGATTCGTGAAGAAGATAAGACTGATTACGAAGATGTTGAAATCAGGTTCAAGACTTTCATTCCAAGTGAGGCTGTTTCATTAGTGCCTGAAATTTTAACAAAAATTCCACTTGGAGTTCCCGGCTTACTACTTTACTTGTCTCCAATTTTTAATGGAAATGATCGCAGTTTTTCCTATGATGGAACTTATAAAAGCTTTCAGCAAGTGGTTGTAACTGCCGACCCTAAAAAAGAACCAATTGTACGTAAGGATAAGCCCGATTTTGGGGAAACAAAGGGATATCTTCCGTTCCAAGGCTCCCAAGTTCCGGGGAAACCCTTTTGGTGGTGGCAGCTTAATCCAGAGGAAAAGGACAAACCTTTGTTGGGTGAAAAGAAATTAGAACCCACAGAGGAAAATAACAATATTTCAGTTGAGCGCCTGCCATCGGATACAGTTAAAACCACACTAAAAGTGAGTGGGGGTATCGCGCTGTTTCCTCAAGGTTTTGCCCCTAAAATCAGTGCAAACATGGAGGTTTTCGTCCGACAAAAAGAAGGCAAAAAACCAGAATTTAGGATAAATGCCAGACATGATGGATTCCCTGCATATGAACTTTATGTTAATCGTCAGCTTGCCTATAGTTACGATCCCCTGAAAGCTGGCAAAAGCCCTTTTGATCTCTTCCCTCCCAAGGATCAAAAGAGTAATATTAGCTGGCAGAATGTACCAATATCGGCTTAAAGTGCTGAATAACATTAAAGTCATTTAGATTTGTCTGATGTACAAATGCGATCGCTTTAAAAAAGGGCGATCGCCTCCCCATTCACCGCCAACAGCGACTTTTCCACCACCACCGTCAACACAGCCACAAAAATCGATATCCTAGCCAACGATACCACCGCCAAAGACCCCCTCTCCATCAAAGAATTCAACACAAAATCAGTTGCCGGCGGCATCATCACCCTCGACAACAACAACACCCCCAACGATAAAACCGACGACAAACTCACCTACACCCCACCCCTAGACTTCACCGGCACCGATAAATTGAACTACCTCCTAACAGACGGCCAACAAATACAAGCCGCCACCGTTAATATCAACATCAACAGCCTCAAACTTGACAACCTTTCCGGCAATAACGGCTTCGTCCTCAACGGCACAGAAGCAGGTAACTTCTCAGGAGTTGCTGTTAGCAAAACCGGAGATATCAACGGCGACAAAATTGACGATATCATAGTCGGATCATTCGGTGCCGACCCCAATAATGTCAACGCCGCAGGCAAAAGTCAAGTCATCTTTGGCACTCAAAAATTTCCCGCCAGCGTCAATCTTTCCCAACTCAACGGTCAAAATGGTTTCACCCTCAACGGCACCGATGCCGAAGGTTTCAGCGGCGGAACAGTTAGCAGTGCCGGCGATATCAACGGCGACGGCATCAAAGACTTTATTATTGGTGCCTTCGGTGCCACTGTCAACGGTCAAAACAATGCCGGAAAAACTTACATTGTCTTCGGCACAAACCAAGGATTTCCTGCTAACTTCAACCTGGCTAATTTGAACGGGAATAATGGTTTTGCCGTGACAGGAACCAACACCTTTGACTACGCCGGCCTCTTTGCCACTGGGATTAGCGATATTAATGGCGATCGCATTGACGACATACTCATCAGCGCACCCGGCCCCCTTGGTGGCACACCAGGTAAAAGCTACGTCATCTACGGCCGCACCACAGGTTTTTCTCCTAACTTCAACCTAGCTGAAATTAACAACAATAACGGCTTTGTTATTAACGGCATCGACGGCAATTCTAGCGGTACTGCCAGCAGTGGCGATATCAACGGCGACGGCATTCCCGACCTCGTAATTGGTGCAGATGGCGGCAACACCAGCGGCGGGATTAATGCAGGCAAAACCTACGTTATATTCGGTCAACCAGGAGGATTTACTGGCAGCGTCAACGTCCCAGAATTAAATGGAACTACCGGATTTGTCATCGCCGGCCTCACTCCTCAAGAACGTTCTGGAATCGCTCTCACCGCTACAGGAGATATTAACGGTGACGGCAATAAAGACATCGTAATTGGCGCTCCCGGTGCGACAGTGGGCGATCGAATTAACGCAGGCAAAACCTATGTAGTTTTTGGTAAAAAAGAAGCATTTCCTGTCATTGTCAACCCCGCTGAATTGAATGGCAATAACGGCTTTACAATTTCCGGTTTCGATGCTGAAGGCTCAGCAGGAAATGCCGTTAGCTATGCCGGAGATATCAACAAAGATGGCTTTGACGACTTATTAATCGGAGCCTCCAGCGCTAACTCTAACAGCAAAAACAATGCAGGCAAAACCTTTATTGTTTTTGGCAAAAAGGAATTTTCAGCTAACTTCAGCTTAGCAGAAGCTAACGGTAAGAATGCCTTAGTTTTAAATGGAGTAGAAACCGATGGTTTAGTTGGCACTGCTGTCAGCGGTGGGGGAGATATCAACGGCGACGGCATCGACGATATAATCGTTGGCGCACCTGGCAGTTTATTTCAAAATTCTCCCGGCAAGAGTTATGCCGTTTTTGGTAGTCGAGGTTTTGGTTTTGCTAACCCGAATAATGGTTTGCAAGGCACGGTTCAAGATGATATTATCAATGGAACCCAAGCAGATGACACGATTTCCGGTCAACAAGGAAATGATAAAATCTTTGGCAATTCAGGTCAAGATGTGTTATCTGGGAATCAAAATGATGACTATTTAGACGGTGAGAAAGGGCAAGATATCCTAATAGGTGGAGATGGAAATGATACCCTCATGGGTGGACTTGGTAAGGATTTACTGACAGGTGAAAGTGGTAACGATATCCTCACCGGAGTTGACATCAATGCTATTAACCCCGGCATTGAGGAAATTGACACCTTAACTGGCGGAGGTGGTAGCGATATTTTCGTTTTGGGAGATGTCAATAACACTTACTACGATAATCTGGATAACGATTACGCGCTGATTACTGACTTTAATGCCAGTGAAGATAGTATCCAATTGCACGGGAAAGCCGATGATTACTTGCTAGTTCCTTTCTCGCAGGCTAACCAAACTGGTACGGCAATTTACCGCAAGGCGGCTCAAAATGAATTAATTGGGATTTTGCAAGGAGGGTCAAATTTGAGCTTGAGTGGCAGCTATTTCAGGTTTAGCTGAGTTAAATCTAATTTGTAGGGGCGGTGCCCCCGTGCCCGCCCGATCGATTATGCCACCCACAGATAATCTTGATAAACCCGCCCCCACCACACTGTGAAACTGGCTACAATAATACACGCGATCGCGCTTTTTCCCGGCACGTTTATCTGGGGTAAAAGAAGCGCGATCGGTTTGAATCAAGGATTTTTTCAGAACCCGTGCCTAGAGGATGGAAAATTTTTGCATCAAACAGTATAATGGATTATATCTCACTGATTTTCACCCCCAAAAAAATATGAAATCAGAAACCGTTAAAATTAATCCTGATGGAACGTTAGTTTTACCCGAAGAACTGCGTTTGCGGCTTCAGGATAATCAAGAACTGCAAGTGGCTTGGAATGATAAATTTATGGTTATCAATTATTCCATCTTGCCTCAAGAAAAATCAGAATTTGACTTAGACACAAAAATTAAACATTTTTTTAATCAATTAGATCAATTACTGGTTTTCAATGAAATTGATCCCATTACTCCCGATGATATAGAAACAGAAATAGCCGCTTATCGGATGGAAAAAAATTCTCAAAATCAATCATAATATGCGTGTAGTCATTGACACCAATACAGTGATTTCTGGATTTCTCTGGGGAAGTTATCCCCGCCAAATTATTGACTTAGTTCGGACTCAGGAAATTACTGTCTATACTTCTTCTTTCTTGCTTCAGGAGTTATCCGAGGTTTTAAGTCGCCCTAAATTTTATCAACGAATACACACTGTTATTGAAGAAACCCCGGAAAGTTTAGTTAATAATTATCGCAATTTAGTCAAAATTGTGGAAATTTATCAGGTGGAAAAAATTGTTATTAACGATCCTGATGATGATCAAGTTTTAGCTTGTGCTATTAGTGCTAATGCGAATTATATTATTTCTGGCGATCAAGATTTATTAACTCTAAAAATTTATCAGAATATCCCCATTGTCACGGCTAGGGAATTTATGAAAATTTGGCTGAGTTAATCCTGTAGGGTATCTTTCGCGCTTCCCTATTCAATTCTCACGGATAACATTCCTAGGCCAGCCCCCCAATGCGCGATACGGTTTCTGCAAGGGAAGCGCGATAAAGTTCGCAAGTGAGCGCGATCGCGCTTCTTTTATCCACGTTTATCTGGGGTAAAAGAAGCGCGATCTCTTGATATCAATGTAGGCGCGATCGCGTTGGGTACGAAAATAGCGCGATCTATTTGTTGGTGGGGTTGGGGCGGGTTTTTATAAGTTGTCGATGGGTGTCAAATATTTAAGCAAAAAATTGATATTTAGTGTTATAATAATTATTAAAATTAGCCTTTTTGTGCAAACAATAGCCAAATTTATATTATGACTCAAACAATCGTAAATGTATCAATTCCTTTGACCACAATCATAGAAGCCATCTCTCGTCTGGATTTAGAAGCTAAACATGAACTGTATAACTTACTAGAACAACAAATTCAGGAAGCCGAAGCTAACCTCTCAGAAGTTGATATTTACGATTGGGGCATCAATGGTCAACCCCAAGGGAAACCAGTTGAATATATCCCAGGTTTAGGATTAGCAGTAATTGGAGGTAAAGATGTTCCAGCCTGATTTACTTTCAAGCGGGGATGTCATCTTAGTTGCCTTGCCCGGTCACATTCCGAGAAGACATGAACAGCAAGGCAATCGACCTGTAATTGTGATTGGATTGCCTTGGGGAGAAGTACGTTATCCAATGTTAATAGTTGTACCTCTGACAACTCAAACCGGATTATGGTCACGCCAAAATCCAAGCCTTTATCCCTGTTTAGAAGCTGGAGTAGGTGGTTTGACTCAATCTTCTATAATTCTCCTGGATCAATTGCGGAGCATCGATCCTCGTCGAGTTCTAGCTTATTTAGGAACTTTAACCGCTGAACAATATATACCGATTCAGTCTGGATTAATGCAGTTGTGCGGACAAGCAAGCATTAATTAAAACGAAATTTTTTGGTGGGGTAGGGGCGGGTTTATATAATTTATCGATGGGTGTCAAATATCTAGGCGAACCCGCCCCTACAGGCCTGTAAAATATGGGGATAAATTTGTAGGGGCGGGTTAACTGATCGATTATGCCACCCACAGATAATCTTGATCAACCCGCCCCCACCCAACGGTGAAACTTGCTAGAATAATGTACGCGATCGCGCTTTTTCCATCCATGTTTATCTGTGGTAAAAAAGGGCGATCGCTTTTCTTTTGTGAAAGGGCGATCGCCCTTTAAATAATATATGATTTTAAATTGACTATACTAATCTTACAAAATCAAGTAAGTGAAACTATCTAATGTGACCATTATTGCTGAGACCAAAATAACTCAGTATTTGCTCAAGTTCTTAGTAGAAGATGATAAATCTTTGTTTCTTGCACAAGCCAACCCAATAAGGAGGTATGAAAATGAAATTTCCCTTGTTTAAAAGAGTAGCATTACAAACAGATGTACCCAAGTACAAACTCTGTCGAGGAGATATTGCCACTATTGTTGAGCATCATCCCCACCCCGATGAGGATGGCTACAGTCTTGAAGTTTTTAATGCTTTAGGTGAAACTATAGCTGTAATTACCTTAGCTGAGTCGGAAATTGAACCGTTGATGTCTAATGAAGTTTTGCGTGTCAGAACTTTGACTGAGGCTGCATAAATCAATATCTAATACTCATCGTCTTTTTTTGCGAGGTGCGATCGCTTTTTTTCCATCCATGTTTATCTATGGTAAAAAAAGAGCGATCGCTTTATATCAATATCAATGTAGGGGCGATCGTATTGGTTACGAAAATATTGCGATCGCTTTTTTGGGGAGGGCGATCGCTCCGATCTCTTTCAGGTTTAACTGATAATTGTCAGGCCAGTTTGCATCATTTGTTGGTGGGGTTGGGGCGGGTTTTTATAATTTGTTGATGGGTGTCAAATATCACTGGCGAACCCTTCGACCCTTCGACCCTTCGACCCAACGACTGCGTTTATCCTGCCCTTCGACTCCGCTCAGGGCATCGCCCGCCCCTACAAGCCTGTAAAATATTAGGATAAATTTGTAGATACCGCCTGTGTTTTATGTGCGCCTGTCATCAGTAATGTCCGCTTATCTACACAACAGACTTGTTGAGTCTAAGGGGCGGGCCAACTTCACCGATTTCTGATGTCCTTGAAGAACACTTTCTACTGTTACAGAACCATTTGCATAAAACTTTCCTTGTTTCTTTAGATTCGCTTTGATTGTCGATACGATCGCCTGATGATCGATACGATCGCCTGATTGTCGATACGATCGCCTGATTGTCGATACGATCGCCTGATTGTCGGTACGATCGCCTGATGATCGATACGATCGCCTGATTGTCGGTACGATCGCCTGATTGTCGATACGATCGAATCAATGATGTGGCGATCGACTAACTCACTCTTTTAAGATACAAGGGGCGGGTTTCACCAACAATAGTCGCCAAAAACCGACTATCTCAAAAACCCGCCCCGGCCTATGTATTATGGACTGACTTTAGTTTTTTCAGTTTCGCCGTGGGCTTTTAGGAGTGCTGCAATTTTGCGTCGCATGATAATTCCTGGCTTATCTGTGAGCATATGTTGTTCTTGGGTGATGTCGAGGGGAACGTCCCAATCGGTTGTTTCTAAAATGCGTTTGTCTTCTAATGTAACGGCGCGATCGAAGGCAATAATATCGCTGGTTTTGGCATCGGCTTCGGTGTCGTTGCGGAGGCAAAATTGCACCATTTGAGAAGTGGAATCGTTAATCGGAGTCATGGTATTGACAATGATGTGAACGAGTCCATTTGGGTAAACAATCCTGAGTTTGACGGTAAATGGCATAAACCAAATTCCATCGATTGTCCGCACGGTTTCCTTTTCCTCCATTTTTAAGTTTTGCTGTTGCTGGGCGGGATTGACGACACCTAAAACGCTGTGGTAGTGTAGTTCCCATTCTGTTTCTTGAAATTCCATTACATCGGGTGTAAGATGTGATTCGCTGCCGAAGGTTGTGGTGTGTACAAAAGTAGGATGAGCCATGTCTAATTCATTTTCCATTACTCGCAATCCCGCGCAATTCCAGGGTTCGTAAAATTCGTGAATTTGGCGGTAGTTGGAGTCGGAAGCTTCGGGAATATCGGGAATATCTGTCAGGGGTTCTCCCAGACAAACCCAAGCGTATCCGTAGCGATCGCACGTTTGGTATGCTTTTACTTTGTAGTTGGGGGAGATTGTGTCCTTTTGCTGCTGCGGAACGCAAACACAGGTTCCTGATGAGTTAAATGTCCAGCCGTGGTAGGCACAGGAAATGTTACCATCGACAACTTTTCCGAGGGAAAGTTTAGCTGTGCGGTGACAGCATCTGTCTTCAACTGCTGCGGGTTTACCTTGGGAATCCAACCACAAAACTATGGGTTCGCCTAATAGTTCAAAAGCTTTTGGTTCGCCGGACAATTCGGCGGTGCGAATTACTGGATACCAGAATTGTTTGAAAACAGGTTGCTTTGTGACTAACATAATCCTTCCTATCCTAAATAATAACTAACCTATTCTTCCTTCTCCCTTTGGGGTAGGGGGGTTTTTCTTCCTTCTCCCCTAGGGGGGATAGGGCTGTTTCATTCTCTAATTTTAGCACATCTAAAATTCTGAATGAAAAAATAAATTCATATCCCGCTCTAACACGCTTAAATTCAACAATCAGTATTATTAATATTTGAATAAGCTGTATTTGTTACTGTGAATTGGTTAGGCAATTATATTATGTTAGTTAGAAGTTAATTATTGAGGGAACATACATTTGAACATAGTGGAACTCATCTTTTATCATTAATCAATGATATCCTGGATATTGCTAAAATAGAGTCGGGACAATCAGCACCATTTCTGGCTATCTGATGGCGAAAGGATATCGGATTGTGGTGGCGAAAAATGGTGTCGAGGCGATCGCCCTCACTAAATCATCGATTCCTGACTTAATTATGATGGATATCCAAATGCCAGTAATCCAGGGTTTAGAGGCGATCGCGGTCACTAAGGCACGAGTTCCTGATTTAATTTTAATGGATGTCCAAATGCCGGAAATGGACGGTCTTGAGGCAATGAGGCAGATCCGCAGCGATCGCCAATTTGCGCATATTCCGATTATCGCCTTGACGGCATTGGCCATGACGGGCGATCGCGAACGATGTCTAGAAGCTGGGGCTAGTGATTATCTCACTAAGCCGGTTAAACTCAAGCAATTGGCCAGCACAATTCAACGATTGTTAGAAGCACAGGATAGTCAGAAATGAATCACCCATCTGTTTTAGTAGTTGACGATGAACCCGATAATTTTGATGTGATTCAAGCGCTGTTGAGCGATCGGGAATATGATTTGTACTATGCTTCTAGCGGTCAATTTGCGATCGACTCCCTAGACGTATTCCGACCCGATGTCATCTTGATGGATGTGATGATGCCAGATTTGGATGGTATTGAAGTCTGTCAGCGGATTAAAGCTTTACCACAATGGGAGTCGGTTCCGATCATCATAGTCACAGCCTTAAGTGCCAAAGAAGACTTGGCCCGATGTCTCAAGGCTGGTGCTGATGATTTTATTAGCAAGCCCGTCAGTGGTGTGGAACTGCGCGCCAGAGTCAACTCCATGCTGCGAATTAAACAACACTACGATGACTTGCAAGCTTCTTTGAGGCGGCAAGCAATCTTAGAAGCTGAAAAACTCTATTTCCTCAAGCATCGCAATACGGAATTGGAACAACAGGTTGCAGAACGAACCACGGAACTTAAGGCAAAGGCAGAACTGATTATACACAATGCCTTGCACGATCCCTTGACAGATTTGCCAAATCGGACTCTGTTGGTGGAGCGGCTCGAATTAGCTATTAATCGAGCTATGCGATTGAAAGACTATTTTTATGCTGTCTTGTTTCTCGACCTCGATCGCTTTAAAGTAATCAATGACAGCTTAGGACACTTAGCTGGAGACCTATTGCTAACGAATATTGCTCAAAAACTCAAAAATTATCTGCGGGAGGCGGATTTAATCGCTCGACTTGGTGGTGATGAATTTGTAATTTTGCTGGAAGATGTGCCTGGTATTGAAGAAGTTATTCAAATTACTGAGCGGATTCAGAAAGAATTTCAAAACCCCCTAACGATTAATGGCTACGAAATGTTTATCAGTGCTAGTATCGGCATTGTTTTCGGGCATAAAAATTACTATCAAGCCTCGGATTTGATACGAGATGCGGATATTGCCATGTATCGGGCTAAGGCTCAAGGCAGAAATTCTTACAAAATTTTTGATACCACAATGCACACCCAAGCCGTCAACAGGCTAACTCTGGAAAACGATCTCCGTAGGGCGATCGAACGAGAAGAATTTGTTGTGTACTATCAGCCAATTGTTGACATCATAGGCGATCGGCTGGTGGGATTTGAGGCTTTGGTACGTTGGCAACATCCCACTCGTGGTTTCATTTCTCCCATTGACTTTGTTCCTATTGCCGAAGAAACAGGGTTGATTGTACCGCTAGATAGTTGGGTATTGCGCACTGCTTGCCAACAATTAGCTCGCTGGCAAAATCAGTTTCCTAGTCGATTTCCCTTGAAGGTCAGTATTAATCTTTCCGCTCAAGACCTGCGTAAACCTCTGTTGATTCAGGAAATCGATCGCACCATTGCTGCAACAGGTTTAGATGGCAGTTATATTACTCTGGAAATTACGGAGAGTATGCTGATTAAAAATATCACAAAAACCATAGATTTATTGACCCAATTAAAAGAACGCCAAATTCAAGTCAGTATCGATGACTTTGGCACTGGATATTCATCGCTCAATTATCTCCATCGCTTGCCTGCGGATAATTTAAAAATCGACCGCTCTTTTGTAAATCAGATGCAGGAAGGCAACCGTAATTATCAGGTTGTGAGTACCATTATTGCTTTGAGCAATCAACTGGGATTAGCCGTTGTGGCTGAAGGCATAGAAACAGGACAACAACTTAAATGGTTGCAGGAACTTGGCTGTGAATTGGGTCAAGGATATTTATTTTCCAAGCCCTTATCAGCTCAAGAAATTGAGATAAAATTTTTGAATAATCAAGATGAAAATATTTTTAAATTAGCTGGTTAATCGTAGCTTGAAGATTTAGATAACTCAACGGAAAAATCGATCCTTATTCAGCAAGCCCTAATTAGGTTAACCTAATTAGCAGCGACAATTCAGTAATATTCCCCAGAAAAGGAGCAGCACAAATGAATCAGCCCTCTATTCTAGTAGTTGACGACGAGCCCGATAATTTTGATGTGATTGAAGCGCTGTTGAGCGATCGGGGATATGATTTGCACTATGCTTCCAATGGTCAAGTCGCCCTCAACTCCCTGGATGTATTCCAGCCCGATGTGATCTTGATGGATGTGATGATGCCAGACTTGGATGGTATGGAAGTCTGTCAGCGGATTAAAGCCCAGCCCCTATGGGAAGGTGTTCCCATCATCATGGTGACAGCTTTGAGCGCCAAAGAAGACCTGGCTCGATGTATCAAGGCTGGTGCCGATGATTTTATCAGCAAGCCCGTCATTGGGCTGGAACTCCGTGCTAGGGTTCATTCCATGTTGCGACTCAAGCAACAATATGACAAAATCACCAGTCTTTCCAAAGTCCAAGAAAATACGATCGACCTATTACAAAAAAATCTGAATGAATTAAGCGGTAACTTAGCTTCCAGTTTACCTCACGAATTGAACACACCCTTAAACGGTATTTTCGGAGTTATTGGATTGTTGCTCGACGATCGTGAAGACATGAGTGAGGAAGAAATTCATGAACTTTTACTATTAGCTCAACAGTCTGCTCTGAGATTAGATAGGCTGACCAAAAAGTTTTTGATCTATATCAAGCTAGAACTGATGACCAGCCAAATACCTATGGATAAAACTCCGACTAATAATGAAGTAACTTCTACTAAATCAGTCATAGAAAATTGTGGGAGGGAACAGGCCCAAAAAGTCGATCGCCAAAATGACTTGATTTGCGAACTAGAAGATATAGATGTCCCGGTGTCTGAGGACAATTTGAAGTGGATGGTGGACGAATTGTTAGAAAATGCTTTTAAATTTTCTACACCTTTAACACCGGTGAAGGTAAGTAGTCAATTAATTAAGGGAGCATTTCATCTATCCATATCCGATCGCGGCAGGGGAATGACAGAGGAACAGATTTCAAAAATCGGAGCGTTTATGCAATTTGAACGCCGTACCTATGAGCAACAAGGTTTAGGACTAGGATTAAAAATAGTCAAAAAAATCATAGATATATCCGCTGGAGAATTTTATCTTTCTAGTGTATACCATGAAGAGACAACCGCTCATATTAAATTGCCTAGCATTTCTGAATAGTTTTGTTTTGTGATGATATAGAGCCAACCAAAAATTTAAGTTGTCAACTTTTTTGCTGGGTCCATCTTTTCTACACTAATCTTACAAATTTTGCGACTGCCAAAACTTTATACTTTACGCAAAAAGTTGATCGTCTCCTTTTTAATAGTGGCGCTAATTCCACTAATGTTGCTAGCGGCGATCGACAAACACGCCACTGAACAAATATTAACCAAGAATGCGGAACAATCTCTATTTGCGATCGCCTCCCAAACCGCTGTCAGCATCGACACTTTCATCACCGTCAATCTCAACGATGTCCGCGTCGCAGCCCTGTTACCAGGACTCTCAAAATACCTGAGTTTACCCCCAGAGTCTAGGGCTGAAAGTGAGGAAAAAAAAGTAGTTGAAGAGACTTTATATACTCTCAGCCGTCGAGATACTGTGAATATATTTTCCTATGGGCTGCTAGACATCAAAGGTCAAAATGTATTAGACACTTATACTGAGGATATCGGGAAAGATGAATCGAACCGCGATTACTTTCAACAACCCTTGAACACCGGTTTACCCTATGTTTCAAATTTGCGACTTTCCGAAAAAACTCCAGGTTTAGTTAACATTTATTTTAGCAATTTAGTTCGCAACAGCCAAGGAGTTGCGGTGGGCTTGTTGCGAGTATCATATAATGCGACTGTGTTGGATCAGTCCATCGCCCGACAAACTGGTTTAGCCGGTCAAAAATCCTTTGCTATTTTACTAGACGAAAATTATATTCGGTTAGCCCACGGTACGGAACCGGAATTAATTTTCAAATCCGTAGTTCCTCTCCCACCGGATTTGGTGAAAAAATTGCAAGCCGAGAGAAGGTTGCCGGAGTTACCTCTGGACGAATTGTCCACTAATTTGCCCGAATTAAAACATGGTTTAGACAATGCTCTCGATCGACCTTTTTTAAGGTTGCGACTAACATCCACAGACAATCAACTGAGTGCAGTGGCGATCGCACCTTTACACAATCTCCCCTGGTACGTCCTATTTGTACAGCCACAGTCAGTATTTCTCGCCCCCATAGAAGCCCAAACCCGCACCGCACTCATATTATCTCTAATTATTGCTAGCATTGTCACCCTCGTCGGGATTATTTTAGCACGAATCTTAGCTAAACCGATTATTGTTTTAACTCAAAGAATTGCCCAATTCAAAGCAGGAAACTTAAATATTAGAGTTCCCATAGAATCGAGAGATGAACTGGGAAATTTGGCAGATACTTTCAATAAAATGATTGAAAGAATCCAAAATTATACCGACAGCTTGGAAGTAAAAAATGCCGCTTTGTTGCAAGTGGAATCCCAGTTACGTGAAAGCGAAAGCCGACTGTCCCAATTGCTAGAAGCAATGCCTGTCGGCGTGTTTGTCACCGATGCCAACGGTCAACCCTACTACGCCAATCAGGTAGCCCAACAGTTACTTGGTCAAGGAGTTTTAGCCGGAGATACAATTGAGGAATTAGTCCAAAATTATCAAATTTATATTGCAGGAACTAAGCAAAATTATAACTTAGAAATTTTTACGATTCCGAAACTATTGAGGGGAGAATATGCTAACGCTGACAATATAGAAATTCACCGCGCGGACAAGGTGATTCCCATCGAAGCTTGGGGAACTCCAATTTTTGACAACCAAGGTAATATCTCCTATACAATTATCGCGTTTCAGGACATTTCGGAACGGCGAAAAATTGAAGCAGAGCGCGAAAAGTTTACTTCTGAACTATCGCAACTGAATCGCAACTTAAAAAAAGCCCTGGATGCGGAATTTGAACTAACCGATGCTTACGGTAGGTTTGTGCCGCATCAATTTTTGCATTTACTGGGATACGAAAGTATTGTTGATGTGAAATTGGGGGACAACGTACAGCAAAAAATGTCGGTGCTGTTTGCGGATATTCGGGATTTCACAGCGCTGTCGGAGAGCATGACACCTCAAGATAATTTTAAGTTTATCAATGATTATTTGATTCGGATGGAGCCTTGTATTACTGCGAGTAATGGGTTTATTGATAAATATATTGGTGATGGGATTATGGCTTTGTTTAGTGGTAGTGCGGATGATGCGGTGAAAGCAGGAATTGCGATGCTACAAAGTCTGGCAGAATACAATTTAAGCAGGAAAGAAGGAGGTTATGCGCCGATTAAAATTGGGATTGGGATTAATACTGGTTCTTTGATGTTGGGTACTGTGGGCGGGGAAAATCGGATGGATGGAACCGTGATTAGTGATGCTGTGAATTTGGCATCTCGTCTGGAAGGATTGACCAAAAATTATGGAATATCGCTGTTAATTAGTCATCATACTTTTTCAGCGTTGACAATTCCTAGTGATTATGATATTCGGCTAATCGATCGAGTTCAGGTGAAAGGTAAGTCGGAGTTGGTAACTGTATATGAGGTGTTTAATGCCGATTTACCGGAGGTGCGGGAGGCTAAGGCGATCGCCAAAACCGGTTTTGAAAGTGCCTGGATCTTGTACAATCAGGAAAAGTTTACTGAGGCGGCACAACTGTTTGAGGATTGTGTGCTGCGAAATCCGGCTGATGGGGTGGCTGCAATTTATCTCGATCGCTGCCAACAACAATTCTGACAATTTTCCTGTCTTGCTCATAGCAAGAAGGGCGGGCTGATTGTCCACCCTTCGGTTGCTTGATATCTTTTTGATATCCGAGTTAGATTTTCAATACCCCCAGGGGAATTCGAATCCCCGTCGCATCCGTGAAAGGGATGTGTCCTAGGCCTCTAGACGATGGGGGCGCGTCGTTTGCTTGTGTTCCGCACCTTTATTACCTTAACTAATCTTCCTCTATTTGTCAACCACTTTCAGAAAGTTTTTTTTAAACTTGTGGGTCAATCGTCGGAAAGCTCGTCACAGTAAGCTTTCAGAATCCGAGCACAATTGTCGATCGCCCCTAGATGAGCAATCTCAAAGCCGTGGGTGTTCTGGGTAGGGAAGGCCAAACAAGCGGCACGGGCCACATGGCCGAACTTCATGGCGATGGAAGCATCACTACCAAAACCGCTAATCGCCGCCAACTGCACCTGAACACCAGCCCGATCGGCCGCCACGCGCAATTCCCCATTCAACCCTTCATCATAAATCCCATAGCCGTCCTGAACCAGCAACACTGGATTTTCGCCGTCGGCTGACGGTGTTACGCTGTACAACCCTGGACAAACAGGGCATACGCGATAGCAATACTCTCACTATTGATAGAGAGAGCAAAGGAGCCGTCCCTCAAAGCTCGAATCATAATGTTTCGAGCGCCGCCCCAATCTCGGTCGTGTTCGTGACCGCAGTTAGGGCATTTAAATGTTTTTGAACCACCAAGCTTTGAATGTTTGTGTCCGCATTTGGTGCAAGTTTTGCTAGTGTAGGATTCGTTAACGTCAATAACAACAACACCCCGTTTTTTAGCTGATTGCTTGAGGTGGCATTCAAAACGATAATGCCCCCAAGTGAGCATCTGCCTAGCAGTCTTGGTGCGTAACTTGCGCTTTGATTTAACAACCATTTGTGATGTTTCAAATGTAGGCAGCAATATGACTTTGTATTGACTTGTCAGGTAATTAACTACCTGCTTGTGGCACTCGTCAACCAAGTCGCGAATCCTGATTCTCAGCTTGCTTGCCGCTTCTAACATCCGGCGTTTCTGCCTTCTACCAGCTTTTGACGCACGCCCCATTAGTTTGTCAAGGTGAGAACACAATCTTTGAATGCGTCCAATGTCTGCCTTACCAAATTCTTGAAATGAGTCACCGTCGTAGCCAGTTAAAAAAGTTCTAACGCCAGGGTCAAGTGCAATTACCTTGTCTAGTTCCTTCGTCCTTGCCTCCTCTATGACTGGGATACAAGCGAACCATCGCTTTTTGTCTCTAATAAGTTGGGTCGCAAACTCGGTCTTTTGAATTGGTTCTGTACTTCTAAAGCTAAGCCCTTTAACTAAGGATGGGAACCAAGTCTCGCCGTTGAAATTAACCTTGTGGAATTTGATTGACTGTGATGGTTGACGACAGCTTCTAAAACTTGCCTCTCCTTTGACAGACTTGGCTTGTTTCCAAGCATCCCAAGCGTCAAAAATAGCATTTTCTTTTGGGTGAGACGGTGCTGACTTAACCCAATCAGGTAAGTCCAGTCCTAACACGTAGTCCCTCAAAGAATAAGCACTGGTTATTTTTTCGCCTGCTTTCAAGGCTGCAATAGCCTTGTTGTAGCAGTAACGCGATGCTGATAGCCAAGACTTCCATTTTTGGTGCAGTCCCAGCTCAGGATAAACCCGAATCTTAAGTGTTTTGTTGGGCGACTTCTTCTCCTTCTTGTGCCTCGGATTCGACTTGTAACTCCTGCTTGATTTGGTTTTCCAGCCTTCTGATGGAGTAAAGTCGGCTGGAAAAGCTGTGGAGGATTGCGACGATATCTTGAACGAGTTCGGCGTGTGGAGAGAGACTGATTTGGTTGAGAACCACGATTTGGCAGTCAAATTGCTCACAGAGCCATTCGATAATGTCGAATCCGAATCTTGCAAGTCGGTCTTTGTGGGCAACCACAATAATTGCGATATCACCTCGCAGAACTCGTCCCAAAAGCTTGATGAGTCCTTTCCTCCTAAAATTGAGTCCTCCTCCCACTTCCTTAACGACTTCAGCGCCCCTTTAGAGCGTTGATAGTCGTTCAACTTGTCGATCGAGGTCTGCCTTTTGTGGCCTGGTAGAGACGCGAGCATAGACAACAGTGGCGCGTCTAGAGTCTGGCTCTGATTCCTGTTTGATGAACTTTTCGATGTCGTACCGTCTTTGACCTGACGGCGTTTTGACGGTGGAGATATTGCCGTTTGCTTCCCATCGTCTGAGGGTTCGCAGGCAAACTCCCAGAGTGTTAGCTGCTTCATTGGGTTTCACATATTTAGCCCTAGGAAAACTTTCGCACCATATGTGCTTGTTGTCCAGCTTTTTTTAATGAATTAATTATTAGAGGCGAACCGATCGGGTATTCTGGAGCCAGGGGGCAAATTTCCAAAGCAATCAGCGCATCCAAGGGCTGCCGCTGCGAGAAATACAAAGCCCCGATCGCCCCAACCTCCTCCTTCGCCGAAGCCACCAAATAAACATTCACCGCAGGCTTGGTCAAACATTCCGCCAAACCCAGCAAAATCGCCACAGAAGCCTTGTTATCCAGGGTATAACTCCCGATCCAATCCTTCAAGCGGATCGGCTGTTTGCGGTGCTTTCCCACCACCATCCGCGTTCCGGGCCGAACTCCCGCCTCCGCTAATTCCTCAGTAGTACACTTAGTTTCGATCCACGCATCTTCCCACTTGAGGGAAACATCCTCCTGCTGAGCTTTTTGAGGGGATTCGTGGGAGACGTGACGGCTTCCGAAGCTGAGAATGCCGCTAATTGTTTGGTTGTCGCCCAACAAATCGACAACGCCTTCGCCGTAAACCCAGGGAAACGCGCCCCCTAATTTGCGAACTTCCACCCGCCCCGGGCTACCGATGGTTTTGACGATCGCCCCAATTTCGTCTTTGTGGGCGGTAATGGCGATCGACTTTTGCCGATTGCGCCCCGGAATTAGGGCGATGACATTATCGGCGCGATCGATCCAAGCATTCACTCCCAGGGCTGCAAATTTTTCCATTAACCCCTGATTAATTTCTGATTCCACGCCGCTGGGGGAGTATAGCATCACTAATTCTGCGATGGTTTGAAAAAGTCGATCGAACTCTAGCATTGTTGATTTTTCTGGTTGGCTAGCGCAGGTTAATATACAGTAAGGCGGGGTGCACTTATCTAGATTCTAGTTTTGAATTTGAGTTTATTAGTATCGAAGCAGCAATCAGCAATAAGCAAGCACCAAGCAGCACTAACATCAATGATTTCAGCCATTAACAATGTCCTCAACATCTTCAAGGTCGCTCTACCGCCCACCCCTACAGGTCGCTATCCCTTGATTATGCTATTCACTAAAATTGTGCGACTCCTGAAACGGAAAATTAGAGCCAAAAAATTGGGGATAAAATTTCCCAGAGTAGCAAAGTTTAGTTTACCCGATAGTTTAATTGTACAAGGCAAGACTCAACCCCTTAAATTGCCTTCCGAAAAAGGCATGGATGGAGAATTTATCGAAGTGCTTTTAGACGACTGCTATGGCTTAGAGCAATTACCTCAATCCCTGCTAAAAATTATAGATGTGGGAGCCAATGTGGGATTGTTTTCGATTGCCGCTCGCAACCGATTTCCCCAAGCAGTGATTCACGCCTATGAAGCTAATCCTAACTTGGAAAAGTATCTCCAAAATCAGTCTCAAATTGCCAGTTTTGCCTATTTCATGGAAGCCATCGGCGCTAGAGATGGTAAAGTAGTGCTGGATATCCGGGAAGTATCGGGAAAAACGCGATCGACCGTCACGGAAAACGGCGATATACCGATGGTATCCTTGAAAAAGGCGATCGATCGCATCGGTGGCAAAGTAGATTTAGCTAAAATAGACTGTGAAGGTGCAGAATGGCCCTTATTTGAAGATAGAGAAATTTGGCAATTAGTGGAAAATCTTTCTTTAGAATATCACTTGTGGTCTGGACACACTCACGCCGAAACTAGACAAGTTATTGAAAGTTTAGGCTTTCAAATAAAAAAACAAATACCGATAGATAAATGGTACGGTTTAATCCTAGCATCCCGTACTTAAATAGCCCCTTTAACTCTAAGTCTGCTTAGTCAGTGTCCGCCGACTTTCTTTGACAATACCCACTTTCAAATCCCCATGGTCTTAGGAATCCCCGCAGCTTCAGCTCGGGGAGTGTCAAAAAGCTTGTTTATGTCGTTCCTCAACTTTGTCCTTTAATTTTCCTATAATCGATTGCAAACTTCTCGCGTGTCTGAGCATTTCGTCTTGATAAAAATCCAGCACACGACTCAAGCCGATCAGTTGACTTGCTTCCAGTATTTCCCTAGGAACAATCTTGTTAGTAGCCATAACTATCGGGGTGTTTAGGGAGTTATTAAAAACTACTTCCCCATCAAAAGGCAACAGGGCAGTTTTCACGGCAACGGCTAAAATATTTAACAGTTCTGCTATTTTGAAGGAAATTTTTATGTTGAAAAATAACTCTACCATAAATAAACTTCCCGAAGGTAGCAGTCCACCTATCCCCAACACAGATTTGACTTCATAGGGAATAACTAATGAATTTTGTTCAGCAATAAAGGGGCTATTTGGGGCAGAGCCTATATAAAAAATATTTAATAATTTTGGCTCCATTTCTAACATTTTTTCATCAGCAATTCCCACGACGGTAGGAATATCCAAACCTAACTCTAGAATCCGTTCTGAAATCGGCAGCATTTGAGCTACCAACTCTTCATTCACTAAGGGAATGACGATATTCGGGGCTTCGTCAGCATAATTACACTGGGGTTCTTTTCCTGCGGAGGCTAACAGCGTCCAGCATTTCATTTCATAGGGGGGAATTTTATTCTGCATCAAGCTACGCGCAGATGCCTGCAATGAATCGTCTAATTCTCCGTAGGGATGGGTTTTGAAAAGACGTACTAAAACACAGGAATTTTGGGAGCTTTCGGAGTCATAAAAATGTTGATAAATATAATCAGCAATTTTTTGACTGGTCTCTTGCATACTAGCAGAATTTCTACCGAACTGGCGCAGGACTAAGCTACATTTTGCCAAATTTCTCAAGGTAAACGGGGTCTGATTATACATCAAAAAACGCTCTCCCAGAAATTGAATACTCTTTTCTATTTATCCTTCTGGCTAGGGCCAGATCCGGAATAATACCAATTTCATCAATATTTGCTACAGATGCCGTTCAAAGCCCCCCCTTACTAAGGGGGGGTTGGGGGGGTAGTTATGTCGCGCTACTTTAATATTTGCTACAGATGCCGTTCAAAGCCCCCCCTTAGTAAGGGGGGGTTGGGGGGGTAGTTATGTCGCGCTACTTTATGAAATTGGTATAATATTGAGAGTTTTCCGAGGGACGGTGAGTGAAAATAGATAGAATTTTGGCTAATCAAATAAATTATGTAAAAAAAATACTATAGCCAGATAGCCGACTTCTGAAAGAAATCGGCTATCTAACAGATATCGGCTTTTAGCAGTGGCTACTGAGGAGGTTGAGACTTGGCTTCCCCAGCATCTTTTGCAGATAATCCCTGATCTTGAACGCCAAAATACCACAAACTAGCCGCGGCTTCGGCGCGAGTCACGGATTTTTTTGGTTGAAACAATGTTGTGAAACCAAACACCCGGCGAATATTGGCTAAATCTCCATTGTTAAAATCTGCTAAAACTGCTCGCGATGCTTGGGAATCAATCTTAGAAGCATCTTGAAAACCCCACTTTTCTTTCACTGCATCAATGTTAGCTGTGGGTAAGACTTGACGAGTGTCTAAAGGTACTTTCCACAGAATCATTGCTTCGCGAGTTAAAGGTGCATCGGGACGAAATTTAATATCTTTAGTTTCTCCTGAAATGCTACTGGGAATTAAACCCGCTTCTGCTAAACCTTGAATAGCTGCAAAATCTGGGTCGGTTTTGGGTATGTCAGCAAAAGCTGGTTCGCTGGATGCTACTGCTAATCTAATTTGTTTGGCTTGACGGCTGGTATAAATTTGATTGTTAGCAGCTACTAACCAGCGGGCATATTCCCGACGGGTGGCTATTTTGTTGGGTTCGGGTAAGGTGTTTTCTGTTTCTAAATTTGCACCGGATTTCGATCGCACTTTTAGCACTTCCAATGAGGCTAAATCTGCTACATACTGCCGTAATTGTTGAGGAATTTGGCTATCTAGTTGGCTGACTTTTTTGGTTTTTGACTCTGGAGATGATGTGGCTGTTGGTGCTTCGGAATTAGAGGAAGTTGGGGCTGGTGAGGGAGATTGGGTAGCATCGGAATTCTGAGGTTGGGGATTGCTGGCAATTTCCCCATTTGCTTTGTCGTATGCAATCACAAATTCTGTCGCACCTCCTAATTTTTGGGTAGGAGAAAGTGACACTGTTACTCGCAATTTATCTTGCTGGGCTACCACAGAACCTTGTTCGTCGGGGGTTGGGGGAGTGACTATTTTCCAGTTGCGACGCCCAAACTCATTCTGATAAAAATTCTGAATGGAATTAATCGGATCGGTGCTTTCGTAGCGCAGTCGTATATTTTGTTCTGAGGGGGTGCTTGGCCCTGTAACTTCTACCAACTGAGCATTAGGATAGAGGGGTATCTCTGTTGGGAAATCGGGAGGGAGTTTGGCGTTTGTGCTGGTGTCCACTGGTGTCGCTGGCTGGGGGGAAGCCAAAGCCACGGGATTTTCTTTTAATTTGGGATCGGCGGCGAAGGATTCTTCCATCGCCTTGCTGTTGGGGCTGTTGGCGCAGCCTGTGACAGCCCCAAGCAGACAGATTGCTAGCAAAGCATTTACAGTTGCGAGTATATGGGTTTTACTGGTTTTAGTTGGCGATCGCCCTGTCAAGTCGCGTCGCCGTTGAGCAAATATAATATTCAACATAAATCCCCCGTTTGCGGATATAGTTCTAGGCTAGCGCAAATCCATCGGGCTAATCTAATTCTTCCCAAAATGAACTTCCTACATTTATTCCTAGTTACTGCTACATTATTTGTCTCTGTTGTCAAGTTTGCTAGTCCCCTCCAGGCTGAATCTGCTCCCAGGGCGGGGGTACTTGCTCAACCGGATTGGCAGCCCTTTTGTTCCGCTGAAGGTTTGTTTGCGATCGACATACCAGGAACTACCAAAATTAATGCCGAAACTTTTTCAAATCAGATTATTGTTCATACCTACAGATCGATATTAAAAAATCAAGAAACTTATTTACTGCAATACTTCGACTTAGATTTAGCCCTCACTAATAATAACATTAAAATCACTTTAAATAATGCCGTAGATTTATTTGTGGTCGGATCTAATGCCAAATTGCTGCAAGTGCGCGATATTTCCCTGGGTAGTTATCCGGGAAAAGAATTTGAGTTTCAGTCCCTTTCCCCTAGTGCACCTGTAGGTGTAGGTCAGGTATTTTTGGTGGACAGACGTCTTTACGGCTTAGTCGCCATTACCTCAAAACCTGAAAATGCTCAAAAGTTTCTGGCATCTTTTCGTTTATTTTAAATCAGAAGATGGAAGGTTCCCAAGGCTGTACTTGGGAACGAGAAATGAACAGGTTGTGCCTGCTACTTCTGATGGGATACCTCAATTACGGTGTGCACGTTCCCTCGTGGCGAAAAATCGCCTTTAATGGTGGCTGAATGTGGCGCGCAAGCGGCGACGAAATCGTCTAGAATTTGGTTGATCGATTCTTCGTGAGAAATGTAGCGATCGCGATAACTGTTAATGTACAGCTTGAGCGCCTTCAATTCCACTACTCGTTCGTCGGGTACGTAGGTGACGTGAATTGTCGCAAAATCGGGATAGCCGGAAAACGGACACTTGCAGGTATACTCCGGTAAAGTAATGTTAATGGAGTAACGTCGCCCGACTCGCGGATTCGGGAAGGTAATTAACTCTCCTTCTAAAATCTGGCGTTCGCCGTATTTCATTGCCTCGGTACTTGACTTTTGTGACATACTTTCTTCTGTTTGGTGGTTGTTCATAGCGAGCCACTGGAAACTGCTAACATTTAACTAGACTTCACTATCTGTAACAAATATCTTGACGAATTGTGTGGCGATCGATCTAATTAGAAATACTCTCAGGCTAAACTAAAAAAAGCTCACCCTCGCCATCTACAAATTATGCAAAATACTACCTTACCTGACCATAACTCCTCCGCCAACTCAAATAACTACTCTCCATCAGTACCTATTTCCCTTTACCGAGAAGTCACTGCCGAGTTGCAATCAGCCCAAGCAATGCTTGACTCTCTCAAAACTCATAATCAGCAATTAGTCCAACAAAATCAACAACTGCGGCGAGAAGTAGAAACAGTAGTTCAAGCATCCATATATCTACAGCAAGCGGTCAATTCTGCTCAAAGTGTTAGCCAGACTGGGATGCCTCAAATGACTCCGGTTAAAAAATTCAATCTCAGCGTGGAATCCCCTCGCCTAGCATCTTTACCATTCCCGGCTGACTATTCCGTACCCAACGACACCTCTACCCCAAATCCAGCCCCTCCCACTGTGAATTTCCCTTTCCCCATAGCAGCAGGCGAACCAACAGCCCCTTCGATAGATGAAAAACAGCCCGATAAACTTCCCGAAAAATTATTTACAGAAGTACCAGAAACTCCTTACCGTTTGCGTTCTCAACCAAAAAAAGCGTCTGACTTAAGCGGATTGTGGTTAGCCATCGCCATTTTTCTGATTGTGATTGCTGCTTTCGGCGCTGGTTATGTAGTTGTTCGCCCTTTATTAATGAAAAAGTAAATTTCCAAAACAATAATCCCACGGTTCTAACCGTGGGATTTTCAGCAAAGGATAGCATAAAATAGTTAAAGTTACGCTAATTGGCTGATTATACTCTAGTGGCACCCGTCTCTATCAAACGAGGCGCATACTGTTCTTCAGAAGCAGAACCTAAGATGCCCACCCCTGGCTCGAAACCGCGCGTGAACTCAGTGAGTTTTACCTGTTTAGCTTCCAAAGCTGTCTGTAGCACCTTCATGGCCTTGTGAGGGTCGCCGGCACCGCAGAAGAATAAATCCGCAGCAAAATAACCGTGTTCAGGCCAAGTATGGATTGCTATATGAGACTCAGCCAAAGTAGCAGTAGCCGTCACTCCGTGAGGACTAAACTGGTGTACGCACAAATCGATGAGAGTAGCTCCTCCGGCTTCGATCGCATCGAGAATAGCGCGGCGGATACGTTCAGGATCGTTGAGCAGGTCTCCAGGAGACTGCCAAGCATCAGCGACCAGATGGGTTCCCAATTGTTTCATTCTGCGGGGTTTTACCTCTATTGATTTTAAGTCTCAAACCTTTTAACCTTAGCACGGTGTCTCTAGTTTGGCAAGTAGGCAAACCCAAAATTTTTCAGATAGTCGCAAAGGAGCGATCGAGAATAGGTAATAGGTAATTGGTAATTGGTAATTGATAATAGGTAATTAGTAATGCCCTATACTTCGACTTCGCGGTTCCTGAGCGTAGTCGAAGGGCAGCACAAGTACCCTATGCCCCATACTTCGACTTCGCTCAGTTAACCGTTAACCGTCAACAGTTAACCCCATTAATCCGGGTGCATCTGTGTTTTGCAAATATATTCGTAGGGGCTTTCGCATTCCGGATGTAAATCTCTGGTTATCACTAATAAATTGTCTGTCGGAATGCGAAAGCCCTTACAAAATCGGGATGCTCCCATTAATCCCGACTGTGAGTCGCTCCATTCGGCAAAATTGCGCCGCCCAAAGCCGCTTCATTTAAATTAGCAACATTCAAACTCGCCCCAATCAAATTAGCCTCAGATAAATTAGTTCCTGTTAAATTTGCTCCCGCCAGAGAACTGAGCAGCAAACCAGCTCCCGACAAATTAGCACCACTCAAATTCGCCCCGCGCAAATCCGCTTCCAGCAAGCTAGCACCCGACAAATTAGCACCGCTTAAATTAGCTCCCCGCAAAGCAGCTTTGTTCAAATTCGCACCCCTCAAATTAGCATTGTGCAGAATCAAACCATTTAAATTAGCTTTACTCAAATTAGCGCCTTGCAAATCAGCACCATTCAAATTAGATCCATTCAAATTAGCAGATTGTAAGTCAGCACCGCTCAAGTCAGCACCGCTCAAATTAGCCGCGCACATACAAACTTCTCGCAGACTTGCTTCGCTCAAAGAAGCTCCAACCAAATTAATACCGCCAAGATTTCCGCGATTTATATAAGCTCGAATCAGAGTTGCACCGCCCAGATTAGCCCCGCTCAAATCTATTTCGCTCATAATGGCTCTAATTAGATTTGCTTTGCTCAAATCTACTCCACTCATAATGGCTCGACTCAGTGTCGCCCCGCTCAAATTAGCCTCAGTTAGTTTGGAGCCACTGAGCATACAAGCTCCCAGTAAACTGGCTCCAGTCAGAATAGCTCTGCTCCAGTCAGCCTGAGACAATATGGCTCCGCTGAGATTGGCACCGCTAAAATCTGCTCCGATCGCCATCGTTCCAGTTAAACTAGAACTGCCGAGATTCGCTTCAATGAGTTTGGCCTTAGATAAATTAGCGCCGCTCAAGTCGGCTCCGTTTAAATTAGCTCCAATCAGTTTGCTTTTAATTAAGTTAGCACCTTTCAAATTAGCATTGCTCAAATTGGTCCGACTGAGATTAGCTTCGCTGAGATTAGCTTTAATGAGGTTAGCACCTCGAAAATCTCTTTCTCCGTTTCTATGTCTAATTAAAAATTCATCAGCACTTAACTGTTCAGTGGAATTCATAAAAAAATTGAGTGAGTTTCCTTGCTTTCTCGATTTGATGTTCTATGCAGTCTGAAAAATTCGTAGTTTCGAGGTTGCCAGTATTTTTTTCAACAAATACTTACTGCAACAGCAAAAATCGCAAAAACTGGTAGATTCCCAGCAGCATCCTGCGAGGGAATTGAGAATTTTGTTAATAGTTAGTTTTCGGTCGTTATGAGTTAATTAGTTATTAGTGATTAGTTGTATTTTCTACTAACTGCTAACTGCTAACTATTAACTACTAACCCATTGGTGTCAACTTAACGTCAAACCTAGTCACAGATTGCTGTTTGACTATTAAATCCAGATCCCCCCTAGCCCCCCTTAAGAAGGGGGGGACAAGATTCCGATCAAAGTCCCCCTTCCCCCCTTGGGGGGGGCTAGGGGGGGGTGGGGATGCGAGGGGGATCTAGACTTAGGTAAAAGCGACATTTATCAAGGCTTTCAGTCTTAAGTTGACACCAATGCTACTAACCATTTACCAAAATACTTAGTAGTTGTCGATCGCGCCTAGGAGCGATCGAGTATTTGGGGTATCGGTGGTGGCACAGAGGCCACATTCTGACCCGAAAAATTGCTGCTACAGGCGATCGACTGTATGAGTCCCAGAAACCGTCAAGATATTAGAGCTTAAACACTTCTACCTTGTAGCATCTGCTTGATACCTTCGAGAACCAGTGACAGCAGCACCCGGTCAGCTCAGCTAGTGTCACCTCCCCCCACTGTGCATAGTGCTAGTGAAAGCCAACAGGAAGGCTCTTTCCCTTTGAGTTCTGAGCCGGTCACAAACGAAGGAAGCAACAGGCTATCCCTCGCCTGCAATTTCGCATAAAGACTCTCCGCGAGCCATTTCCGTGCTCCCGCGCTGATGTGCTTGCTGTTAATCTTGATTCGATCCATGAGCGCTTGCGGTTCTAATTAACAGAACACCTGACACTAGACGCACTCTCGGACATCATAGCTGTTCCTGGGCTTCTCAAATGCTTCGCTGAGGCATTCCCAGGAAAACTGTATTCCTGTAGCAGGTCTTGCCAACGGCAATTAGGCTGCTCCATCCAACCAATTGCCAACCTAAGTCTTGGGGGAATCTGTTCTAGAGCCCTCAATCTTGGCTGGCGACGACAATATTGTTTTAATAGTTGCCGACCACCGCAGACCGTACTCGGCGCGTGGGACTGGACTACTTCACATCTATAAGTTGCTGAAATTAGCGGCCCCATAACTTAAAGATAGTCGCGATCGATCAACTGAGCAATATTTGCTGTAAGGTATGCCGTCTAACTACATCCTACTCCCTCCTTAGTAAGTAAGCAGTAGTGAGTGTTACAGACACAAAATTATGACCAATGTGGTGTATAAAAATTAATGTTAAGAATTAATGTGACTCTGGAGCCACTTGTCGGAAACAGGGGTTAGCCCAGTCCACGATACAAATCTAAATTACACTTTTGAAAAGAAGTTTTTTTTAGTTTCCATAAAAAATCCCAAGCCGACAATTTCAGATAAATTGCCGACTTGGGAGAAGATTTTGCGGTTAAAGGTCTATTCGCAAAAGCTGAGTTCACTTACAGGCGACTGTGGCTGGTAACACCCTGATTTGGGTCATAAATATGAGGAGTGGTCTCAGCTCCAGGAGCGCCGGGAACACCGTAGTCAGTGCGAGCTGTATCCACGCTGGGGTAATCGTAGATACCCAAGTTCTGAATACCTCCCTTGTTGAGAATCGTTTCGGCTTTGGCGACTTCTGCTTCACTACCGTTGAGCAGTACCAGATAGTCTCCGCGAGATACCCGATCGCTGTATGCTTTAGCTTCATCTTCGGGAATTCCCAAACCAGCTAGGGCTCCGATCAAACTACCTGCTGTGGCACCCAAAGCAGTACCGGCCAATGTAGTCGCAATCGCCGTAGCTTCAGCACCCGCCAACATAATCGGTCCAATACCGGGAATGGCCAACAAGCCCAGACCTACCAACAAACCAGTCAAACCGCCCAAAGCGCCACCGGTGAGAGCGCCCTTAGTAGCACCTTCATCAGCCTTATTGTCCGCGCCCTCTTTGACATCAATACCTGCTATTTCGCCCTTAGAGTCGGCATCCTTAGCGATGACCGAAACCCGATCCATATCGAAACCAGCAGCTCTAAGCTCTGTGAGCGCTTGTTCCGTCTCACGTCTGGTAGAAAATACGCCCACAGCGCGCTTGTGGCGGCCCGAAGCTTTACGGTGAGTGTCTACCGGTATATCGTAAATACCCCAATCTTGAATACCCCGGACACTGAAAATTCCTTCAGCGGTAGCAATTTCCTCATCGGTACCTTCTACGAATACCAAATATTCTCCACGGGAAATGCGATCGCTATAAATTTTAGCTTTGTCATCTGGAACTCCCAAACCTACCAAACCGCCAACTAAACCTCCAGCAGCGGCTCCAATGGCGCCTCCGACAGCAGTGTCAGCCAGCAAAGTAGCCAAAGCTCCCCCAGCCATCACAGGCCCAACTCCCGGAATCGCCAGCGCACCAATGCTTCCGAGCAAACCAATCAAACCCCCAGTCACAACTCCCGCCGTCGCCCCTGCTTTCGCGCCACCGGCAACTTGGTCATCGGTACTCTTACCCGCAGTCGCACCTGCGATTTTGCCTCCCTCCAGATTTTCGCCCACTACCGAAACTCTATTCATCGGAAACCCTGCACTTTGTAGTTCGAGCAGAGCGAGTTCAGTATCTCGGTAATTAGAAAATACTCCTACAGCCCGTTTGTGTTGACCTAAAGCCATTTTTTTTCTCCTTCAAAATATTGTAGTTTTAACTTGTCAACAACTACAGAAATTAAATTCTGTTTGCTGCTATTAATATAAATTAAGTCATTTTTTACCTAACAAATTCATCGCTCGTTGGACATAACTTGCTTCTGTATCTTCCGACCGATATTCACTGGTTTTCCACGGAGTAAATCCATCTCTCCATTAGAGATTTAAAAGTAAAGAATTTGCTCATTTTATGCTGAGTAACCAGGATTGAGATCAACAAAAAAAGTCCCAGGAGAAGGGGACTCATAAATCTAGGGGATATTCAAGTCTGATTTGGTATTACTACTGAAGCTTATTTGGCTGTAGCCGGGGCAACAACTGCCGTAACGTTTACTGTTTTGACACCCTTAATCTGTTTAGCTAAGGGTTCAATTTTAGCTAAATCTTGTTGATTGGGAACTGTTCCTCCGACGGTAACTGCCCCATCTTTGGCATCCACAGTTAGCTGACCTTTCGTAATATTGACTTCCAACTTAGAGCGCACTTCACTTTTGAGGTCGCCGTCGGCTCTAATGGCATCGCCACCTGTCACATTGTTGCGCTGTTCTCGCGCCCTAATATCAGAATTGGCTTGGGCTTTGCGAACATCGCTAGTTGCGTCGCCCTGAGTTTTTTGTACTGTCTCGGCTGCGGGAGGACTAGCCGCAGTTTGTGTGGCGGAATTAGGAGCATCAGCGCTAGTTTTTGCACCTTCACTGCAAGCTACTGCTCCAAATAACAGAATACCGCCGATCAAAAATGGTGTTAGTTTGTTCATAATATTTGAATACCCAACAGGTAACTTTTAGGTGATAGGACTGATTGTTTGGCTTTTGTGGGTGGAATTTAAAAAACCTTATCTTTAATAATAAATATTTTGGTAAAGAGCTACATCGCTCTACAGGTGTAACTTTGTTCTATGTCGTTAGACATAGTAAAAAAAATTCATGGAGCCACGATGGGGATGATTTTGATAGATTTGAAGTAATTGGTAATTGGTAATTGGTAATTGGTAATTGGTAATTGGTAATTGGTAATTGGTAATTGGTAATTGGTAATGCCCAAGTGCCCCATGGCCCATGCCCCATACTTCGACAACGCTGGAGCCCAAGTGCCCCATGCCCCATTACCCATTACCCATTACCCATTACCCATTACCCATTACCTAGTACCCACCTAACTGAGAAAGGCTATAGATTGTTTGCTCGCCTAAAATATCTGTAAAACCCGCCCGGAATTATCTCAACTATCTCGTGACGCATTGTCCGCCCACGACTACCCGACACTGATTTCGGCTATCATCAATCCGAGCCGAATCTAAATTCCTCGTGCGCGGGTTATAGTAATAATCTCCCTGGGGATAATCGCGAGTTGGTATCGCACAATAAGTCGTATCTCCATCATCAAACCTTACTCTCACCAGAGAACGTCTCTGGTTACAATCCACAGCCCGCAAACCCAAATCATCTCGCAAAATCTGTTCTCCGTCGTACCTATTGTTATTATCTCTCCGATTGGAGCGCCCGTTATTGTTCCTGTTGTCCCGCCAATCCCTAGCCCTTCTGTCACCCTGAATCCCAGAAACTTCCAACGTATAATTTCCGCCCCTTGTAGCATCTTTTGCTAACACTAAAAGTCGATAATCGCCACTACGGGGAATCTGATAATTAAAAGAAGTCTCTTGGGTAAAAGCTACTTGTTTGTTATTCCCATAAAACAGCACCATCACAGGAGTAAAACCGCCACTTCTGTTAGTGTTTAAATAAACTTGGATATCATCGCCTTCGTTAGCAGTGAAAGTGTATTCTTGACCGCGTAATTCTTCGGTTGGTGAGCCGGGGACCCACATATTTCGGAAGCGGTAGATGGTGGATGTGCGACGAATTACTCCGTCGAGGCGATCGCCATTGGTGATTTGTTCAGCCCCAGCACCGGAGGAAATTCCAGTCAGTGCTAATCCTGCAACTAGCACAGCGGCGGTAATATTTTTTAACAATTTGTCTGTTTTCATATTCACCTCTTTGGGTAATTTTTTAATTTTTTTGGCTGTGTTTACACCGACATTTGCACAGATAAACGCGGTAATGGATGGTCGGTAAAAGGCTACATTTTAAATATACTTTCGGTCATCCAGTGTCAACCTCACCCAACAGGACTATTTAGCCATTGCAAAGTGCGATCGCTCAGAATTTAGCCGCAAATGAGCACTCCCGATTCAGCATCGAGACTGGCCATAATTCCCATTGGTAAAGCAGCGTTAACTCCGTCGTGTCCAAAGGGTAAATCCGAGACAATGGGAATATTTAAGTCACCCAGGCGATCGCGCAAAACTTCTTCTACACTAAAACTGGGAATCTGCGGGTCAATCTCGCAACGACTAAAACGTCCCAAAGCAATCCCCTGCACCCCTGTAAAAGCCCCCGCCATCCGCCACTGAGTCAACATTCGATCGATCCTGTAAGGAGCCTCTGAAACATCCTCAAATGCTAGAATCACCCCGGTTAAATCCGGTTGATAGGGGGTTCCGAGCAAATGAGTAGCCACCGTCAGATTCGCGGGAAACAGCGTCCCCGTGGCTTTTAGACCCCCCCATCCCTTGCCAGACAAAGATGGTAACGGACGACCTTCTACATAGTCAAAAAGACGATCGACAGACCAATCTGGTTCCAGGCCCAAAGTAGTCAGCAGTGGCCCGTGAACGCCCCAAATGCCTAGCTTATCGTGATTCCAGAGCAAAGCCGTAATATCTGAAAAGCCAATCAGCCATTTCGGAGAATGGGAATCAGGAAATGGCGATTGGGTATTTTTTGCCACTCTTCCTGTTTCCAAAAGTCGAGTGCTGCCGAAACCACCGCGCACGCATAGAATACCGCGACAATCTGGGTCCTTGAGGGCATCTGTGAGTTGTTGGAGTCTGTTTTCGTCAGAACCAGCCAAATAGCCCCAGCGATCGTCAAAACCGGGACTTAATTCAACTCGATAGCCGCGGGATTTCCAAATTTCTACACCACGTTCAAAGTTAGTTAATTCTCGCAAAGTACCACTAGGGGAAATTACTCTCAGCAAATCTCCTGGTTGTAGAAATTCTATGTTACTCATTTGTGATTGGTTATTTTTGATTTTAATATTACTCAGGATTTACAAATCCCGATTTTGCATAGGCGAAGCATGACCGCAGACAATTTATTAGTGATAACCAGAGATTTACTGCGGTCATGCTTCGCCCCTAGGAATATATTGGCACTCATTGAGATGCACCCGGATTTACAAATCCCGATGACTAAACTTCTGAGACTGATTTCCCACATAACTAGCGGCAATATGTCCATCTCCCACCACTCGATACTTGTACGTCACCAATCCCTCTAAACCAACAGGCCCGCGAGGCGGCATTTGCTGCGTGCTAATCCCAACTTCTGCACCGAAACCGTAGCGAAAACCATCGGCAAATCGAGTGGAACAATTGTGATAAACTCCGGCTGCATCTACTCGATCTAAAAAGGTTTCGGCGGCTTCGCTATCTTCGGTGACAATTACATCTGTGTGTCGGGAACCGTAGGTATTGATGTGATTAATTGCTGCTTCCACAGAATCTACTATTTTGATTGACAAAATTAAATCGCTATATTCTGTAGACCAATCTGTTTCTGTAGCTGGGGCAATATCCAAGATTTCACGAGTTTTTTCGTCTCCCCGCAGTTCGACTTTTTTCTCCTGCAAAGCTGCGGCTACTAGAGGCAAAAATTTGGGAGCGATCGCACTGTGAACCAACATAGTTTCAATGGCATTACAGGCTGCCGGATACTGAGTTTTGGCATCGATGGCAATAGGAATTGCTTTGTTAAAATCCGCAGCTTTGTCTGCATACAAATGACAAATTCCGTCGGCGTGTCCCAAGACGGGAATTCTGGTATTTTCCTGCACGAACTGGACAAAAGAGTTGGAACCTCTGGGAATAATCAAATCTATATATTCATCCATTTTTAGCAATTCGATTGTTTCTTCCCGCGTGGTTAGTAACTGCACAACCTGGGGATTGACTACGGTTTCTGCTAAGGCTTGTTGAATGACTTTTGTGAGTATTTCGCAGGAACGGACTGCCTCTTTGCCACCTTTGAGAATCACGCCATTTCCTGATTTGATTGCCAAGGATACTATCTGAATTAAAGCTTCGGGACGGGCTTCAAAAATAATGCCTAAAACGCCCAAAGGACAGGTAACGCGCTTCAGAATTAATCCTGTATCCAATTCCCGGTGAATTTGCACGACACCGATCGGGTCTGGCAGTTTGGCAACGTCGCGCACACCGGCGATCGCACTTTTCAACTTCACCTCATCTAACTTCAGGCGATCGTACAACGGTTTAGCAATGCCCTCGGCTTGAGCGGCTTGGCAATCTGCCATATTTGCCGCCACAATGGACGGTGCAGCAACTTCTAAAGCTTTAGCAATAGCTTCAATAGCTTGATTTTTGGCATCAGCAGACAAAACGGCTAACTTTCTAGCAGCTTGGCGGGTGGTTTGGGCAATTTGGGCGATCGACATAACAGCAACTTGTCAAAAAATTATTATACTCAGTTTCTATTTTAACCAAACTAGAACAAATTCTATACTTTTGTTGAGAATCTGTACCACATTCCCAAGTTACAGGCTAAAACAGTGAAGTAGATACAAAGCCTGACGGACATTCCTATTTTAAAATAACCTTTGGAGATTATTATGTCTTCTCAATCCCGTTTACACAAGACAGGAAGAGCTGCCAAAGCTGGTGTTAAGCTGGTACAAAAAACGGGAGGAAATCTCGTTTTAGCTTCCGGTGTCACCATCACCTTGCTATTAGGTATGGTGTTAGCCTTATCCTTAGCGGCAGTTTTCATTATCAATAGTCCAGATCCAGTAACCGGATTGGCGATCGCACTTCCCATTACCCTGATTTTCAACATCGCTGCTTTTTTCCTCTCACCTTGGTTAATGGACTTAACCCAAAACTGGCTTTACAATACTCGCTGGGTTTCCCTAGCAGAAATTGAAGACAAAAGTCCTGAAACAGCGAAAGTTATTCATAAAGTTTGTCAGCAAAAAAAATTGAAGCAACCACGGTTAGGAATTATCGATGACCAAAACCCCACTGCTTTTACCTACGGTTCCTTTCCCAACAGCGCTCGCGTCGTCGTCAGTGAAGGTCTTTTTACCTATTTAGATGACGATGAAGTTGCCACTGTTTACGCCCACGAACTCGGTCACATCGTCCACTGGGATTTTGCAGTCATGACTTTAGCTTCGACTTTAGTGCAGATTACTTATTTAATTTACACTACCGCTCAAAGGCTCGGCAATAGGGGTGGTGAAAAAGTGAAAGATGCGGCCAGTTCCGTAGCGGCTGTGGCTTATTTGTTTTACATTGTCGGCACTTATTTGTTACTATACTTGTCGCGCACCAGGGAATATTTTGCTGACCATTTTGCTGCTGAAACTACTGGCAACCCCAATGCTTTGTCCCGCGCTTTAGTCAAAATTGCTTACGGAATTTTGGAAGAAGGACAAAGGGCAACAGAACCCAGCCGCTTATTAGAAGGAACTCGCGCTTTAGGCATTTACGATGCCAAAGCTGCCACATCTACAGGCACTGCTTACCGGATTTCTTCGGAACCAGAAAAGATCGGGCGGGTATTTTTGTGGGATATGTTTAACCCTTGGGCTTGGTGGATGGAGTTGAATTCGACTCACCCGCTGACTGGTAAACGAGTTCGCGCTTTGAGCACTTATGCGGAACAATTAGGCTTAGATATTGAGTTTGATATGGGGAGGATTGTCGGCGAAGGCCACAATTTGAGCAAGCGGAAATTGTACGGCAATTTTGTGTTGGATTTGCTGCTTTACAGTGCAGAAATTGTCGGTTTGTCTGTGGGTTTTGCGATCGGAATTTCCCTGTCGGCGGCCAATCCGATGATGATGATTGCCTGTCCTTTAATTGGTTTGGGTACGGGGATTTTCCTGAAGACTTTGGTGATGTTCCCTACATACAACCAAGCAGAGAGTTTGGATGTTTTAACTTTAATGTCTGACCCCTATGCTAGTCCTTTGCGGGGTCAACCTGCGAAACTTCAGGGCGAATTAATTGGTCGCGGTGATGCTGGTTATGCTTTCGGTTCTGATTTGAAATTGCAAGATAGAACCGGGATGATTTATCTGCGTTATGCTTCTCGTTTTGGCCCGATTGGTAATTTTCTGTTTGGGATGAAACGGGTGAAAAGTTTGATTGGGATGGATGTTAAGGCTTTGGGTTGGTTCCGCCGTGGTGTCGCACCTTGGATGGATTTAATTCAGCTTGAAAGCGATAGCGGTACGACGGTTAATAGTTATCACCGCTTCTGGTCTTTGTTATTGGCTATTGGGGCGATCGCGATCGGTATTGCATCGCTATTTCTGTAATTTGTCTTCTGTTAGCACCCCGACTTTTTCCCTAAGTCGGGGTGCTGGTATTTGGCTTTTTTAGTTTAGTTGCTCATGAATGGTTTCTCAAAGATTATATGAAAAATATAAGCACTCAAGAGGCAGAGTGGCAATCCTAATACTGAAAGTAGGATAAAATTGACTAAAGGTGTTCGGTTCAGATTGCATCTTTGAGAGCGAATTGAAGCAGGGCTATTGCTATCGTATGTACATTGAAATAATTCAATGCTAGACATGAAACTCCGTAATATTATTCAGAGAAAGTGCGATCGCTATTGGAAGGGGGGTCGATTTTTTTGACAACTCTCGCAGGTATTCCCGCCACAATACTATAAGGCTCTACGTCTTTATTCACTAGGGAACCAGCAGCTACTACTGAATGCTCTCCTATGATGCAAGGACCAATCACCGTCACATTACTAGCCAGCCAAGCTCCTTCTTTGATGATGACATCTCTGCCAAAGCCTGGAACAGTGATTTGTCTTTCACGACCAAACTTGTTATAATCATGGGTTCCTGTTAAAACTGAAACATTCAGTCCAAAAAATACATATTCTCCTATTTTGATGTCACCGGAGATTGTATTAAAAGTAGCATTGTTAATCACCGCAGTTTCTGCTATTTGCAAACGGTCTTCATTCCCGTAAAGCAAGTATTTGAATAGAAAGCGGGTTTCCATATATCTGTCGATCGCCAAATTTCCTATTTTGGAAAATAACTTATCGTAAATTTTAATTACCAGCAGCTTAATTTTTTTTTTGATCATTGCCAAACTCCTTGTTTACTATTAGAGTGATCCCAAAAAAGCTATTTTGGGCTGGCTCGATGCCAAACCAAAGCAAAATCTGGGGGAAGTCTCACCACATTTACGCTTCTTTAAAATCGAGAGCAGGGATTGAGGATGGGAAATACGAGGTATCTACCTGTTATCTCATCCCCAGAATCTCCAACTAGGCAATTTTACCAAAACATGACAACAAACAGTTAATCTGTTGATTTTTCTAAACTTTGAACTGATTCAATCAAATCTCGGATGGTGTTAGTACCTTCTGAACTCTCAAAGGATAAGGGGAATTTGCCGCGAGCGATCATTCTTAAACCCAAGGGGCCGAGACTTAATAAACCTTGGACATCGCGGAAGTAGTTTCCTACTACTTCGATGCCAAATTTACGCTCGTCTATCCAGCCACCTTCTTTGACTAGATTGATTAAGACTTTGCGGTGGCGAATCGATCGACTGGCTTGGTCATCTTTGCGATCGAGAATCTCTTGTTTAATCTTACCAATTTGATCCATCGGCGCAACTTCCATCGGGCAAACCGAGTTGCAGTAGTAACAACGGGTACATCCCCAAACACCTTCGGTGCCTTGGTTATATTTTTCCAGGCGCTTTTCTGTATCGCTATCGCGGGAGTCGGCGATGGTGCGGTAAGCTTTGGCTAGGGCGTGGGGCCCGACAAATTCTGGGTTGACTTCGCGGGCGTTGCACTCAGAATAGCACGCGCCGCAGAGGATGCAATTGCCTGTTTGGTCGAGTTTCGATCGCTCTTCTGGTGTTTGCAGAAATTCCCGTTCGGGCACTGCTCGCCCGGAAGTGCTGACATAGGGGTCAACGGCTTCCAGGTTGTCCCAAAAACTGGTCATATCTACGACCAAATCTTTGATTACGGGCATATTTCCCATGGGGGCGATCGTAATTTCTGGGATGAAATCGGTTGGTTTTTCTGCCGAACTGAAATTAGCTATTTTGTCAAGTCTTGCGAGTTCGCTGCCAACATTTTCTTTGCAAGCTAATGCCGATCGACCATTAATCCGCATGGAACAACTACCACAAATTGTGTTACGGCAATTTTTGCGGTAGGCTAAGGTGCCATCCTGTTCCCACTTAATGCTATTGAGGCAGTCGAGGATAGTATTGCTTTCTTCTACCTCTAGCGTGTAAGTATGAACGTGGGGAGGTTCGTTTTGATTTTGGCGAACTACATTAAAACGGACTTGCATAGTTTTGGCTAGGAAGTTTTCGTATATTTTAAGCTGAAATTTTTGGTTATTTAAAAAGCTATTAATTATTTAATATATAAATATTTATCAAAAACCGCCGTAAATTCCGCACCGCCTTGGTCAATTCCTTGGGGCTTTTTACGCGATCGCACTGATTTTAACAGAGAGAGCGATCGGCTAATATGGGAACTTGGTTGAGCTTGCAATGTTGGTGCGTCCGCGGCCCTAGGGCGTGTTTTCTCTCCCCGGAGATCCCCCCCAACCCCCCTTAAAAAGGGGGGAGAAAGAAGCTCTTTCGTCCCCCTTCTTAAGGGGGATGCGAGGGGGATCGGGATCTGATGGATCAGGCAAGAAAACACGCCCTAGACACTTAGAAAAACCTAGCATCCTGACCACAAGCCCCTGGATTCATCTGTAGGTTCAATCTCAAATCTCAAATCTCAAATCTAAAATTCGATGACTTACAGCTTGAGAATTGTCGATTTACCGACAAGTGAACGGCCGCGCGAGCGCTTGATGGCTAGTGGCCCAAAAAGTTTGGCGACGGCGGAACTGATTGCGATTCTGCTCGGTACTGGGCAGGGAAAGGGCAAGCTTTCGGCTGTGGGGTTGGGACAATATATTTTAAATCAGTTGAGCCAGCACCAGCGGGACCCTCTGGCTGTGCTGCGAGATATTAGCGTGCAGGAGTTGACCCAGATTCACGGGATTGGTCCTGCTAAGGCAACGGGGATTTTGGCGGCGGTAGAATTGGGAAAGCGGGTGTTTCAGTCGCGGCCGCCGGATTTGGCAATTGTTGACTCTCCCCAATCGGCTGCGGATGCTCTGAGTCAGGATTTGATGTGGCAGTCTCAGGAACGTTTTGCTGTGGTGTTGCTGGATGTGAAAAATCGGCTGTTGGGAACTCAGGTAATTACGATCGGCACTGCAACGGAGACTTTGGCTCACCCTAGGGATATTTTTCGGGAGGTCATCCGTCAAGGGGCTACCAGGGCGATTATTTCCCACAATCATCCGTCGGGAAATCTGGAACCAAGCCCGGAGGATATTGCTTTGACACGACAGTTGCTGGCTGGAGCCCAGTTTTTGTGTATTCCGCTGCTGGATCATTTGATCTTGGGAAATGGCGATTTTCGGAGCTTACGACAGACGACGACTCTTTGGGATGAGTATCCCCAGGGCGATTGACATCTTCTACTTAACTAACTACATAGCTATCATTAGTTATTTGTATCTTTGGGTGATTCAATGGCTGAATCACCGATTACAGAAGGCAAATTTTGTGGCTTGAGCGCTCTGTGGCAGAGTGTTTGGTCTGAATGTCGCTACTGATACTCCGTGGAGAACACAACTGGGTTAATCTAGTAATGGTGGGCTGAAGAGGTCGCTATTTCGATTTTTTTTCAGCATACTGAACGTATATTGTACCAGCACCTAGGGACTCAATTCTTAAGAAATTATGAAATTGGGTATAAAATAAACGGCGTGGTGATAGGAGAAAAACTGTGTTTCTGAGACTTGCAGAACAACACCGTAAATTCGTCCAAGATTTGGTAATGAACCTCCAAGCTTTAGCGATCGTGCTAGAGCATCGGGGTTATCTGGCGTCCTGCTACACTTGCGGGGGTCAGATGAACAGTGCCTCATTCATGGTCAGTTTGACGGATAATCATCTGATTCGATTTTTAGTGTCAGATTATGGTATCACTTGGACTGAGATGCGGGACGATCGGGAACTGATGAAACTAGAAGGTGCAGAAGCGATTAGTCAGTTACAAGAACTGGCAAATCTCGTGAAGTACGATATCCAACCTTCGGAAGCTACTTTGGCTACGGCCCAACGAGTCTAGCGATGGCAATTTTTCCAGGAAACCGACAGCGCAAGTCTATGGTCCCCTGCTGTCAACAATTCCCCAGGGAGTATGTTGAGAAGGCCAGAAGTTGCGGAGCGATCGGTTTATGATAAATTAGGTGGCTCTAAAACATTTAAATGCCCTAACTGCGGTCACGAACATGACCGAGATTGGGGCGGCGCTCGGAACATTATGATCCGAGCTTTGAGGGACGGCTCCTTTGCTTTAGCTATCAATAGCGAAAGTATTGCTCTCGCGTATGGCCTGTTTGTCCAGGGATGTACAGCGTAACACCGTCAGCAACTCAACTGACAAGATTCCTGTTAGTGGCTTCTAACTAAGTGCTTTGAGACTCTGACTCTAGCCCTAGAGAAGCTCTTATGGACCCCAGCAGACGGCATAGTTAATGCCATTGCGTCTAATGGTCGGGACTGCCAGTTTTTATGGCATCCATCGAAGGAAAAATTATAGGGTACAATGCCCAAAATTTACCGCTCGAATTCAGAAAAAATGTGAAATTTTGAAGCCCTAAATTTATTTCCGGGGGACTTAAATTCTACATTGATCTTCTACCATCGCAAAATTCTCCCTGGAGAGCTGCTCACAAAATGTGGTAGTACGAGTGCTAGTCGGCTGCCAAGTTAATTCCCCACTTTGACATTCAAAAGTCCAAGAATTTGAAATTAACTTTGAGTAGGCAAGTAAAATTCAACATTCAGAGTGAGGATGAGGCTGTGAAGATTGGCGAGGCGCAGTCAGGGGGTATGTTAAATGGGTAAACAGCGTTGATTTTTGCCCTTTGATTTAGTCTATAAGACTAACAATTAATTTGAAGCAGCAGCAATGCTGTCGAAATCTCACAGCCGGCCTTAGCCGGCTAAGTTTTGTTTAAATGTAAGTTTCCAGTTGGTTTCTATAATTTCTAATTGCTGTGGATTAAAGTTGACGATCGCCCTGGCAACCATAATATTTTATAATGTATTTAAAATTGCTCCGAAAAAATCGACCGGGAAGTTGAGAGTCAGAATCAAATGGTAAATTTAAGCGAAATTCTAGAGCCTGTAGCCAGTCAATTCCGCAGCCTGGGAATTCCCGAACCGATTACCCATTGGGGACACCCAGTCATGATGGGCATCGTGGTGGTAGCGATGGGCAGTTTTGTGGGTTATACAGGATGGCAAGGACGTTTGGCCACCGATAAAGACGTGGCAATCAAAAGTCGCTCCGATCATCGCAAACTTGCTCCCTGGATGTTTTTGTTCATCGCTTTGGGCTACACTGGCGGCTTGTTGTCTCTGGTGATGCAACACCAGCCAGTCATGGAAAGTCCTCATTTTTGGACTGGTTCGACAATCATTGTATTGTTGACTGTTAATAGTTTGATTTCCCTAACAGGTTTTGGCGGCGACAAGCTGGCACTGCGCGCTGTTCACGCTTATTTGGGCACGACAGCCCTAGCACTGATGGTACTCCACGCGGCTTTCGGTTTAAAATTGGGTTTGTCTATTTAAGAGCATACCCACATCCCCGACTTCGGCTGTGAAGTCGGGGATCTAATAGCTATGGTGTTTTAGGTTTAGATGAATCAAGCAACGGGTGTAATTTTCTGTTTAGCTTACATTTTGGGATTGATTTCTACAGCGTTTCCTTGGGGTGGTTACGGTGTACTTTCCTTGGGAGTTGTTACGGCGATCGCCTTACCGAATTTTTTGCGAACATACACTCGAAAC
The DNA here is from genome assembly GCF_042465725.1 of Microcoleus anatoxicus. Taxonomy (GTDB): domain Bacteria; phylum Cyanobacteriota; class Cyanobacteriia; order Cyanobacteriales; family Microcoleaceae; genus Microcoleus; species Microcoleus anatoxicus. Next base: position 6,149,793 of record NZ_CP120853.1, on the reverse strand, counting down.
GCTGTAAAAAATACTAAAAAAAGACGCAGCAGAACTACTAAAAATCCTACTGATTCTTCCTTAGAAAAAACGGAAGAATTGAATTTTTATCAAATATTGCCGAGATCGAAATGGGTATGGTTCCTCGCAGGTTTGACGGGATTTCTCGCTAGCTTTTATTTTCAAATTCGCTCGCCAGTACCAGCCATTAATGACATCAGCAAACTGATTCCGGCTGGTGGTAATACTCAAGAAATCGCCGTGACAGTGCGCGGTAGAGTTGTTAGTACGCCACGGTTGACTCGATCGGGACGATCGCAATTTTGGCTAGACACCAATCTAGTTAGTGAAATCAACGGTGGCGAGGGAGGAGTAGTCGTAAATCGGGAAGTATCCGGTCAACTTTACGTGACAGTACCTTTGTTGCAAGCCACAGGTTTGTACGAAGACAATACGATCGCCGTGGTGGGTTCTTTGTACAAACCGCAGCCGCCATCAAATCCAGGGGCTTTTGATTTTGAAGCATATTTAGCCAGATCGGGGGCTTTTGCGGGTCTCAAAGGAAGCCAAATTGACTGGAAGAGAGAAAATGCGATCGCCGATGTTAATCGAGGTGACAACCAAGCTGCTAGTTTTTCCGAGTCCAGCGCCATGCCCCAATCGCACATTCAAGCCATGCGACAACGGATTGTGCGATCGCAACTATTTCACTTGAATGTTCCTGAAGGCACGCTAATTAGTGCGATCGCCCTCGGCAAGCAAGCAGTAGATTTACCATACTACATCCGCGACTATTTTGTGCAAGTTGGATTAGCCCATGCGATCGCAGCTTCCGGGACTCAAGTTTCGATGGTTTTAGCTTTAGTTCTGGCTTTGACCAGGCGTTTTTCCAAACAGTTGCAGTTTAGTTTTGGAGTCGGCGCTTTATTTTTGCTAGTGGGATTAACAGGCTTTGAAGCTTCAGTCTGTCGCGCGGCTTTAATGGGATTTGGAACATTATTTGCTTTGCTGCTGAAGCGAGAAGTTAAGCCTCTGGGATTGCTGTTAATCGCTGCGATAATTTTACTGCTAGTTAATCCTTTGTGGATTTGGGATTTAGGTTTTCAACTCAGTTTTTTAGCAACTTTGGGATTGATAGTCACCACACCACCGCTGATGGCAAAGTTGGACTGGATGCCACCGGCTATCGCTTCTATTTTTGTGGTTCCCATCGCTGCTTCAGTTTGGGTATTACCCTTGCTACTTTACGTTTTTAATGTGGTATCTCCCTACAGTATTTTAGTCAATATTATTGCAGCTCCTTTACTCTGGATTTTGAGTATTGGGGGAATGATTAGTGCATTAGCTGGATTGATTTTTCCACCCGCGGGTAGTGAGTTAGCGCAACTGCTAGACTATCCTGCAAAATGGTTAATTGCGATCGCTCAATATTTCTCCCAGTTACCGGGTAATTCGGTAGCTGTCGGCAAAGTATCCGAGTTCCAGCTAATCGCACTTTACAGTTTAATTTGCTGGGTTTGGCTGGGGAGAAAGTCAACCCCCTCCCAAGGGGGAGAAGAACCACCCCCTACCGCCCCCAAGAGGGGAAGTCAGAAGGGAAAAAGCACAGTTGTTTCGCTGCATATTTTTTCATCAGCATCAATTTTACCCCTGGCTATTGTGGCGGGAATTAGCATCATAGTTTTACCAGCTTGGCACAGTCAATCATCTTTATTTCAAGTTACTTTGCTGGCGACATCGAGGGAGCCAGTTTTGGTAATTCAAGAACGGGGAAAAGTATCACTAATTAATAGCGGTGATGACAATACAGTCCGGTTTATAGTATTGCCTTTCTTGCAGCAACAAGGAGTCAATTCTGTGAATTTTGCGATCGCCACCCATCCTCATTTAGGTTTAAACGCAGGTTGGGGAAAATTATTAGAACGCTTGCCAATTAAAACATTTTATGATAACACATCTCCCAAACACATTCATTATGCCAGCGGTCAGGAATTGATGACTGCGGTGCAATCTCGCCAAGGAGTTTACTTTCCTTTAGAAACTAATAGCACCATTAATCTGGGTTCTGTGCAGTTGCAGTTTGTGAATGCAGAAATCCCGGTGGTAGAACTGCTGGTGGGTGGGCGAACTTGGTTGCTGCTGGGTGAAATAGCACCAGAAGCCCAAAAAAAATTGGTAGCAACGGGAAGTTTGAAGCCAGCTCAAGTTTTGTGTTGGTCGGGAAAAACCCTGACACCTGAGTTATTAACGGCTATTGGGCCAAAAGTGGCGATCGCCGCTGCTGACGAAATTGACCAGGAAACGGTCGCGCAACTTCAAACAACCAAAACCCAAATTTTTTGGACTGGACGGGATGGAGCGCTGCTGTGGACACCAGCAGGGGGATTTAAGACCACCCTGGAGTCGCAAGAAAATCAAACTTCTGTTTTGTAGTGATGGGCAAAGACGGCGTGCTGTGCGATACGATACAAAATAGTCAATATCTACACCAGACTTGTTGCCCAATCGCCGATAGAAGCGATCGCCAAATTAACCTCGCAACTACAACCTTAAGTTTTTGGTTGATTTTTACCTCGCGTTATGCAATTATTGTAGAGTAGCCAACAAATTGGAGAGGTGGCAGAGCGGTTGAATGCGGTAGACTCGAAATCTATTTTGGAGGCAACTTCAACGTGGGTTCAAATCCCACCCTCTCCGTACATCCCTTACTACACAAGGCTTTGACGTTATCAGCTTCTTTAGCCATCTGTGCAGTTTTATAGGCAGTGGTATATATGAGTGGTATATAAACCACTGCGGTATATACCACTTTTTGCTTTAACCTCACCCCACATTAGGGCGATTAGTCCAGGACAAAAGTATTTCTAAGATTGCCTCAATGTCTACCAAGTCAGCTCTCGACTTTTTACGTCGCGCTTTTAACTGGTTGAGCAAGTCAGCCGACTCCGGGAACTCGCTGGCAATGACTGATTTTTGTCTGAGGTCGGAGAGTTCCGATCGCAGTTGGGCGCAAATTTCTTCCCGATCGTCCAACTCTTCCTGCAATTCATCCCACCGGGTTCTCTCGGTCTCAAGTTGCGATCGCACTTCTTGTAATTCTTGCCTGAGCTTATTAGTGACGAGGGTACTGGATTCTAGTAACGTGGCATAGTCAGTCTTTAGTTTCTGATTCTCAGCCTTTAAGTTGCTTAACTCTTTCTGTAACCGTTCTGCAACCTCATTATCAACCTTGGGCAACTCCTGAGAATCACCCGATTCGGACTTTCCCTGCAATGCCTCCTGTAACGCTTCAACGGCTTTTACTAATGCCGCTACCTGCAACTCTAACGCTGTTACTCTACTTTCTGCAACTCTTTCTGTAACCTGTGGGAATTGTGCAACCTCTGCAACCCATTCTACAACTTCTGCAACCTGCTTGACCCGTGGTTCTGTGGGTATCTCCAAGGCTTCTGCAATCTCCTCAAGCCTTGCGATGTTTACCTCTGAGCTTTTACCGATGTATTTTTTACGTACCTTTCCCTCAATCTTTCTGCAACCGTACCAGTAAGCACTCGCTTCTTTGCGAACTGTGTAAGGTTTGCCGTCTCCTGCGGGCTCATATCTGAAAGAGCCGATCGTCTCCAACCACGCCACACCCTTGGGAGAATTTAGTTGAAATACCTTGCCGTCCTCTGCCTCTATCAATCCTTGCCTCACCGATGGAATTTTCATAGGTTGCCTACCCGGTTACTTAACCACTTAAGCAACCAACCTAGGCAACCTTTAAGCAACTGTCAATGGGTTACATAGGATTAGTTACATAAGTTTATTAGGTAACTACCAATATTGGTTACACATAGTGGTTACATAAGTTTATTAGGTAACTATCAATAGTGGTTACATAAATTTATTAGGTAACTATTATTGTTGGCAGTGAAGACACAGAAAATCCCCCAAGGTCGGGGGATAAGAGTACCAGTCGTTAGTCCTTGGTCATTGCCTAGTCAGGAATCACCCTTAAGTCTTGGGGGTTGAGCCAAGTCGTAAAACTGCCCTGATGGCTTCAGACAACAAACGTGGTGGTTTTTAACCTCATCAACCACAAGGTCAAGTTTTCCGTACTGTGCTACGCAGCCAGCGTTGTTACCCACGTAGCGGACTCGCACACCTTTTTTGAGGGTTACGCGCTTGGGCTGTGTTGGAGGTGTTGGCTGTTCCGGTTGAGGTTGAGTGAGTATTTCTGCCAGTTTTCGCCGTTCCTCATCTGTGAGTTTAGACGTGAGTTTTGAGAGTAAATTGCAAACTTCTGAAAAAGTTGGATTTAGTGCTCCAGCGTCTCCAGCAGCGCCCTGCGTAAGGATTGTTTGCTCCAGCGGTGTTCCAGCATAATTTTCTTGCTGGAGCACTGCTGGATATAAAACAACGGTAGAATCAGGTGCTGGAGACGCTGGAGCACTTTTTTCACTTCTTTTAGAATTTTGCTTGCTGATGCCGAGATAGTAAAAATCTCCCATCGTCCGTTGAGAGTCCAAAACCGCTTCAGTGTGTCGGTGTTTTTCTAACTTAGGGAATAGTTCACTGAACCGAGCAAACACTTGGTTGATTGCCTTAACAGGAGTGTCCCGCCCAGGTAACTCGTTCCAAATCAGTTTTTCCTTGTCACCCTCTATCTCAAGAATGCCTGCCTCTACATACCAGTTCCGCAACTCCTGCCACAAATCTTTAGCGTAAACCCGCTCACCTTGACCAACCTCATACCCCATATCCCTGACAAACTGCCAAAGGTGCTGAGACTTTTCCTGAGCTTCCCGTAAAGCCGCGTCACTCGAACCGTAATTAATCCCTTGAGCCAGCAACAACGGTATCCGCTCCAGCATCCTGTTCAGCAGCGCCGGTGCAATCCGTTCCAGAGTAAAGTTTGGGTTTTCCTTAAACCGAGGGTCTGCCTCTAACTCACCCTTACTAGAATCAGCCCCGACCACGTAAGTTTTCTTAAAACTCAGAATGCAGTATCGGCTGCGGATAGCTTCTGCGTCACTACTAATACTTGGCAGAACATTGCAGTTAGCAAGAAATATCGCCTCTGGCTTGTATGGATACTCACCACGTCCCTTATGTTCAATAGTCAACTCATCCCCGGTGATGAACTGCTTGAGACTTTGTAGCTTGTCCAGTTTCACCGCGTCCGCATTCTCACCCTTACCAGTTGCACAAAGAATTCTCCAGACCAGCGAGGGGAAACTTTCTCCCAGTGTCATAAATCTGAAAGTCCTTTAAAGACTTCCCAGTCACACCGCGTCCCAACACCGCCACCAACGCAGTCCGCAAAGTATCTTTACCGTTGCTACCATCGCCGTGACAAAGCAGTCCTTTGACCCGCGACATCTTCAAACGAGCTAACGGTAGACACAGTGCAGCAGCAATTGTCCTGAGAAAAATCTCACGTTGTTGTGGTTCAAGACACTCTAAAAGGCGATCGCAATCTGTGGCATCAATGTCAGGGTCATATTTGCCGCCGATGTATGTGTAGACCTGTTTTGGGTCATGGGGGGTAATCGTGTGTGAGCCATCAGAATTGATTTTTACCACCCCGTTAGAACAGTTCAATCCCGGCGGGTTCACAGTCTCAATGTCTACAGCCAGCCCTAAAACCATTGAGTTGTAGACTTCATTTGTGCTACTTGAGTTAACTCGGCTACGACGGTACACGCCCCCTTTCCCTTTCTCTGAGTAAGTCCTCAACCACTCAAAGATGCGACGTTTCTCGGAAACCTCAGAACGCAACTCGTAGTAACTGCCAGTGAATCGGTAAATTTGACCCGCAATCGACACCCAATGACCGTCAGAGTACAGTGCAGATTCAGCTTTTAGAACGTAATTTTCTTCTGAAACTGGTGCTGTGTCTGGAATGTAATCGTCAATGTTACTATTAGACGACAAATATACTACATCTTCACACGTATGCGGGCGTGAGAGTAAAGGATTTTCTTGTATTTCTTCCGTTGCAACGTTGTGAATTTCTGCTTCTAATCGGCGAATAAACTCTTCAATGTCCATAGTTTCCAAAATCTCTCGGATATCCCCTTTGTCTGGGATATCTGGACAAATGGCAACCGGGTCAACGACTAGGCAAGGGAATTGAATGTGGTTGCAAACCAGCCGAACCTCTGTGCCCTTCTTAACTCCTGTGTCATCGTTATCCCGCAGCTTCACGAGTACGATATTTTTGCCTGTTGCTTGCAGAGTTTCAGCCATCATTTGTATCTCATGGTGGCTCCATTTAGACCCCTGCATGGTCAAAGCTGCGATACCGTGAGACCGCGCTAGCTCTACGTTCGGTTCACCCTCAAGCATCAGAACTGCAACAGGCTCACCGTCTGGTACACCCGCTAAAACCTCAACTACTTCATCAATGCGGTAAGCAGACCAAGGTAAATCACCTTTAGTCCATACCCGTTTACCGTCGCCGTCAATGTGAATCTGACGGTGGGTTTTGTCCCGTCCCTTTGGCTTGCTCAGGTCTATCCACTGAAACCGAAAGACTTCCTGTGAGGCACTGTAAACGTAGGTGACTTGCTCTGCATCGGCAGGTACATCCTTTGGGATGTATTGAGGTTTGAATGGTTCGGGCCCGTATTGTGGTGCTAGCAGCTTTAAGAGCTTCAATCCTGTGGGAATTGGGACTGGTGCTGACTGTGCTTTCTTGGTAGCTTTCTTGGCGGGCTGACGTGTGCTGGCAGATTTGTTGCCATGCTGCTCTGCCAAGAACTCGGATAACGGCTTAATAGCTTCACGGATAGCAGCGCTACTACAGTCGCCAGACCAGCACTTATATCTGCCAGTGCTAGGTTCAACGCTTAGGTTGTGTCCGCCACATACCGGGCAAGTGTATTTATTCTTCTCTTTGCCTGGTTCCAGCTTGTCCAAATGGTCACGGATATCGAAAGAGCCTGTGCTCAGTTGGCTGGAAATTTCTGAGGAATCGGATGCAGAATTTTCCCCGGTGGGGTAAGATTTAGTCATGATGTAGTCCGCCCTAAAAAGCGGGTTTTAGTACCAAAGACCGCTGTTGCTAGCTTCCAATTAGAGACAGCGGTTTTTTGGCGTTTACTTTTTTTGAAAATTTAGGACACAGGAGGAACCGCCCCGCGGGTTAGATTGCGGGTGCGATTAAGCTGTCGTTACGAGCACAGCCACCTATTTCAGCGTCAGGTAATGGGACAAAGATTGGGAAGGGTGGAGGAGCTCGATCCATTGCTCGAACAGGCAACTGAATCTCGGTGTCTTTGATTACAGGTTCCTTTGCAAGCTCAAGACGAGTCTTGGGAGTTTTCTCAGGCTTGTTAATGAGATGCTTTATCTCTGCCAACATATGCGCCCGAACTGTGCAACAAATGTATTTCCAGAATTTCATCTTTCTCGGATGCCATTCTCGGCTGCGTTCTCCAAACTCCATAAGAGATTCTCCGGCCTCTCTATTCCAGAAAGGCTTGAGACAGCGCTTGACTCGCTCGATGAACCCGTAAATACATTTCACATCCATGTCGAACATTTTAATTGATAAATTGCGCTTGACAATTTCAGACGGTTTTTGTCTCGGCAACGAACCGAATACGTGTCAGAACTCACTCGTCGGGTTTAAAGGTAAAAGCACTAGACGAGCGAGTTGCAGAAAGGATTTCAGCACCAACAAGTCAGAGGGGATTTTGTTCAAAATCTCGGACGGATTTTGTTGTTAAGCATGATAGGTTTCCAAAATCAGCACAAAGCGATACATCCGTCTTACTCACCAACCAAGCGCTTATACTCAACCTCAGCAGCTTTGTACTTAGAACTACCCCCCTTGGTTACGCCCCACAACTCAAGGATGATTTTTGCTTTGCCATAGCCCTTAGCCTTTAGTTCCAGAATCCGTTCTAAAAGTTCTGAATCGGCGTTCTCAGCTAGTTGTACGGAACGTTCAGAACCTAGCCCGTCCTCTTGGCTGAGACTTAGAGCTAGAGAGCGTTCTAGGTGTTCCACTTGTTCAGAACCTGCCGCGTTTAGGATAGATTCGGCTTCCATCCGGCGCTGCTGTTCGGAGACATAAGCACTGGTAGCCAGTTCATCAACAGCATCAGCCACGACAACAGCCTCACGCATAGACTCAAACTCTTGGGCTTGAGCTAGTTTGAGGGCAATCCGTCGGGATTCAAAGCAGCAAGCAAAACCGCCTGCCAGAGATAGTCCAGTGACCCAATTGTGCAGCGGAATTTTACGGCTGAGGGTGAACGGCGGTGCTAGCCAGAGGATTAACCCAGAGGTTGTTAACGCGCAAACCTTCAAAATCTGCATAACATCACCCCCAAACCGAATAAAACAGCGGCTATCCCGGCAACCAAAATCCCTTGCAGGTCCAGGAGTGTGATGCGGAATTTCAAACACAGCCAGTCGTCTAGTATCCAGCCTAGAACCCAACACAGAACTAGGACTAGGTACAAGGCTCTCACCAAAATCTGTAGTCTAAAATTGAGCGACGCTATCCAGCAAAGGAAACTGGAAGCGATCGCACAACTCACAAAAGTGTTAAAAAGTGCGATCGCCCTGCTCATGGTTTTGTCCCTTGTAGCTTGGCTTTAATTTCGCTGATGCGACTTTCGGCATTACTAGCTGCTTGTTCTAAACCCATGCCTAATCGAGCGTAAGCAGGACGCAAGCCGTGCAAGTGTTTACCCAGACCTGCGTCGGCGCGCTTTTTTACGAGTTCGTTGTCGGCAACCACGCCCTCATATTTGCGGTGGTGTTTGTGGACTTTGGCATCGGCTTCTTCAATCTTGCCAGCCGCTTCATAAGCCCGTTTGGCGTGACGTGCGCCCTCAGTTTTCTCCTTTGCCAACTGCTTCATAGCATCGGCTTCTTCTTCTGTGAAGTAGCGGGGTTTTTCGATGATGGGGACGCTACGGTCGGCTGCGGTAAATTTGCCAGGGTTAAGAGGGCTGATTGCGTCGGCACTGGTTGGGGCTAAAACGGTGGAATGGTTAATAGCATGGCTACCATGGCTTAAACCGCCCGATTTTTCCTCATTTTTAAAGATTTTGTTCATGCGTCCCATATTCGGCTCCTATTTGAATGTTGATGCGGATTTTAGGAAATAGATTGAGCGGGTTAATTTGTCGCCACATGGACATAGCCAGCACAAATACCCCCACAGAAGCGAGTGCAAGTGCAATGAGTTGTCCAAAGTCAACCCAGTCAAAGAATGTGGAATTGTGGCGGGTAAAGTTGCAGACGGGAAAGGAACCGTCATTAGTCCAGTCGAGGGTGTCTACACTGTCTACAGCTTGTAGGTCAAGCGGTTCAGATGTTTTGTCTACACTGTCTACACTTGCAACTTTATTGGTGTCTACACTGTCTACACTGTCTACAGTCGCCGTCTCAAGGGATTCACCGTCAACTAGGTACAGTTCTAGCAATGCCTCCCATGTGGCAGTTTTGCTGAGTTTCCCGAACTGTTTGGCATCTTCATTGGTGAAACCGCGGTCGTAGGCGATCGCTTTGAGCTTGTCAATGCGACGGTGGCTGATGGGGGGTTCAGTCATGGCAAAACCCCGCCAACTCAATCATTAAGAGTTGCGATCGTCCATTGGGACAATCGGCTGAAAGTGGCATAATTTATAGGCTCCAAACGTTGTAATAGAACGGTTTGGGGAAGTCGTGACTTGGCTAGCATTGCAAGTGCTTGTCAGTCGCGCATCAATCTTCCTTAGTTACATACGATCGCAGCTTCCCAACAAACTGTCAACAGTTCGGTTGTAAAGTTTAGTGTCGCAAAAGTTGCCCAGAGAATCAACATATTAACAGTATCAAAGGGGGCGTAAATGCTCCAATACCTTATTGTCTAAATAGACAGCATTAATCACTTTCTCAGATGTATCACACCACTTAGCCACCACCGCACTCGGTACACCCTTGCCAACTTGTTCGCTGATAAAAGTATCCCGACAAGAGTAGGGCGTAGTAGTCTGACAATCCTGTTGATGTTGCCGACTGTTTTCGGTAATTGGGTCAACCAACTTATGCCATACCTGTTTAGTGAAATTGTTGTAATTAATCGCCCCGCCCTTAATAGGTGATGGAAAAACCAGTTTCTCTTTATCAGTCAGACTTATTGGCTTGATACTTTTCAACAACTGAATCAGTTCTTGATTGCAAGGAAATTTACGCCGTTTATTATTTTTACTACCGTCAACCCTTGTCTCCTTACCGCCCGGATGCTGAACACTCCCATTAAACACAATGTGAGAAAAGTCACTAGCTATGTCACACCACCTCAGTCCAATAGCCTCGGATGGACGGCATCCAGTCAGCAGCCAGAATTGCACCATAGGGTAATAAAAACAAAATTTTTGTCCAGTTTCACCCCTACCGTTCCAAGTCCCTCTGTGATTCCTAAAAGCTTCCAGTACAAGCTCTTTTTCTTGGGCTGTAAAAGCATTAGGTTCAGGGTCACTTTCCCACTTGTGCTTAGGCAATTCAGTCGCCATCCCTTCAAATGGCGATACGGTTAATCCCTTGACAATCTTGAACTTAATCCCCCACTTTACCGCTGCATTTAGGTGAGTCAAAATTCTCTTAGTCATGCTGTTAGTCGTATCCTCCAACAGCCAAGCGCGTACCTGCAAAGCGCCGTCCTCAGACAAAGGCTGGTGAGGGCAACGGTCAATATAGCTCTGAATGCCCGTCACTAAGTAATTGAAGGTTGTGGCCTTGAGTGTTGGCTTCTTGAATTCCAAGTATTTAGCAAACAACTGGGTAAGCGTCAGTTCCGGTTTTGGCTTGATAGTCTCAATCACAGTCAAGTGAGTTTCTGGCTTGTATTTTTTGAGCGTGGGGTCAAACCGCTCAAACCTGATGTCAGACTCAATCAATTGCGCTTTTGCTTCTGCTAGCTTCCAGTTTTCAGAGGTGTCTGCCAAATTTAGATAAAGGAATTTTTGCTTGCCCCCACACAGATGCCTCGGCATCTGCAAGCGTAGCCTCCCCTCATTGGACTGAACGACTACGGAACCTTTTTTAGCTCTGCTAGGTGGAATATAGACCATAACTTTCTACCAACTCAACACCCCCATAATACCTAGTTGAATACAAAATGAATACAATTCTCTAACAGCCCCATGCTGAAATCGGCATAACCTAGTACAGGTAACAGATTCAAGATTGTCGTCCTACAGCCTTCCAAGCTAATTATGCGGGTTCGATTCCCGCTGCCCGCTTATATCTGTAAACAGCTAGAACCCTTGAAAAATCAAGGTTTTTTGCGTTTCTAGGGCTTAACGCCTGTGGTTAAACAAGGCGTTTTGGAGACAATTTGGAGACAAAGACGGGCTGTTAGGAAGCAAGTTGGAGACAAATTGGAGACAAAATTGGAGACAAAATTGGAGACAATCAAGTACCTAGCTCTGCCAATACGTCCAAAACTGCTTCCATATCAGCCAAGTCCGCCTTAGACTTTTTGCGTCGCGCTTTTAACTGGTTAAGCAGTTCGGCCGGCTTTGGGAATTCTGCGACGGTCGGAACCGAATTTCTATTTTCTCCCCGATCGCAATTCCAGTCATTGTTAGTCCACAACCACACCCCAACACTCGCTCTTTTCCGTCAAGAGACACCCTGAGATGGATGTATCGTTTTTTCGCTCCCGTTATTTTGAGTGAAACTCCTTTGGGCGCTTCTTTCTGAGCTTGCTTACAATATTCCAGTAGTCTTTCGTAGCCTGTTGGTTTGTTAGGGATGTTATCCATTTTGTATCCGCTTATTGTCCGAAAGGGTTTTTCTCGGATACAAATGGATAGCAAGATTGACGAGAGAATCACGGTTAGATGTATTGCCGTTTCGAGTCCTGCCGTACCCGTTAACTAAAACCTTTACACAGCAATGCTTTGAGCCGTTATTTGCCGAAAAGTAGAGAGCGGCTCAAACCTTATTTGTTGTGCGTTTGTTGTGCATTTGTTTCGCATTTGTTTCGCATTTTGTTTCGCACAACAAATGCGAAACACCGCCTATCTGGGTCAGGTAGTATCCCGGCATCCTGTCGGTAGACACAGGTTAACCCTCCAAGTCAAGTATTTCCAAAAACACCTCTACGTCTGCCAAGTCCGCCCTCGACTTTTTACGCCGCGCTTTTAACCCACATTCCGCACCCCCAATCCGCGTATGTGCCAGTTGGGGGTGCGGAATGTGGGTATTGACACTCCCCGGTCTGAGGGTTCGGAGGCAAACTCCCAGAGTGTTAGCTGCTTCATTCCCCTACAACCGACAAGTTTGTCGTGCCCTTTCATCCTCCGGTTCTTGCCATCCAAAAGAGAAATGACTCACTGCATTAATTTGCGGTGTAGCAGAGCGAATAGCCTGCATTTGAACTTCCAAAGAAGGCCGATTTTTCAGGGATTTTCCCCAATCACCGGCGATCGCCGGAATAATTTTTGCTCCCGGAGGTGCTAAACTCACAGTTCGCTGCACCAGGGGTACAATACAGCTTACATCCCCACAATTGCCATAGGACATCGCGTGAAATTCCATGGAAGCCTGAAACCTGTCCCAAGGCTGCAATCTCGAATCAAATCCTCCTAGATTTATAGTTTGATTCCCATTCGGAAAAAATACTGCTCCTACAGGTATTCCCATCCTTTGGGCGGGTTGAATCGCCATCCCCAAAAATTCTAAAACTCCTTGGACTGCGTGAGCAACACTCAGTTTCCAGAGGTCTTTTTGCAGAGTACCAGTGTCAGGCAGTTTTGGTGTTGGGGTTGGTTTTGGTGTGGGATTCGGAACGTTTGGTTTACCATTATCGGGAACTTTTGCAGCAGTCAGTCCCCTAGAGTTGGCTTTTTTAGGAGGGGGAATTGGTGTGGGAGTTGGTGTTGCTATCGGTTGCGGAATTCGCCCCTGCCAAAGAGGTTCTTTTTCGGTTGGATATTGTTTGACTACTGCTTGAACATCGCTAACATTAATAAATCCTTTTGTCAAGTATCGCTGGATTAAATCTCGCCCTTGTTGATTGTTAGCACGCTGCAACAAAACTTGCTGGGATGCTGGGCCATAAATCCACAAATCTTTGACTTTAGTGACAACAGAAGCTGGGCCAACGCCTCGCAAATAACGAATGTAGTCAAATAACATTCCTTGGGGGCGACGTTTGAGCACTTGATTTACTAACAATGAATAGTCTTGCCGCGCTTGGGGGCTGTAGGGATCGACAAAGGCTTGATTTCCCGGAACTTCTCCGAAGTCATCGTTAATTCCTGCGTCTTGAACTACGGTTAAACTTGTCTGATTTTGACCGTTTTTTGCCAGTGCTTGCTGTCTGTCTTCACGCTGAGCGTAGGTATAGCCAAAGTTCATGGTAAATAGCCAAGCATACACTTTTAAACCTCGCTGTTTTCCCTTGGCGATCGCATTTTCTAATAAATCGGATTTCTCGTAGCCACGATTTCTCAAAACAGAAGGCCAAGTCGTAGGATTATCCGCGACGGGAAGTAGCACTTGACCATCGTAAAATACTTCGATATAGACTTGATTGTAGCCTTTATTCACAACTTTATCTAATACGCGATCGAGTTCTCCCGCCCGGACATCGCAGGGATACAAGCGCAGCCAAACCGCTTGAGTTTGGGGCCAATTTTTTTGGCGACATTCGGCTATTTCCCGCGCGTGTTTGTTTAATGCACTAAAATATGCCTGCTGAGATTCCGGTTTTCCTGAGAGGGCCGCCCGACGCAAATCTTCTTTTTCATTTACTTGTTCTTTTGAAAATTGGCAATAGGCTGAGGATTGGGCAACTGCTGGTTTATTTTCAATGATTTCTCCCGCGATTGGGCAGATGAAGCTACAGGTTAAAACGGCAGTTACTGCACTTAAAAAGCGTCGCTGGCGTTGCGGAATGGCGATGGGATTTGGTGCAATTTTCATGGGAACATTAAATTGGGTTTAAGCGTCTAATTTTCGGTGCGATCGCCTAAGTGCGATCGCGTTGATGCACCACTACAAAATTACGTGGAAATGCGTCAGTCCTGTTAAATACTTATTTCATCGATTATAGCAATATTTGGTAGCCAATCCGTCGGAGGTTCTACAACAAAATTGGCTAAGGAAGCTTTGGTGTCTTTGGTCCGGTTGCAACGAGGGGCGAATTGACAGGAATTACACACATTGGAATTGATGTGTACTTGGGGTAAAAATTCACCGGAGCGGGTATATTCTTCTCGCCACTGACTAAGCTGGTGCAACTGGTTGGTTAAATCTTGTCTTGTGCGATCGTGTTCTATTTGATTGTAAGGAAATGTGAGGCTTTGTGGCGGTTCCTCTCCTTGCAATTGGACAAACCAATATGTCATAGAAACTTGTTCCGGCGAATAATCGCTGGTTTCTACTAATACATATAAATAGAGGCGAGTTTGCCAACTTTGAGAAATCCAGTGGAATTCTTGAGGACGGGGATAGGTTTTCCAGTCGAGAATTTGAGCTTGGTTTGGTTCTGCTATTAGTAAATCGTAGATGACGGTGAATAGGTAATCTTGAAAAATGAAGGTACGGGGATGTTCGGCTTGGCGGAAGGTTTTGTTGTCATTTTCTGACGGGGTAAAAAGTTCGGGGGCGCTATGGATAAATGCTACCAGACAGCGTTGCATTTCAATTTCTTTTTCAGTGATGAAGGCCAGGGGCAATCCTAGTTCGCGCTGCTGCATTAATAGGTGAAATCGGCTACCCCATGCGAGTTTTTCTTGTTGTTCTGGGGATGTGTGGGTGGCGAGGAGTTCTAGGTAGCTGTGTTGGAATTTGCGCGGGCATTCTTGGATGATTTTCAGTTGGCTTTGGGAGAGTCGGAACATTTTTGTGTCTGTTATTTTTTTTGTTTTTGGTAAGCTTTTTTATGCCCATTATGAAATTTATGTGACAGTTTATGCGCCAAAACTATCTGTTTAAGTGTAGCGCGATCGCAGGTTAGCGCGGATTTCTGCCATTGCGGTTACACCGTCTACGACTTCGCCACGTTGGGATGCAAGATGTCCAATTAGTGCATCTCGTTGGAGTTCTTGCAGTCGTCCTTGATATATTTCTTCCTGTTGTTCGAGTAGTTGAATGGCTGCGAGGATGACTTCGATCGCACTTTTGTATTTGCCAGTCGTGAGTTGACGTTGCACGAGGGCTTCGACTTCAGGTGACAAAACAATTTGCATGGCGTTTGAGAGGAAAAGTGTTAATTCTATTGTAGGCGATTCACGCTCGGCATAGCTCCGCTCGCGCGTACTTCAGTTAGACTTTTTGGATTAACGGGCGATCGCCCTACACTGACTATTATATAATTATCAATACCATTAACAACAAAGCCAATGCGTTTTGATACCTACATCCAGTCAATTCAGAACAATCTCCAGCGGGGCAGCGAGCGCACCCATTACCCAACTATCAAGAATTTACTCGATAATCCGGCTGCTAGTCTCGCAGCAATTATAGAAGAAAAAGGTAATAAAGCTGGTGTTCCAGATTTTACTGTCAGGCGCAGGGATTTACTTGTCGGTTATGTGGAAGCTAAAGATGTCGGGTTAGATTTGAATCCTATTGAAAAAACCGAACAGTTGCAGCGATATCGAGAATCGTTAAACGGTAATTTAATTCTCACCAATTATCTGGAGTTTCGCTGGTATGTTGATGGCAAAGCCAGATTGACCGCAGTTTTAGCCACCAGAATCGGTGACGAAATTACGCTTTGCAACTCTGACAAAACTATTGAATTAATCGAGGGATTTCTTAACTACACTGGTGCAGCCATTAACAGTCCCGAAGATTTGGCAAAACAGATGGCGCGACTAACCAAATCAATTCTACTCGCTACAGAATCAGCTTTGCAAATAGAAACTGAAGCCGGAGAATTACATCAACTAAAGCGTGGATTTAATGAGATATTACTGCCCGACCTCAACGATGCAGCTTTTGCAGATATGTACGCTCAAACTATTTCCTACGGTTTATTTGCGGCGCGAGTTGGTCACGCTCAAAATCCCGGAAATCAACTTTTTGACCGCCGGACAGCGGGCACGTACATCCCAGCGACTAATCCGTTTTTGCGCCGATTATTTAACAGCATTATCGAGACGGATTTACTCAGTAAAATTAACTGGGCAATAGATGATTTAGTCGAGCTACTAGGGCGAGTTGACATGACTGCTATTCTCGAAAACTTTGGTAGTCGCACTCGCCAATCCGATCCAGTTGTTCATTTTTACGAAACCTTTCTTGCAGCTTATAATTCAGCTTTGCGGAAAAGTCGCGGCGTTTATTATACTCCTGAACCCGTTGTCTCGTATATTGTTCGTTCTGTCGATGCTATCCTAAAAAACCGTTTTAATCTGCCTTTAGGATTAGCCGACAATAGCAAAAATCCAGATACGCAACAGCCGCGAGTTCAAATTCTCGATCCCGCAACTGGTACGGGTACTTTTCTTTACGGAGTTGTCGATCGCATTTATCAAAACTTGGAAGATATGGGAATATCTGGAAGTTGGAATCAGTATGTACAGGAGAATTTATTAAACCGATTATTTGGTTTTGAGTTGTTAATGGCTCCCTATGCCATAGCACACCTTAAACTCGGTTTGCAACTGCAAAATCTCGGCTATGAGTTTAGAAACAAGCAGCGTTTAGGAGTTTATCTCACGAATACATTAGATGAAGCTTTAAAAAAATCAGAGGTTCTCTTTGCTCAATTTGTGGCGCAAGAAGCTAATGAAGCTTCAGCAATTAAGCGGGATGTACCGGTGATGGTTGTGTTGGGAAATCCGCCTTATTCTGGTCATTCTGCTAATAAGAGTGAATGGATAGCCGGATTGGTAAAAGATTACTATTATGTGGACGGTGTACCGCTGAAAGAGCGCAATTCTAAATGGCTGCAAGATGATTATGTAAAATTTATTCGTTTTGGACAGTGGCGAGTTAGTCAAACGGGGTTTGGTGTTTTGGCTTTTGTGACTAATCACGGCTATCTAGACAATCCTACTTTTCGGGGAATGCGTCAAAATTTGATGCAAACTTTCACTGATATTTATGTTTTAGATTTGCACGGTAATTCTAAAAAGAAAGAAGTTTCTCCTGATGGTTCGCCAGACCAAAATGTGTTTGATATTCAGCAGGGAGTCAGTATTGGCATTTTTATCAAAGAGCCTGGTAAGTCTACTCCTGCAAAAGTTCATCATGCTGAATTATGGGGAAGTCGTACTTCTAAATATGAAATTCTCAACCAGTTAGATATCGAGACAACTGAATGGGTGGCTGTTGAGCCTCGGTCACCAGAATATTTATTTATTATACAGAATATCGATTTAAGAACCGAGTATAACAGCGGTTGGAAGTTGACCGAAATTTTTCCAGTTAATACACTGGGATTTCAAAGTCATCGCGATGACTTTGCTATTGATTTTGAAAGGGAAGATATCAAGAAAAAATTACAAGATTTCAGGAATATCAAAATATCAAACAAGGAAATTGAGGAGAAATATGAGCTCAAAGATAACCGTGATTGGAATGTAGAAACTGCCCGACAACAAATTCGTCAAAATGAAAACTGGGAAAAATGGCTAATCGACTGCTTATATCGTCCTTTTGATTGGCGTTTTTGCTACTTTAGCACTGTAGCGATGGACTGTCCTAGAACAATTTTGCAACAGCACATGATGAAAGAAAACCTCTCTCTAAATGTAGTCAGACAAACCAAAGCTGCTGAATGGGGACACGCACTGGTTGCTGATAAACCAACTCCTGCATTATACGTTGAGATAAAAGATGGTTGTAATGCTTTCCCTCTTTACCTCTATCCTGATACTAAAAATGAACAGGGTAATTTATTCACCGATCGCACTCCCAATTTATCCCAAAACTTTCTCAACGCAGTTCGTGAAAAATTAGGCTATATACCAACTCCCGAAGCCATCTTTTATTACGCCTATGCTGTCTTTCACAGTCCTACCTACCGCCAGCGTTATGCAGAATTTCTGAAAATAGACTTTCCCCGCTTACCCTTAACTTCCGACAATGAACTTTTTCAAACCCTCGCTAAAAAAGGTGAGGAATTGGTAGCACTGCACTTGATGAAATCGAAAAAATTAAATAAGGTAATTACTAAATATCCTGTCAGCGGCGATAATGCTGTTACTCAAGTTACTTACAATGAATCGGAATGGCGGGTTTATATTAACAAACAGCAATATTTTCAAGGTATTTTTCCAGAAGTTTGGGCGTTTAAAATAGGTGGATATCAAGTATTGGATAAATGGCTTAAAGACCGCAAAAAAGCAAATCGCAGTTTATCTTTTGATGAGGTTCTGCACTATCAGCGCGTCGTAGTTGCCATGAAAGAGACTATGCAAATTATGGCGGAAATTGATGATGTGATACCTGGTTTTCCTTGGGAATAGCTACCCCTCGATCCTGCGGCGGTTGAAACCGGGCAAATGGTTCGACTTCGCTCACCAACCGCCACGGGGGGATGGCCCCTACGCAAACTTTCGTCCTAGCAGAGAGGGACTAAGAAAGCAGCATATTAAATATCGCGATCGCACTTTTCCCCACCCCCATTTACAAATTCCCAATTTGTTGAGCAAACCACATAGCCGCCGTCCCATTTCCCTGAGTCAACATTTTCAAAGTCTCCGATAGCAACGCAATTGGTAAACCCTCAAGCGCACCAGAAATTTCACACTCCTGATAGTTGCCATTCTCGTTCAATCGAAATGCCAAAACTCTCTCGCCTTGAATATCTACTACCCAATATTCAGGAATTCCCAAAGCAGCATACAAGCGCTTCCTTTGATCCAAATCGATCGTCAAAGTAGTATCGGAAATTTCCCCGACTAAATCGGGAACTCGCGACTGATTCAAATTGATTCGGCGCGGTTCCCCTTTTTGGCATTTGTGGAAATCTCCACCGATGTATAAAACTTTATCTGGCGCAGCAGATCCCAATTGAGACTTTTCAATTACACAACCACTGAGAGAATCAAAATTTTGTCCTAATTTGGTCGTAAACCACAGGAAAAATATGATGGTAAACAAATCATTAAATCTGGCGTGCTGAGGCCCTTCGTTACCCATGTCTATCCAAAGATATCCTTCATAAAAAAATATTCTGGCTTCTTCCAAAGACGGATCTTCGTAAGCAGCTACATAATCTTCCCATGTCGCGGCTTGCGATTGGGGGATTTCACCCACTTGAGACACGATGAATTTTGGAGTTGTATAAGTCATGATTCAAAAGTGAATTAAGGATATTTTAATCGTAACTGAAGTTGATATTTATCTGCTGGATGCCCAGAAACCGGGTTTTTGCGAAACTATTCGTTACAGCCCGCAAAAACCGCCAAAAACCCGGTTTCTTTGATTTTGATGCGGTGTCTATCGAATTTATTATATAAGTAGGGGCGGGTTTTACCAACAATCTATGCCCAAAACTAACAATCTCATAAACCCGCCCAGGCTCTAGCTTGATATGATGTGCGATCGGGATACTCGGTTAGAACTGAGATGTTGCACCAATGTCAATTGGGGATTTTTAGTGGGGCGGGGCGGGTTTATTTTAATTGTTGGTGAGAGTTAGAGATGATTGGTGAACCCGCCCCTACTTCACACGAATGGTGCAACATTTTACTGAGAACCAATGCAATAAGTTACATTTAAGTTAATTGCACTTATATCTAAAATTCTTATGCTCGGTAATTTTCAACAAAGCAACCTGCGGATCGAGCTTGAAGCTTCCGAAACAGCGATTCGGGATAGCTTGCTGCGTCCAGCTCAATTGCAGCAATGGCTGTGGCCGCAACAGTTATCTAAAGGTTTGCCGGAAGAATTTTCTTCAGGTTTGACATTTACGAGTTGGCTGGGCCCGGTGGCCGTTCAGCATCACGTTGATATTGCTGAGCCGAATTGTCTGCGCCTGTTATTGAGTCAGGGAATTGACGGGTTTCACGAGTGGTATTGGGGCGACGGTTGGGTGCAGTCTCGGTTGGAGGGAGTGTCGCTGTTACCGCTGAATTTGGGACAAACGGCTAGTTTGTTGCGGCTGCGGGAGTTTGTCACCAAGGGTAAGGGGAAGTAGAAAGTTTACTCATCTAAGCAAAATTCCCTATTTCTTAGTCCCCCTCTGCTGGGACTTTGTTTTTGTAGACGCGGTTTCAACCGCCGAGTCTTTGTTTGTGTAAAACATAAAAACTGCATCAAAACTCCGACGCAATCCAGATAGATAAGTAGCGGCGGAAGTTGATGCGAGTTTACTCACATTGTTTGTGAAGTAATATTGCAAAACGCATAAAAACTGCATAAAAACTCCGGCGCACTCCAGATAGATAAATATCAGGCCAAAGTTATCAGATTAGTAGAGGTGCATCATGTCTAATATATCGATCGGCAATCTCAACGACAACTATTTCTCGATCGACTTCGCGGGTAAAACTGACCCCACAGACACCTATCGTTTTAATCGACTCAATCCCGGCAACTTTCGAGTCACTGCTGAAGGATTTAGTTCCATTGTCGGGATGCAACTCCTAGACAGTCAGGGAAAAGTCGTCAAAGACATCGAAACCAACGGCACAAATTCAGGAACATTTAGCATCGATAATTTGGGTGCAACCAATTATGCACTCAAAATTTCTGCACCTTCCCGTGATACCAATTATCAAGTGAGTTTAACACCAGACGGCAAAGTTGACCCGCTGACAGGCTTAGGCGTTATCTCCGGTTATTTCACACCAGATTCAACGGGTCAAGTGGGCTTTGACTGGCTGCACGACGGCGGCAATTATCAAGGTGAAGTTGCGATTTTTAGCGTGCAGGGAATGGAGAATTTCGATCCTGGTTCTGAGGAATTCATCAAAGAATCAGCAAGACGAGCTCTGAGCAATTCTTTATTCGGACACGTCGTAATTTCTGACTCCATAGAAGGTGCAAATCCCCTATTTAACGGCAGTTTAGGAGAGGCGAATTATAACCAAGGACAGTACAGCGGTCCGAAAACATTTCTGATGAAACCGGGAGAGCCTTTTGCGGTGATGTTGGTGCCAAATGGGACTGTGCAAGATGTCTTTAATAATCCCGATGCTGATGGCGATAAACGGCCACTGTTTTCCTTATCTAGCCTGAATCCAGATGATGCTTTGTTAGAGGGTCAAGTAGCAGATGTCACTGGCAATGGTAAGGCATTTGCGATGGAAGATCAGCGGGTTGACGAAGGTTCGGATAAAGATTACAACGATTTGGTTTTCAATTTGACTGGTGCGACGGGAAAAGCAGCGGCAATAGAGAAAGTTATCGATCCAAAGAAAGATTGGACGAAGCTTGATGGTGGCAAAAAATTGATCGATTATGTCAAATCTAAACTGCCGACAGACATAAAACCACCGGTAGCTGTAACGCCAACTGTGGAGACAAAACCACCGGTAGCTGTAACGCCAACTGTGGAAACAAAACCACCGGTAGCTGTAACGCCAACTGTGGAAACAAAACCAACTGTGGAGACAAAACCACCGGTAGCTGTAACGCCAACTGTGGAGACAAAACCACCGGTAGCTGTAACGCCAACTGTGGAAACAAAACCGCCAGTAGCTGTAACGCCAACTGTGGAAACAAAACCAACTGTGGAGACAAAACCACCGGTAGCTGTAACGCCAACTGTGGAGACAAAACCACCGGTAGCTGTAACGCCAACTGTGGAAACAAAACCGCCAGTTGAGACAAAACCAACGGTAGCTGTAACGCCAACTGTGGAGACAAAACCACCGGTAGCTGTAACGCCAACTGTGGAAACAAAACCAACTGTGGAGACAAAACCAACGGTAGCTGTAACACCAACTGTGGAAACAAAACCAGCAGTTGAGACAACTTCACCCGTAGCTGTAACGCCAACTGTGGAAACAAAACCGCCAGTTGAGACAACTTCACCCGTAGCTGTAACGCCAACTGTGGAAACAAAACCAGCAGTTGCGACAACTTCACCCGTAGCTGTAACGCCAACTGTGGAAACAAAACCGCCAGTTGCGACAACTTCACCCGTAACAACCCCACCAGTACCTGTAACACCGCCAACGCTACCTGTGATTAAACCACCGGTGGCTGTAACTCCGCCTGTTACAACAACACCGTCTGTTACAACAACGCCACCTGTCGATGAACCCCAACCTTCGGTTATAGTTGAACCGCCTGTTGAGTCGAAACCAATTATTCAGCCGACGCCTTTTATCGGCATTTTCGATACTGGGTTTGCGCCGAATAATCCCGATTTGGATTATTCTAAAGTGACATTGGGGCGCGATCGCATTGACAAAGACAGCAATCCTTTGTTTACTGCCGGTACTGGTAACGAACATGGCACTTTTAACTGGGGTTTAGTAAGTGCAATTCAAGGGAATGATAAAGGCATTGATGGCTACAATGATAAGGCCAATGTGTATCTAAGTCGGGCAATTGGTTCTGGGGAATGGGATTTAGCTTTAAATGATTTTGTGAGTGAAGCGAAAGGACAAAAGCAGAAGAATGCGATCGCCCTTTTACCCCTCGATTTAACTCAAAAGAATGCTGACGGAACCATTACCACTCGTTACGAATTTACGAACCGAGAACGTGCGGTTTTGGAAAATGCGCGTCAGAGTGGAGTGCTGTTAGTTGTAGCGGCGGGAAATGACGGCGGCGTGATGTCTGTTTTGGGTCAATCTTCCCAGGAGTTTGAGAATATTCTCACGGTTGGTTCGTCTGATGGATTTGGGCGATCGGATTATTCCAGCTATGGCTATGGTTTGGATATTTTAGTGCCCGGAGGTGCGATCGACAATCCGACTTTATCGACTGTTGGTGATGATATTGGTACGATGTCGGGAACTTCGGCATCGGCGGCTAAGGCTGCGGGGATGGCGTCTAAAGTTTGGGAGAGTAATCCCGATTTGAGTGTGACTCAAGTGATTGACATTTTGACTGGAAGTGCGATCGATTTGAAGGAGCTCGGATGGGATAAAGAAACGGGTTTTGGGGTGGTGAATTTGAATAAGGCTGTGCAAGTGGCGAAGGATACAAAGCCACAAAGTTACACGCCTAGTCCTTTCTTGAGTCCGACAACTTGGGGTTTAGAAGGAAAAGTCACGCCTTGGGAAAGAGCAACTTATGACATCAAAACAGGAAGTTTCACCTCGATTATTTGGTCAACTAATGGTGTGACTCTCCGCAATAGTCCTAGTTTGAGTGATAAGAGCACTGTGGCTGTGGGATACAAAGGTCAGACTTTCACTTTCGATGCCTGGACTTACGGGGAAGCAGTCGCGGATCTGACTACAAATGAGCAAGATGCTTTGTGGTTTCGGACAAATGTAAACGGACAATCTTACTGGGTACCAAGTGCATACACGAAGGGCTACCCACCTGGAAACCCTCCGTTACTGCCTCCAGCTAACACTAATCCAGGTACAACTAATCCAGTTATAACCAATCCAGGTACAACTAATTCAGTTATAACCAATCCAGGTACAACCAATCCAGTTATAACCAATCCACCACCTAGTTCAATTTTTCTCAACGGACGTACCATTGGTGGCAATTTTTATCCAGTTTTCCAGAATTATAAAGGAACACTGGGCAATCCGACTTCTGATGTCATCAACTATAATGGCGTGAGCTATCAGACATTTGACAAAGGGTCAATTGTTAGCAGTAAAAATGGAACTTTCCCGCTTTATGGTGCCATACGTCAGGAATTCTTGAAAACAGGTGGATTGGATGGCTGGTTGGGTGCTCCGAAGAGTGCGGAAAAGGGACAGGGGGATGGAACGCTCATCCAATACTTTGAGAAGGGTCACATTTCCTGGAATGGCGTTAAGGCGATCGCATATCAGGAAGGCAGCAAGCCACCAATAGTTCAAATACCTAGTAACATCCCTAGCAAATCTTCCAATAACGGTGGTAGTGGCAATTCAAGTTACTTAAATGAACTGGCTTCATGGTCAGACGAGCAATGGAACAGGGCAGCAGGTGAAAATACTCGGATCACTGGACCGATGTTGCCTGGTGAAAAAGATGAGAGAAACTACCCAGGACATGAGGCAATTCTTAACGTCTACGATCAATTGTCCAACAAACTCTTGAATTCAAAATTAGGTTCACCATATCTCAATTCAGCCGGCTATGTTGATGTAGGTTATGGGGATCATCCTGCTTTTGGTTGGCATGATGGCATAGATATTTCCACTCAAGGTAAAATAGTTGATGTTAAAGTTCTTGTTGGAGGAACTGTTCGTCAACTAAGCTATTCAGGACCCAGTGGAGGAGGATATGCGATTGAAGTCAAAGGAGACGATGGGCGCTTCTATCACTATCTACATCTGAGTAGCCTAAAAGTCTCGTCTGGCCGAATTGAAGCTAACCAAGCCCTTGGTCAAGTAGGTGATACCAGTAAGTTTGCTATGTCACATCACCTTCACTTCCAGGTAAACAAGAGTGCCAAAACAGATGAATTCGGAAATAAATCTGGTGTCTACGACATCCACAATAAAACAGATGTTTACAACTCAACATACAATCCTCTGAAAGTATTTTGGGAACTTAAGCGCGAGGGAAGAGTTTAGTCAGAAAAGCAGCCAATAATTAATAGCTAACTTGGGTTGAGCGATCGCCCTCGATCTCCCAGATTCAAAAAGCCGATCGCCCATAATTCATCAAACGATCGATCGCCCTTCTGACATCCGAGTTAATCTGCGTCCATCTGCGGTCAAAAAAGAGCGATCGCCCTTTCTCAAGATAATTCAGAAGGGCGATCGCTCGTTTTATAATCAATCATGGCGATCGCCCTTCCTTTTTGAAGAGCGATCGCCCTTTTTCAACTATCCGAATTGCATCAACTCAGAAGTCATGCTATAATTTGCTTATACATTAATTTCACGATCGATACCCTTGGATTATAACTTTGATTGGAATATAGCCAAAGAAAAGCAAAATATTCGCAAGCATCAATTAAATTTTCGTTTGGCTTCAACTATTTTCCGCGATCCTTATCAATTAACAATCTATGATGAAGAACACAGTCAAGATGAAGATAGATGGATTACCATAGGTTTAGATGAAACAGGCATTGTCAGGCTGGTTGTCCATACTTTTGAACAAACTGATAGCTCCTCCTGCATCATTCGGATTATTTCCGCTCGTCAAGCTACTTTCACTGAAACACAATATTATCAAGAGAGAAAATTATGAAATCTGAGTATGATTTTTCTGCGTCAGAACAAGGCAAGTTTTACCATCCTGATGCTACGTTTCATTATCCGATTTATCTCGAAGCTGATGTCGAACAGTTTGTGACTAAAATTGCTGAACATAAAAATATTGACGTTCAAGTTTTGGTCAATGAATGGCTGAGGAATAACATTAAATTAATTCAAAGTATTGAGTAGGTTAGAAACTCGGTTGCTTTGAGAAACTATGAACTTTCAAAAAATAAAGAGCGATCGCCCTCGATCTCCCAGATTCAGAAAGGCGATCGCCCATCATTCATCAATCATGGCGATCGCCCTTCTTACATCCGCGTTAATCTGCGTCCATCTGCGGTCAAAAAAGAGCGATCGCCCTTTCTAATAATTCAGAAGGGCGATCGCCCGTTTTATAATCAATCATGGCGATCGCTCAAAATCTTTCCCATTCACAACCAATGAATCCAGCCGCACAACAACTTCCCGATTTGACAGGACAAACCTTATCAGAAGCGATCGCCATAGTGGAAAGTTACGGCTTCCTATTTCAAACTAGCACAAAAGGTGGCTATCAAAGCTTTGAACACCCAGATGGTAGTATAATTAACATTAGACCAAATGGTGAAATAGTCCGTACAGGGCCTCATATACGCGCGACGGATGGCAAAACTTACCGTCGTCGATACAATCGAGATGGAACTCAAATAAAATTTGAACCAGGGGCTAAGACACATAATACCGGAGAAAAAGTGATTCTATGACAACCGCGATCGCACTCAACCTCAAAACCTTTTTAGAAGACTTAAAAAGTGCCGATTTAGTAGGGGTTTCACTTCGCCCTCAAAATCTTGGCTTGCGTTTAGACTTCACCTTTGGCCCCGAAGTCGGAGATGTCGCGATCGAGTTCGATCGCATTCTTCACCTAGTGATTTCTCGCCCCATCAATTCCGACGATGAAAATTACTGTTTTTGGGTAGGAGAAGTCAAACTCAGAAAACTTGAAGAAAATGCCGAAACTTTCTTATCTTCCCTGTCCTATCCTTTCAATTTCCCGGCTAATTTAGATTTATCTGCTTTGAGTCATTTTCGGTTGGAAGGGGATATTTTTATTGAAATAATTTGCGAATATTATAAGATTTTTCAGGAAGTTAAAAATTAATTCATAAGGATTAGATGAAACAGGCATTGTCAGGCTTGTTGTTCATACTTTTGAACAAACTGATAGCTCCTCCTGCATCATTCGGATTATTTCCGCTCGTCAAGCTACTTTCACTGAAACACAATATTCTCAAGAGAGAAAATTATGAAATCAGAGTATGATTTTTCTGCGTCAGAACAAGGCAAGTTTTACCATCCTGATGCTACGTTTCATTTGGACGTTTTTTATTTGTAGTTTGAGCAGATCGATCTAGCAATCGCCTAATAGTTAAGGCGACTGCTATAGTTGGCAAGCAGGAAGCCTATAGTATGCCCTGCGGGAGCATCCCGACTTTGCATAGGCGAAGCATGACCGCAGACAATTTATTAGTGATAACCAGAGATTTACAGCGGTCATGCTTCGCCCCTAGGAATATATTTGCACTAATTGAGATGCACCCCGCCCTGCTGTTAGTTGTGGCGATTTTAACCCCGATCGCTCTAGTTGACAGCCACCGCCAGATTAAGTTCTGGATCTTGGAACAAGGGACTGCTCAGATAGCGTTCGCCAAAGCTAGGCTGAATCATCACGATCAATTTGCCTGCATTTTCAGGACGCTTGCCAATTTTCAAGGCCGCACACAAGGCTGCACCGCTGGAAATACCAGACAACAGTCCTTCTTCTCTGGCTAAGCGACGCCCGTAGGCGATCGCCTCGTCATCGCTGACAACTACAATCTCGTCGATCGTATCCACATTCAAGACCGGTGGCACAAAACCAGCACCAATACCTTGAATTTTGTGAGGTCCAGGCTTACCACCGGAAAGTACCTGACTGTTAGCCGGCTCAACGGCGATCGTCTTAAATTCAGGTTTTCGGGACTTAATCACCTCCGAAATACCTGTAATCGTACCGCCGGTGCCAACCCCAGAAATCAGGAAATCCACCTCGCCATCTGTATCTTCCCAAATTTCCTCCGCTGTGGTTTCCCGGTGAATCTGGGGGTTAGCAGGATTCCGAAACTGCTGCAACATATAAGCATTCGGTGTTTTGTCCACAATGTCTTGAGCGCGACGGATGCAGCCACTCATGCCCTCAATTCCTGGAGTCAATTCTAATTGGGCCCCGTAAGCTCGTAACATCGATCGACGTTCCGTGCTCATCGTATCAGGCATTGTCAAAATCAACTTATAACCCTTAGCCGCCGCCACCATGGCCAAAGCAATGCCAGTATTGCCAGAAGTCGGTTCCACTAAAACCGTTGTCCCTGGAGTAATCAGCCCTTCTGCTTCGGCTGCATTCACCATATTCACGCCAATACGGTCCTTGACAGAGGCAGCAGGATTCATGCCTTCGAGTTTGACCACAATCCGAGCTAAGCAGCCTTCGGCTTGGGGAATGCGGTTGAGTTGCACCAAAGGTGTGCGGCCGACCAATTCTGTAATGTCACGAGCAATACGCATAATCTTTGTCAGTTTGTGGTTAATGGTAAATTCGGAGCTAAACCCACCTAAAAAAATATAATACCCAGAGTCTAGACTTCTTTAATAATTACAGATTTTATGGTCTAATATCCTTAAGACTTTCAGGTACAGTAGCACATTTTGTTTGTATTTGCTACATTTTGAGTCAATCAATTGCATACAAATAACTTTGCTAATCTTCACAAAAGTCAATTATTAATCACTATTAACTTTTATCAACTATTAATAATTAGATGTAGTACATGATATTGAGCTGTCGTCTGCCATTGCGTTTTTCGCACAGGTCTTGTAGGGTATATTTTTGTAAAACGGAGTTAGCAATTGAGCGAGCTTCTTGCCAAACTTCCCAAATCACGGCACTTTCTACGGTTTGAGCTGGTGAGTCTTTTTCCGATCGCTCGAAATCCGAACCTTCCAGGCAGTTGACAATTTCTAGGAGGGTAATTTTCCAGGGTTCCCTTGCCAAAATATAACCTCCCTTAGCGCCTCGCTGGCTGCGGATTAAACCACAGCGTCTCATCGTAGCGAGTAACTGTTCTAAATATCGATCGGGGATATTTTGCTGAGTCGCTATCTGTCGAATTTGCAGCGGTTCACCTTCCTCATAGCAATCCGCCAACTCCAGCAAAGCCAAGATCGCATATTCGCTTTTACAGGATAGTTCCACCATAATTTCACTTTAAAATACCATAATTTGCAAATCCGAAGTCATATCAATTCCGGTTGTATCGGAATGATTTAACCGCGAAGGCGCGAAGTACGCGAAGGAAGAGAAGAGAGAGTTTAATACAGGACGATGAAGAGAGGATTTGGTATCAGAAGCGATCGCAAGTATTGATTTTGAGCTCAAAATTCTAACTTCCCACTATTGATTATACTCCGGTTCTCCACTAGAGTTTATTGACTTCCTGATTCCTCCCAACAAGAAGCCCTGCCACAGGCAGGGCTAACTTAAACTTTGAGACCTCTAGGCCGAAAGAGTATCACCCATCCAGCCTTCTAGAAGCTGTTCCTAGAAAGTGAAAGTAGTTCTGAGAGTACCAATGATGATGTCATCATTACCCTTATCTTGATTAGGGTTAGTAATCCAAACTACCCCAGGAGTTACAGAAATATTATCTGTAAGCTGGTACTTGTAGAAGCCTTCAAGGTGCCACGAAGTATCATTTCTGAAGTTCCGCAAACTAGATGCAGCCTCAAGTTTATCCAAATAAGGCTCGCGACCAAGCACAAAGCCCAGCAAGTTGCCTTCTTTCCCTAAATCTGGGAAAGCCAAAGTGACAGCGTAGTTCCAAATTTTCGCATCACCGATACCGAGAATGCGAGCATTAGTTAAACCACCCCAGCCCCCAATGATAAACCTGGGGCTGAGTCGGAATGAAGCCTGAGCGCCGTAGGAGTTGCTGACAACTTTTCGACTGCGGAAGCCTGTAAAGCCATCACTCAAACCGTTCAGGGAGTTTGCCACACCGGTGCCGGTGAAACCGCCGAGATTACCAGAACCATTGCTCAAACCATTGTCAAACCCAAAGTTACCTCTGCTAAAGTAACCGTGGTTATAGTTGAGAGCAACTTGCAAATTCCGTCCGGGGGTAAAAGTCAACTGCCCCATGGCTGCGTAGTCGCCGTTGAACAAACCCGCACCTTTGCTAGGATTGGCGGCATTGGATGCCAAGTAGCCGAAAGAAAGAGAAGTCGGGCCGAACACGCCACCGAGCAATCCCCGGCCGCCGAAGGCATAATCAAAGCCGATACCGGCACCGCCACCGAGGCGATAAATCGGGTTCCGTTGTCCAAAGGCGCTTAATGCCCCGTTACCACCGTCAAAGTCTTCAAAGTATGGGTTGACAGTGGGCATGATGTCGTCCCAAACGCCTGCGTTGGCTGAGAGGGTAACGTTCAAACGATCGCCGACGGGAAACTTGTACAGCAAGCTGTCGAGGGCAAAAACGTTGTCGGTTCTGCCGACTACGTTCCAAGTTTGAGTACCTTCGCTGGTAGCCCCAAAGTTAAAGTTTCGACCGTTGCCGACTTGCAGCCTGGTCAGCAACAAGTCTCTGCCAGTGAAGCTCGTGTTTAAATTGAGACGTACCCGTTGTTGGAATACAGCTTCGTTGTTGTTGCTGCCGATTCTTTTGCGGTCTCTGCCAAAAAAGCCTGCACTACCACCAAAGTCGTCGCTGAGGGCGAAGATTGCTTCCCCAGTCAGTTTGGTAGTGGTGGAGAATTGGTTGGCTTCGAGTTCGGATGTCCGAGCTTCCAAGGCATCTACTCGGCCGCGCAGGGTTGCTAGTTCCGCTGCAAATTCTTCTTGGAGCCGTTGGAGGGCTGCCAAGTCTTGTTTGGTTGCTAAGTTGGTCGTACCTGCTCGGATTAGTTCGTTAACTTTATCTAAGCAAGCGTTTAAACCAGCGGCAAATTCGTAGCGGGTCATGGCCCGGTTGCCACGGAAAGTGCCGTCAGGGTAGCCGGCGATACAGCCGTAGCGCTCGACTAGGGATTGGAGTGCTTGGAATGCCCAGTCTGTGGGGCGCACGTCGGAAAGCTGAGAGACTGAGGTCACTTGACCTTGAGTTTCAGATTCTGCTGCACCTTCGGTGCTGTATTGGCTGAGCTGTTCTAGTGTAGCGTTGGGGTTTGAAGTTGCTGGTGCTGCGGTTTGAGCTACAGCTTCAGCGGGTTTTGGCAAACTGGGTTGTGCCGACTCTACCACTGAGGGAATGGTTGTTTTTGGTTGAGTGGCGCTGATTTGTTCTGGTTGAGCTGCTTCTACAGCCGAAGTTGCTAGTTGCTCAACAACTGTGGGTTCAACTGCTGCTAAAGATGCACTTACCGCTTCTGATGCTGCTTTGGGGTTTGCGGTTTCTGTGGCTGTGTTGGCTGCGATCGCATTGTCAGTAGCAGCCTGAGCATCAGTGGCTACCTTTGGGGACTCACTTTCGTCGCCCGGAACTTGGGAAATTGCTTCAATTGTCTCAATAGCTGTTCCTTGAGGAACGGCGGCTAAAGCATTGAGCTTCGCTTCGGAGATTTCAGCGATGGCAGTTTTTGCAGTTTGAGCCTGAGTTGCGTCAGCAGCGGGTTGAGCGTCTGCTGCGATCGCGCTCGAAGAAACTACTAGGGTAGCTCCTAAGACTGCTGGACTGATCAGTAGATAACTCCACAAAAATTTCGACATATTTACTCTCCTCCTCACACCGATTACAAAGAATCTTGGAATCTTGTCTAGTGTTCTATGTGGTCAGTAGTTGCCCCCATAGCATACTTTAAAACGAGACCAAAATTTTGATTTTTTCTGTTAAATTTTTTCGGAATGACCGAAAACGATTTGGTATGTTTGCCCCTGATTCATGCCTTCGCAGACTCAGGACTGGTGCAATCTCCAATCTCAAATCTCACATTTCAAATCCGATTAACTGTTGAGCAATCAACAGCTAGTATATTTACTTTTTAGCACTCCTTGGCACTATCGTCTAGAGTGATTCGACGCGATCGACATCCAAATTGTGTCCGAGGACGCTGAATACTTGTCGGTGCTCGAACAGTTGTAACAAATCGCTATTGATTTTATTGTGAGTTGCTTCTTGTCGCAAAATTTTGAGGGCTGCTTCTGTACGTAGCGCCCGCTTGTAGGGGCGATCCCCGGCTGTCAGGGCATCGTAAATATCGGCGATCGTCATCAGTTGAGCTTGAATTGGAATTTCCGACTGTTTGAGACCTAGAGGATACCCTGTACCGTCGAGTTTTTCATGATGTCCGTAGGCAATTTCGGGAACATTTTTTAAATCTTTTGTCCAAGGAATTTGTTTCAGAAACTCATAGGTGTGAGTTACGTGAGATTCTATGGCTGCTCGTTCTACCACCGTCAGGTTGCCCCTGGACACCATCAATTGTAAGATTTCATCTTGGTCTAGCAGGGGTTTAATTTCACCGTCTATATCTCTGTAAGTTTGTCGAGCAAGTTCTCGCAGTTGAGCTAGAGGTTCGGCGGCCAGAATGTGAGGCTCGTTAGCTTCTAGCAGCACTTCCCAGTATTCTGCCAATCGAGCTTTTGCCTCTGCTAGCTTCGTGTCTAGCTGTTCTATTTCTTGGCATTGAAGACATCCTGATTCTTCATTAGGATGTTTGCCGTAGGCTGAATGGGATAGTAAGTATTTATACTTGGATTGCACGCATTCCATTTCCATGGTCCGCTGAGCTAAGGCAAAACGGTGGCGAATGATTTCTAGCTGTGATGGGTAAAGTTTTTTCTGCTTGGTTAAAACGGCTTCGGGAACTCCGATTTTGCCAAAGTCGTGCAGCAGGGCTGCGTAGCGAATTTCTTGAATTTGGCGATGGTTAAAGTAAATAGGACGCAGCCATCCTCTGCTAGTGCTGTTTACTTCTTCTGAAAGGCGCACCGTCAGGGCTGCTACTCGCTCTGAGTGGCCGTAGGTACAGGGGTCTCTGGCTTCTATTACTTGCACCGAGGCCTTGACGAAACCCTCAAACAAGTGTTCTATGCTTTCTTGTAGTTGGTTGCGCTCGATCGAGATGGCTGCTTGAGAAGCGAGCGATCGAACTATCCTTTCTTCCCACTCCGAATAACGCTGGGTCGATTCCCAGGCATTTTCGGCTGTCAGTACCGTCTCTGCTTTGGTTTTGCGGTTGATCAGTTGCAGTACACCTATAGTCTCCCCCTGTCGGTTTTGCATCGGCAGCACCATCACAGAGCAAGTACGATAGTTAATATCCCTGTCAAAACTGGTATCTAGCTGATAGGGCACACCCGCCGGCAAGTCATAGGCATCAGACAGGTTCAAACTTTCGCCTGTAATTGCCACGTAGCCCGCCAAGCTTTTGTCTGTTAGTGGGAGCGCAAACTCCTTAAACGACAGTCTCGGTTTAGAAGCGTTTTGAGCTACCTTGAACAGCAATTTAGGTGTTTCGTCACTGTGATCTACTAAGTAAACACTGCCGGCATCACTGTAGGTAATTTCCCTACTTTTGGATAAAATTAAGTTTAATAAACCCCCTAAATCTTGGGCACTCGAAAGAGCTGCACCAATATCCAAAAGTTGTTCTATCAGCTCTGTTCTTTCAGCAGATTCGTTCAAGAACTCTGGCTTTTCAAATACGATCATGGTCGGAGGATGGCGAATAGCCTTGAATACATGGGACTTTTTGCATCTCGACTTTCTTACCTCTGATTCTAGCCCAGAGTCGATGTTTTATTGGCGAAATTTCGGCTTGGGAGGCTATCACTAGATGTTGCGGCTCCTTTCTGGCGATCGGTAAAGCTTTTATTTTAGTGAAGAAATCTCTTTAGCTAGTGCAAAGTCTTTCTCAGTTAAGCCTCCTGCATCGTGAGTTGTCAAGTTAACTGTGACTTTATTATAGGAAATTTCTATATCTGGATGATGTGCTGCGGCTTCTGAGGGTGCGACCAACTTATTCACAAAATCGATCGCTGCTATAAAATCTTGAAATTTCCGGGTACAGCGGAGTTTATCACCTTCAACTGTCCAACCTGACAATTGACTAGCGCGGGCTTTAATTTCAGTATCTTTCAGTAGTGAATTCATTGTGTTTACCTTGGGATGCTGCTCGCCTGTCAAAAATTTTACCAAAAGCTATCCGCTCTCACCAGTAGTATTTAAGTCTAAGTTTTGACACTTAAACTTTAACACTATTTGGGGTGAGAGCGGTCTAGCGGGTCTTCAGATTAGAACCTGACTGCCGGGAGATTCCCTAACTAAGCCTGGTTCCCGATGGAAGTCGCTTCCTGGGGAGAACGACGGCTGACTGCTAGTGAGCGGCCCCGGCGCACAGCCGGTAGTTTCCAATCTGATGACCCATGCGTTTACTACTTTCTATCATGGGCATCACCTCCAAGTTTAGCTAAATTGCTTAATATGTGAACGCACCTCATCTTAATCTGAGATTAAGTATGAGGATTTGTGTGCTACCAATTGGTAGCAATACCAGAAGAACCTGCGTTCTGAGTATCATTCCGGTATGCACAATTAATACGATAACACAAGGAATCAGAAGTGAACCGATTCAGTGAAAAATTTTGCAGCTAAGGGCAATATTTTCGATCGTACTTTAATTTCCGATACTTTTTTGCTAACGTTTGCTAACAAATACATAAGTTGAGAACTGATCTCAACTAAGGCGTATCAACCAATGCCCGTAGAAATCTCTACAAGCACTTGTACTATGAGCGTTCAGCTTGGTTTTCGCGTGACCGCATTTAGCCACTTTGATTATTTGCTTTGATACGCTCAGAGGCAACTTATTTAGATAGAGGTTGCTTACTACCAAGGTTTTTCACCTAAATCCGAGCGGCTAAATTCATTCTACATGACATCAAGACAAGAAGGCAAATGTAAGTGATTGTTACCAAATGTCAGAAAAAGTCTTACTGTTAATCAACCTCACACAAAAAGCTCCTGCCAGCAGACAGGAGCTTTTGCAGCTTGTTAAAATAGCTGATTTGTTTCTAACTTTCGCGATGCTTACAGAGCATTACCACGAGGCAGAACTTCTTCTGGGAAGATGAAGTTTTCGTGTGGTTGGTCGGTTGGAGCCATCCAAGCACGAATACCTTCGTTCAACAGAATATTCTTAGTGTAGAACGTTTCAAACTCAGGATCTTCTGCAGCGCGCAATTCTTGGGATACAAAGTCATAGGCCCGCAGGTTTAATGCTAAACCAACGATACCCAAAGAGCTCATCCACAAGCCTGTGACAGGTACGAACAACATGAAGAAGTGTAACCAACGTTTGTTGGAGAATGCAATTCCGAAGATTTGCGACCAAAAACGGTTAGCTGTCACCATGGAGTAGGTTTCTTCAGACTGAGTTGGGTTGAAAGCGCGGAAAGTGTTAGCACCTTCACCGTCTTCAAACAGAGTGTTTTCCACTGTTGCACCGTGAATGGCGCACAAGAGCGCACCACCCAAGATACCTGCAACACCCATCATGTGGAAGGGGTTGAGGGTCCAGTTGTGGAAGCCTTGTAGGAATAGGAGGAAGCGGAAAATTGCTGCCACGCCGAAGCTAGGGGCGAAGAACCAGCCTGATTGACCCAAGGGGTAAAGCAGGAACACCGAGACGAACACGGCGATGGGGCCGGTGAATGCCAAGGCGTTGTAAGGACGGATGCCGACTAAACGGGAGATTTCTAGCTGACGCAAGCAGAAGCCGATCAGTGCGAAAGCGCCGTGGAGTGCGACAAAGGCCCATAGGCCACCGAGTTGGAACCAGCGGGTGAAGTCCCACTGTGCTTCGGGGCCCCACAGGAACAGCAGGGAATGTCCGAGGCTGTTGGCTGGGGTGGATACGGCTACGGTGAGGAAGTTGGCTCCTTCGAGGTAGGAGCTTGCCAAACCGTGGGTGTACCAGGATGTGACGAAGGTGGTGCCGGTGAGCCAGCCACCGATGGCCAGGTAGGCGCAGGGGAATAGCAGGATGCCAGACCAGCCTACGAAGACGAAACGATCGCGTTTGAGCCAGTCGTCAAGTACATCAAAGATGCCTCGCTCGTTCTGGGCGCGTCCGACTGCGATTGTCATTACGCAAATCTCCAAATAGATATAATTACAACGGACAAGTTTCTATTCTATATTTTCCAAGTCTTGCTGCTTAGCAGAAAATGACATGGATTATGAACAGACTTTACTTTTCTTTACCGTAATCCGAATTATAGGGGTAATTCTTTACAAGAGCAAGTATTTCTTAAAGATTTTTTCGGATTTTCTCTCCCATCTCCCCATCTCCCCCTCCCCATTTCCGCTCTGGGGACTTCTAGCGAAAAATTGGGGTTAGAGCCTCCTGCCCCTTCTAGGGGGACTTTTTCCATGTTCTTAAGTAAATTCAACCATTCCTATGATAACCATGAGATCATAGAAAAAGGAGGAAGTTAAAATGCTCATGCTCGAATTCAAAGCTTACGCAAAACCAGACCAGTTCAAGGCGATCGATGAAGCGATTAGAATTTGTCAATTCATTCGCAACAAATCGATCCGACTGTGGATGGATGGTGGGGCTAAATCTTGGTTCGATCTCTCTAAATACTGTGCGATTTGGGCAAAAGAATTTGACGAGTGCAAATAAGTTAGGTGCGATGGCTCGACAAGCTAGTGCGGAGAGAGCGTGGGCGGCGATTTGTCGGTTCTATGATAATGTCAAAAAAGGCATTAAAGGTAAGAGAGCTGGTTTTCCTAAGTTCCAGAAAGACTGTCGCTCTGTTGAGTATAAAACTAACTCTTGGAAACTCTCATTCGATAGAAAATCAATCACCTTTACTGACAAGTGCGGGATTGGCAAGCTGAAGTTAAAAGGTACTCGTGACCTAAATTTCTATCAGCCAGACCAAATTAAGCGGGTGCGGTTGGTCAAACGAGCAGATGGGTACTATGCCCAGTTCTGTATTCAAGTAGACCGATTAGAAACCGTTCCAATGACAGGCAAAACGATTGGATTAGATGTTGGGCTAAAAGAGTTTTACACTGATTCAAATGGTAAAATGGTTCCTAACCCTAGATTTCTGCGTAGAGGTGAAGCACGGTTAAAACGGGCCGGGCGTCTTGTAAGTCGGAAGGTAAAAGGTGGGTCAAATCGCCACAAAGCCAGAGTGATTTTAGGTAAGCGACATCTCAAAATAAGTAGACAGCGTAAAGACCATGCTATCAAATTAGCAAGGTGCGTAATCACGTCAAACGACGTAGTAGTTTACGAAGATTTGAGAGTGTCTAACCTGGTTAAAAACCACTGTTTAGCAAAATCGATTAGCGATGCTTCTTGGTATCAATTCAGAGTGTTCTTAGAATATTTTGGGAAAGTGTTTGGTCGGATTACCATCGCGGTAAATCCTGCATACACCAGTCAAGAATGTAGTAATTGTGGGGAAGTCATTAAAAAATCTTTATCCACTCGCACCCACACTTGTCAGTGTGGATGTGAAATGGATAGGGATCATAATGCCACAATTAATATCCTCAATCGCGGGATAGGTACGACGGGGCACGTCGGAACTTCTGTACTCGATACAGTAAACGCTTAGGGAGATTGGATCTCTGGATCAGGTGTAGCAATGCTCTTGATTTAAGTCCGGTCTAGGATCTAAGAATCCTCGCGCGTTCACGCCGGGGAGTGTCAATATATATACTGAGGGTAGAGCTCCAAACTTAGGTTTTAAAATTATATGTTCAGCATTGACATGATTGTGAAGAACACGCCTGTATCGCTTTCGGTGCAGCGGAAGTCCGCGGAGGACGCTGAGGCTGTTTACCAGCAGGTTGTAGAGGCGATTCGTAACTCCCAACCCCAAATTTTGGAACTCACCTGCGAGAAAAATCCTGAGAAAAAGGTGGCTGTGCTCAGTAGCGAGATTTCTGGGGTGATCGTCTCTCAGAAATCGGGGGCTGCTTCTACAGGGAGAGCACCGGGTTTTGTCTCGATGGCTGTAGCAGAATGAGGGCTGGGGGTGCTAGTGGCGATCGCACTCAGCCGGCGGTTGCGGTACGGGATTTGGGTTTTTGCTGGCCTTCGGGCGATCGAGTGTTGCAAAGTTGCTCTCTCGATGTACCCAAGGGCGAGTTTTGGATGCTCTTGGGTACTAACGGGAGTGGCAAATCTACCTTGCTGAGGCTGATGGCTGGGCTGCTGCACCCCCAGTTTGGGGAAATCGCTCTGAGTGGAAGGGTGGGTTTTGTCTTCCAAAACCCCGATCACCAACTGGTAATGCCTACAGTCGGTGCAGATGTGGCTTTTGGCTTGGTGGAGGAACAGTTGTCTAATATTCAGGTGCGGGCTAGGGTGGCGGAGGCTTTGGAAGCTGTGAATTTGTTGGAGTTGCAGCGGCGACCGATTTATGCTTTGAGTGGTGGCCAGAAACAGCGAATTGCTCTGGCTGGGGCGATCGCCCGTCACTGTGAAATTCTACTATTAGATGAACCGACGGCTTTGTTAGATCCTGATTCTCAGTTAGATTTGGTGGCGGCGGTGCAGCGTTTGGTGAAAAATCGCGGAATTACGGCTTTGTGGGTGACTCACCGTTTGGATGAGTTGAATTATTG
The DNA here is from genome assembly GCF_042465725.1 of Microcoleus anatoxicus. Lineage (GTDB taxonomy): Bacteria > Cyanobacteriota > Cyanobacteriia > Cyanobacteriales > Microcoleaceae > Microcoleus > Microcoleus anatoxicus. The sequence goes on along the minus strand of NZ_CP120853.1, from coordinate 6,111,905 downwards.
TGATGGGGCTTTTTTGTTGGAAAAGGGCCAAGTGGTCGATCGCGGAGATCCAGCCCGTTTGAAGCAGCGCTTGATGCAAAATCAAGATGTTTAGCTGTGGGTGAATCATTTCTCTAAATTGATAATAGGTTCGGTATCCCCCGATCGCAGATTTGGTTGAGGTTGTGGAAACTTCAACCAATTTGTCATGGGTAAAATAGTCGATCGCGATCGACTCTTATGTTGCTATTATAGGAAAATCCAGTTTAATGTTGTGCCTGATTGGAAACAAAAGATCGCCGTTGGTTTCAGCCGTCACAATGCGATTTTTGTACTGAGCACTTTTATTACAGAATCAGGATGTAGCTGCTGTTTAATTTAGTGTGGTGAGAGTGGAATTAGAGCTTATGTTGAATACAGCAAAACTTTTTGAAGAAAACCCAATTCCGGGAAATACAGCGGTTTTATCAGCGGAAATTCCCGACTTATTTGGTAGCAAGTTCGATCGCCTTAATCCGACAAAAAACATGGCCGCGGGCGATACCAATGTTTTATTTGATACCAGCTATGATTTGCCTCAAACATCAAATATGGGTGTGGCCGCAACTGATAGTGCGATCGACCTTTTTGACCAAATCACCGATTTCGGAACCCTAGAAACAGGAAACAACAATCTCAAATTCGATGGTAGCTTCCCATCCTCGCCAGATATCGCCGGTCAAGTTGAGCCAGACGAACTTACAGGCATGGGTTTTGCCCTTAGCGATGCAGCCAGTAATCCAGAGCGCTTGGCAGCTAGAACTGCTGCCCCATTCCCTTCAGAAAACTGGGCTTTCAACTTTAAAAGTTATACCATCGACCACCAAGGTTTAAACACCTTAAATATCAAAGTTGGTTACGAACTCAAACCGGGAATCACCAAACAAGAATATCCCGATTTTGTGCCAATTTACAAAAGCATTGATAACTTCCTAGTTAACTACCCGAATGAAACAGATGCTTGGGAAATTCTTAACAATAATTTGAGCAAAAAAGTGCTAGATGAAAATCCAGCCCTCACAAATGTTACCCTGCAACTGGAAATTTTGCCAACGGACAGATTGCCCTACGATCGCGCCAGCACAGTTTTCCGCAGTCGTTCGGGCCAAATCCAAGAAGACTTTGATTTTTCTTTGCAAAACTACGCAATTAATCACCAAGGCTTAAACAAACTCAACCTGGATGTCAATTACCAGTATAAATCTGGAATTACCCAAGCAGAATATCCAGATTTTGTGCCAATTTACAAAGGGATTGATAAGTTTTTAACCAACTATCCAAACGAGACAGATTTTTGGGAAATTGTCAATAAAAAATTGACCCAAAATATCCTGCTCGAAAATCCTGCCCTAGCTGCGATCGATATCAATTTGAACGTTTTGCCCAGCCAAAACATACCCTACAGCCGCACCAGCAAAGTTACCCGCACTCAACCCACTAATCCTCAAGGAACTTTCCTTGTGGGTAATACAAGGGGCAATAATATACTCCGCTTTGATGGCAAAACAGGGAATTTGGTAGACGAATTTATTCCAGCAGCAAGTGGTGGCTTGTTCAGACCAGATACGGTCATCTTTGGGCCCGATGGCAACGGCGATGGCAAGTCGGATATTTACATTGCTAGCGGTGACAAACCAGGCAAATCTGGAGAAATTGGAGCATCGGCTGTCTTGCGTTATGACGGAATTACTGGTGCATTTATTGACAGATTTGTCGGCGATAATCCCAACACTACTACTGATGAAACTGGTGGATTGTCTCGTCCTTATGGTTTAGCTTTTGGTCTGGATGGTAATTTGTATGTCAGCAGTTTTTTGACTGACCAAATTCTCCGCTATAATGGCAAAACTGGGCAGTTTATTGATGTATTTGCTACGGGAAATCAGCAAGCGGGAGGATTGAATGGTCCTAATGGTTTGGTATTCGATCCTGATGGTAATTTGTACGTGACAACTCAGGGGAGTGTTGCTAAAAATGGTCAGGCAGATTTTAGCGGTAATTTCCTGAGTCAGGTACTTCGCTATAACCTAGAAACTAAGCAGTTTAGTATTTTTGCTTCACCGGATGTTTCGCCTAGGAGTCAGGGATTTGTGAGTCTTTTGGGAATGGCGATCGGACCTAATGATGGCGACCTTTATGTGAGTGATTTTGCTAACGATATCCGGCGTTACAATTTAAAAACAGGAGAATTAGTCAAGGTTTTATCTACTAATTATACTGATACATTGCCCAGTAGCAATTATGTGGGTAGTTTGGCATTTTCGCCTAGTGGCAATTTGTTTGCCGTTGGCTTTGACAACCGCGCTAATGCTAATAATGCCGGGGCTGTGTTGCGGTACAATGGCAATACAGGTGAGCCTCTGCCCATTACCGGGAATCTTGGTTCTGGCAACAATTCTATTTTTGTTCCTCCCGATAGTAAACTACAGCGTCCCGTGGGGATTGCCTTCTTTCCTACCGATGCTCAATTGACCGAGAAGTGGAATTTTACAGTCCCAAATTACCCCATTAATCATCAAGGACTCAACAACCTGAATATTGATGTCAATTACCAGTACCAAAATGGGATTCAAAATTTTCAGTATCCCGATTTTGTGCCAATTTACAAAAGTATTGACAATTTGTTGGTTAACTACCCCAATGAAACGGATTTTTGGGAAGTAGTCAACAAAAATGTGACCCAAAAAGTGCTAGGGGAAAATCCATCACTATCGTCGGTAACAGTGAATTTGGATGTGTTGCCGACCAACCGATTACCCTACGACCGCAGCAGTACGGTAACTCGGACTCAAGATGGTAAATTATCGGAGGCTTGGGATTTCCAGTTGGCCAATTACTCGATCGACCATCAGGGCTTGAACAACCTAAATATTGATGTCAAGTATCAGTACAAACCAGGAATTGCTACGGCTGAATATCCTGACTTTGTGCCGATTTATCGCAGCATCGACAATTTCTTGGCTAGTTACCCCAACGAAACTGATTTTTGGGAAGTTGTGAATAAAAAATTGACTAAAAAGGTGCTAGCTGAAAATCCAGCTTTGGATTCGCTACAAATCAGCCTTGAGGTTTTGCCCACGAATCGATTGCCCTATGAACGAGGTAGTATTGTGTCGATCGCCTAAGAAGTAATTTGATAAGATTGAAAAACCTGGTTTCTCAGCTTGGGAGGCGATATTCGACTGAAAATGCTGGAAATCTGGTTTTTCTGTGGGAAACAACATAAATATCTATCTTGGGACAGATATTTTTCTCATGAGATCTAATAAACAAAAACGGTTAATCTTGTGAATTTTGGCAAGATGGAATTACTCCCGGAGGTTAGGGTGAAAACGCTAAATATCCTCTTATTAGAAGACAGTAGCTGGGATACTGAATTGATTCAAGACTATCTATTAGATGGTGGGCTAGATTTTTCTCTGCTGTGCGTGAAAACGCGGGCAGACTTTGTGGGGGCACTGGAACATAATTGCTATGACCTGATTTTGGCAGATTATATGCTGCCGGAGTTTAATGGGCTAGAGGCCCTGGAAATAGCCCGTAGTATTTGTCCGGGATTGCCCTTTATTTTTGTATCGGCTACTTTGGGTGAGGAGTTGGCGATCGAAAGTTTGAAAAATGGGGCTACAGATTATGTAGTCAAACGGGGTTTGACGCGGCTTGTACCGTCGATTCAGCGGGCACTGCGGGAAGTTCAAGAAAGACTCGATCGCAAACAAGCCGAAATACACCGCCAAGAAAGCGAAGAACGGTTTCGGATGATGGCAGATACCGCACCGGTAATGATTTGGATGTCTGGTATCGACAAAGTTTGCAATTACTTTAATCAAGTTTGGCTGGATTTTACGGGCACAACTTTGGCATCCGTCATGGACTGCGGCTGGAAAAAATCGGTACACCCGGAGGATTTGCAGTATTGTGTAGATACTTATGAGAATGCTTTTGACGCGCGAAATGAGTTTCGGATGGAATTTCGTCTAAGGCGCTATGATGGCGATTACTGTTGGATTTTGGGTACGGGCTTACCGCGATACAGGCCCGATCGCACTTTTGCAGGTTACATTGGTTCTTGCATTGATATTAGCGATCGCAAACTAGCAGAACAAGAACGCGCCGTCGCCTTTGAACGGGAACAAGCAGCCCGATTGCAAGCAGAAGAAACTGCCAAAGCTCTACAAGAGGCAAAGGATGGAATTACTAATATTCTCGAAAGTATTACCGACGCTTTTTTTGCTGTGGATTGCGACTGGAATTACACCTATGTCAACCGGAAAGCCGAGGAGATTTTAGGCAAGTCTCAAGCTGAGTTGATCGGAAAAAGTATGCTCGATGTGGTTCCTCATCTAGGGGATTTAGAAAGTTACAAAATGGCTGACCAAGCCATGTCAGAAAAAGTAACAATCGAATACGAAGCATTTAATGTATCTGTAAATAAGTGGTTTAACGTGCGATTTTATCCGTCGGATTCGGGTTTGTCTGCTTATTTCCAAGATATTAGCGCCCGCAAGCAAGCAGAAGCCGCACTCCAAGCTAGCGAGGAAAAACTGAGGTGTTTGGCAGAAGCTAACTTGATGGGAATTCTGTTCGGTAATGTTGACGGTACTATTAGCGAGGCTAACGACGAATTTTTGCGGATGGTTGGCTACAGTCGGGAACATTTGCAACGTGGGGAACTGCGGTGGATTGATATGACTCCTGTGGAGTATCTACCCTTGGATGCGATCGGCATGGCAGAGGCAAAAGCCACGGGGGTTTGCACTCCTTACGAAAAGGAATATGTGCGCCTAGATGGTAGCCGGATTCCGGTGTTGGTGGGGTATATTTTGTTGGGTGAAAAACGGGAAGAATCTGTGGCTTTCATTCTCGATTTGAGCGAGCGCAAACGATTAGAAAAAGAACTTCAGGAACGAGCGGAAGAATTAGAGATCCTGAACCGAATTAAAGATGAGTTTCTCGCAACTTTGTCCCACGAATTGCGGACACCGTTAAATGCGATGCTGGGATGGACGCAACTGCTACGTTATCGCAAGTTTGATGAACATACTACGGTGAGAGCTTTGGAAACCATCGATCGCAATACGAGGTCTTTGGGAACACTAATCGAGGATTTGTTGGACGTATCGCAGATTATTACCGGTCAACTATCGCTGAATTTGCGGTGGGTGGATGTGCTGGCAAATGTTGAGGCTGCCATCGAAACTTTGGCAACTGCTGCCAAAGCAAAAAATATTCAAATTGTGACGGAATTTGACCAGACTTCGGTGCGGATATTTGGAGATTCGGGGCGCTTGCAGCAGGTGGTGTGGAATTTGCTCTCCAATGCGATTAAGTTTACTCCTCCTCAAGGACAGGTGAAGGTGGTGGTGCGACAGGTGGAGGGTGCTATTTCCCCTCAGTTAGCATCTGGGGGCAAATTCTCCTCAGCTACGGTGGAAATTGAGGTGAGCGATACGGGAGAGGGTATCAGTGCGGAGTTTCTGCCCCATGTGTTCGATCGCTTCAGTCAAGCGGACACCTCTGCGACTCGATCGTACAACGGATTGGGGATGGGGTTGGCGATCGTCCGCCATGTGGTGGAAATGCACGGGGGGACGGTGCAAGCGGAATCTGCCGGGAAGAGAAAAGGAGCGAAATTTGTGGTGAAGTTGCCGATGCAACAGGGCGAGGGTGGATTTTCTGTGGCTGGGGTACGGGAGTTGGTGATTCGAGAAAAAAGGTCGATCGCACCTAGAAAGGAGTGTTCTTTTAAGATCGATCTTTCTGGCGTGTTGGTGTTGGTGGCCGATAATGACGAAGATTCCTTGGATTTTGCGCGAATGGTGCTCGAAGAGTGTGGTGCCGAGGTGGAGACCGCAGTCTCGGCATCGGAGGCTCTAGAGGCGATTAAAAGGCGATCGCCGGATGTATTTGTCAGCGATCTAGGAATGCCGATGGCACACGGAAAAGATTTGATTGGGCAAGTCAGAACCATGTGTGGTGCAACGGAAGTTCCAGCGGTGGCTTTGACTGCCTATGGTAGGGTGGAAGAACGGGTGCGGGCGCTACGGCTGGGTTTTCAAATTCATCTGCCTAAGCCGATCGATCCTGTGGAGTTGGTGGTAACAGTGGCAAGTTTAGCGAGTCGAGTTAATTGACATACTCCCCGGCGTGAACGCGCGGGGATTCTTGACACTTCACGGAGATGTGCCACAAGTGGTCTTACCTTCTCTCTGTGTCCATTTAGAGTCGTGGCAATGCCCTATCCCGACTTTGTTTATATTCTTCGCTGCATTCTCATCGCGATCGTGTTCGTTGCCGCAATTCAAGCATTGAACCGAGCGGATTTTTAAATCCAATTTTCCCCATCTAAAACCGCAATTTGAACAGATTTGACTTGTTGGTTCCCAGCGACTAATTACCCTAAACTCTCTGCCATACTTTTCAGACTGACGCTCGCATAAAGTCCTAAACTCGTACCATCCCTGTTGGCTAATCGCCCTGGCAAGTTTGCGGTTTTTGACCATACCAGACACGTTCAAATCTTCCAAAATAATCCTTTGATTCTCACTAACAACTTTGGTCGATAGTTTGTGCAGAAAGTCTTTACGAGTATCCCCAATTTGATTGTACAGTTTCGCAATCTGAATGCGAGTTTTGTTGCGACGCTTTGAGTCTTTGGGCTGCCTTGCCAACTTGCGTTGCAGTCTGCGAATTTTTCGGTCTAACTGTTTGTAGCTTGGACTTTTAGCTGATCTTCCGTCGCTCATCACTGCAAAGGTTTTAATACCCAGATCGATGCCGATGCTGTGGTTTTTAGCTTCGACAATATCGGAATTAATCTCTACAACAAAGCTCAGGAAATAACGGTTGGCGCAGTCTTTGATTGCTGTGACACAGCTAGGGTTTGATGGCAGTTGTCTCGACCAGATAGGACTAACATTTCCGATTTTTGCCAGATAGACGGACTCACCTTTGATAGAAAAACCCGATTTGACAAAAGTTGCAGATTGACTGTTAGTCTTTTTTTTGAACCTGGGTTGACCGACTTTTTTGCCTTTCCTTTTCCCTTTTAGAGAGTCAAAATAGTTTTTGTAAGCAACATCTAATTGTTTGAGGGATTGCTGTAATGGCACGGATGATACATCGTTTAACCAGGCTCTCTCTTCTGTCTTTTTAGATAGAGTTAGAGATTTGGATAGAGTATTGTAGCCTGGATAGTTGCCTGACTTGCTTTGAGTTAAGGCATCATTCCAAACAACTCTCACGCAACCAAACAACTGCGCTAAACTTTGGCGTTGTTGAGTGGTAGGATAGAATCTGTATTGGAATCTTGCTTTCATTCTTTGTCCTTTGTTTTACTATTCCATTCTAACAGGCTCGGTAAAATCTACCAAAGAATTAAAGCCGTCCTTAAGGACGGGGTTTTCAACCCAATTTTTTGATAACTCTCTGATAGAATCAGCAAGAAATTAAAGCCGTCCTAGAAGCACGGGGCTTGTACCCATTCTTTTGGTCAAAAGCTAGATACCAATTGCACCCGCCCTTCATCCATTTCATTCATTAATAACTCTAAAGCTTCGTAATCAATATCCGAGATGTAGCCCAGACGAGTTAGTTCGTAGTTGATTTCATTTTCAATATCAGGTGTCAGACGCTTAATATTGAGGGCTTTTTCTACAAGTTTACGAATAGCATGAGTTGCTTGCATGGTAGATCTGAGAACTCAGTATATTTTATATATTGATCTAAATTATATATCTCCGAGGTGATCTAAATCAGAACCCACAAGTGATTTCAATTACTTTCTGGCTCTGATTATCCCAGAGTGTCGTTCTGGGGCTGGTTGTTATTTTAATCCCTAGTTTAAAATCAGTAAAATCGAAGCTAAATTTTCTGGTATTTATAATAAAAGTATCCTAGCATACTTTTATGCGAAAATTGTGCAGAAACTTAAATCAACAAAATACTTATAGCCTTTCTCAGTCTCCAATCTAATTTGGTTGGCGGATTGACAGCTTTTGAGGTAGGCTACTTAAGAGTCGCAACAATTAGCGAGTCCAGCCGTGACAGTAACAGTCGAAGAATTACTTACATCAGAAATTAATCAACCAGCTCGTTATTTAGGTAACGAGTTGGGGGCTGTACGCCAGCCTTGGGATGCAGCAACTGTGCGATGGGTGCTGACTTACCCAGAAGTCTATGAAGTTGGTGCTTCCAATCTCGGACACATCATTCTTTACAATATCTTGAACGCCGGGCCGAGGCAGTTGTGCGATCGCGCTTATTTGCCGGCCCCAGATTTAGCAGCCAAACTGCGATCGACTCAAACTCCCCTGTTTGCAGTGGAATCGAGGCGATCGCTCACCGAATTTGATATCCTGGGCTTTAGCCTCAGTTACGAACTGGGAGCCACCAATATTCTGGAAATGCTTGATTTGGCAGGCATTCCCCTGACTTGGCAAGAAAGAGCGACAAGTTCCCAATGGCCACTGATTTTTGCAGGCGGCCAAACGGCAACTTCCAATCCTGAACCCTACGCTGACTTTTTTGATTTCATTGCTTTGGGTGATGGGGAAGAATTGTTGCCGGAAATTGGCTTGATTTTGGCTGAAGGCAAAACTAATGGTTTGAGTCGAGAAGCGTTGTTGCTAGATTTGGCGCAAATTCCCGGCGTTTATGTGCCACAATTCTACGACATGGCCCCTGATGGTTCTGTCCATCCCAATCGCCCGGAAGTTCCGCCACGAATTTTACGCCGGGTGGCGACTCCCATTCCAGCTTATTCGATCGGCCTGGTTCCCTACGTCCAGACAGTACACGATCGACTGACAGTAGAAATCCGCCGTGGTTGTACTCGCGGTTGCCGCTTTTGTCAACCGGGAATGTTGACTCGCCCCGCGCGAGATGTGGAACCTCAACAAGTCGTAGAGGCGATCGAAAAGGGCATGAAAGCCACCGGGCAAAGCGAATTTTCCCTGCTTTCTCTCAGTTGTTCCGACTATCTGGCACTCCCAGCAGTCGGTATGGAAATCAAAAATCGCCTGAAAGATAAAAATATTTCTCTGTCTCTACCCAGCCAGCGGGTCGATCGATTTGATGACAATATTGCCGATATTCTCGGTGGTACTCGCCAGGGTGGGTTGACTTTTGCGCCGGAAGCTGGTACGCAGCGGATGCGGGATATTGTGAACAAGGGTTTGACTAATGAAGAATTGCTCAGGGGTGTGAAAACGGCAGTCGATCGCGGTTGGGATAAAATCAAGCTGTATTTTATGATCGGTTTGCCAGGAGAAACAGATTTTGATGTTCTGGGCATCGCTGAAACAGTCCGTTGGCTGAGTAGGGAATGTCGGATCGATGGCCGACGCCGACTCAATTTCAATTTGACAATTTCTAACTTTACGCCCAAGCCCCATACTCCTTTTCAGTGGCACTCGGTTTCTACTACAGAATTTGCCCGCAAGCAAAAATTACTGAGGGAAGAGTTTCGGGGGATGAAGGGTGTTAAGGTGAATTTCACCGATGTGCGGATTTCGGCAATGGAGGATTTTGTCGGCAGAGGCGATCGACGTTTGGCTGCTGTCGTCCGTCGCGCTTGGGAACTCGGTGCAGGTATGGATGCGTGGTGGGAAAGCTTGGATAAAGCTCACAAGGCATGGACTGTGGCGATCGCCGAATCCGATCTTACCTGGAAATATCGCCAAGTCGAAAGTGGTGAATGGAATCTTTTTGCAGAGAAGGAAGTAACCCCCCCCAGCCCCCCCCAAGGGGGGAATGAATTAGGAACCCCCCCCAGCCCCCCCCAAGGGGGGAAATTAGAAGGCGCACTCCCAGGGGGGAATGAATTAGGAACCCCCCCCAGCCCCCCCCAAGGGGGGAAATTAGAAGGCGCACTCCCAGGGGGGAATGAATTAGGAACCCCCCCCAGCCCCCCCCAAGGGGGGAAATCAGAAGGCACACTCCAAGGCGGGAATGAATTAGGAACCCCCCCCAGCCCCCCCCAAGGGGGGAAATCAGAAGGCACACTCCAAGGCGGGAATGAATTAGGAACCCCCCCCAGCCCCCCCCAAGGGGGGAAATCAGAAGGCACACTCCAAGGGGGGAATGAATTAGGAACCCCCCCCAACCCCCCCCAAGGGGGGAAATCAGAAGGCACACTCCAAGGCGGGAATGAATTAGGAACCCACCTCCTAGATCAACCCTTACCGTGGGATCATCTGGATACGGGAATTGACAAAAATTGGCTAAAACTTGATTTGCAGAAGGCTTTGGCAGCCGCAACAGTCCCCGATTGTTCCTTTGAAGGCTGTTCCCACTGTGGGGTTTGTGGCACTGACTTTGGACACAATATTGTGGTAGAACCTCTGCCAATTCCTCCCTTTGCAGGGGAGTTTGTACCCAATCAAGAGCGCAAACAGCGCTTCCGGGTGTGGTTTGGCAAGGTGGGCGATATGGCTTTGGTTGGTCATTTGGATTTGGTACGATTGTTCGATCGCGTATTCCGTAAAGCCGATTTACCGATTTCTTTTACCGGCGGTTTTCATCCCAATCCTCGCATTTCTCTGGCAAATGCCCTGCCTCTGGGTGTTAGCAGCACAGGGGAAATTGTGGATTTTGAACTCACTGAGTTGATGGACGCCCAGCAGTTTCGGGCAAAATTGGTGGCACATCTACCGCCAAATATTCCTGTTTACAAGGTTGAGGCGATCGATCTTAAGGCTCCTTCTGCCAATCAGTTGTTAGAAGCTGCGGAATACCTGATTACTGTGGCTGTAGCTGGTGCGGTGGCAAAAAATGACGCATCAAACCAAAAGAATGTGGCCCATGTCTGTGTCGCTGCTAGTGACCAGTGGCAAGCTTGGGTACGGGCGATCGTGGAAGCTGAGGATTTTTGGCGGGAACATACTACCAAGTCGGGTAAGACGCAGCAAGTCAATTTGCGCGATCGACTACAGGAACTAGAAGTGGTAGATTGTCAATCTGCCGACAGTCGTAACTCCCAAGGTAAAGCCATCTTGCGCTATCGGGGTAGCTGTCGCAGTGATGGTAATGTACTAAAGCCAGAACATCTGGTGTGGATGCTCGAACAAGTCAGCCACCAGGAAATTCAGCTTCTGCATATCCAACGCAGTCAGCTAATCCTGAGTTATGGTTAGAATAGAAAAGTCGAAGGTGGAGTATTCCACCGGGTATCAAGCTATAATTGCTTGTTATGGAAGTCAGGACGGTTAGATGGCGATTAGTCCATCGCCGTTGAGTCAACCAGCAACGCGGGCTGGGTGCAAACTGCTTCTGTTCAAGACTTCAAGCCTTTTTGTAAATCCTTGGCTAAATCTAGCATCAAACTCGCAGGAGCTTGCTCAAAGATAAATTTATCGATTCAGTCGATCGCCGGCTTACTCAAAAATTTCATGGTTTAAGCCACTCTGTGAGTATTTCAGGTAAAAGCAGTCCCAAATGCGTTGAGCGATGGGATAGAGGCGATCGTAGTTGAGCCTGTCAGGGTCACACCTGCAAAGTAAACCTAATTGTCCGCATTTGACTATGGGTTTACAGACTACTCAAAAATAGATGTTTTTGACCAGGTTTGAGGGTTGGTAGTTGACGGAAATCGCAGTCGAATGGCAAGCTGAATTCAGTTGAGTGCAATCCGCCGATCGCACAAGTATTCAACAAAAGTCCTTACGCTTTCACTCCTACATAATTTCCCTCAAAACCAGCCCTGAACCACCACTTCCTGGAGTTATCAGTTTTTTGTGTAGAGTTGTGTGTTAAGAAATTGGTAGGGTATCACTGAATTGATTCGCTGAGTTCCAATTAACAGTTGCAAGGGTTGAATTTTGAGTGAAAGAATTCGTAATTCACAAATCAAAATTCAAGAGACGTCTCCCGTAATGATTGTGGGGTAGGCATCCAGCCTGCCAGTGACAGATTTTTTTGGGAGATGTCTAATATTTACAACTCGCTAAAAGCCTCCTTATTTCTATCTTCCAGCTCAGTCTGCGAAGCATAACTCATAACTATGTACGGGTGGATTTAAGCACTTTATCTGTAACGGTCAACAGTCAACAGTTAATAGTCAACATTTAACAGTCTTTCCATCCTGTAATAAATCACAACTAATAACTCTTGAAGCTACTACTAATTAAAATCAAAGTTAAAGGCACTATTCAGCGTAGGTGTCTGGAACTTGCTGACAATTTTTTCGAGGAAATTGAATGACTAAGCAGATAGTTATAGCAGAGCAGCATCGTATTGCTGCCGTCTTTTCAGAAGACCAAATCCAAGAACTCGTGGTAGCCACAGGTAGCCACCAAGTTAGTGATATTTACTTAGGTATTGTCGAAAATGTATTACCTGGGATAGATGCCGCTTTCGTGAATATCGGCGACCCAGAACGCAACGGGTTTATGCACGTCACAGACCTCGGCCCGCTGCGACTCAAGCGCTCGGCGGGAGCAATTACAGAACTTTTGACTCCCCAACAAAAAGTTCTGGTACAGGTAATGAAAGAACCCACGGGCAGTAAAGGCCCCCGACTCACGGGCAACATTACTCTGCCTGGTCGCTATTTGGTGCTGATGCCCTACGGACGGGGAGTCAATCTGTCCCGGCGGATCAAGTCCGAAGCCGAGCGCAACCGCCTCCGAGCCCTCGCTATTTTGGTCAAACCAGCCGGGATGGGACTTTTGGTACGCACCGAAGCTGAAGGCCAGACTGAAGAAGCCATCATGGAAGACTTGGAAGTGCTACAAAAACAGTGGGAAGCCGTTCAAATTGAAGGCGGTACGACACGGGCACCGGCACTCCTCAACCGCGATGACGATTTTATCCAGCGGGTGCTGCGGGATATGTTTAGTGGTGATGTGAATCGGATTGTGGTGGACTCGCAAAATGGGATTAAGCGAGTTAAGCAGCAGTTGATGAGCTGGAACGGTGGCAAACTGCCTGCGGGTGTTTTGATCGACCATCATCGAGAGCGCGCCTCGATTTTAGAATTTTTCCGGGTGAATGCTGCCATTAGAGAAGCCCTCAGACCAAGGGTAGATTTGCCTTCTGGCGGTTATGTGATTATTGAGCCGACAGAAGCACTAACGGTGATAGATGTCAACTCTGGTTCCTTTACTCGATCGGCTACGGCGCGAGAAACGGTACTCTGGACTAATTGCGAAGCAGCCACAGAAATCGCCAGACAACTGCGATTGCGGAATATTGCCGGGGTAATTATTGTTGATTTTATTGACATGGAGTCTCGCCGCGATCAGTTGCAGGTGCTCGAACATTTCAATAAAGCTCTCAGGGCTGACAAAGCTCGGCCACAAATCGCCCAACTTTCAGAATTGGGACTGGTAGAACTGACTCGCAAGCGCCAAGGTCAAAATATTTATGAATTGTTCGGCCACAGTTGTCCTACTTGCAACGGGTTGGGTCATTTGGTGCAACTCCCCGGCGAAGATGAAATGGCCCCAGCGGCACGGGAATCGGGCGATCGCACTGTCGCCACATCCAACCGCGTGTTGTTAAATTTACCCGAAGGATTGGAGCGCCGCAGCTTAGCCCCTGTAGCCGCTGCCAGTCCCACATCGGTGCGGGAAGAACGTTTAGCCGAACCCCAGCGGGCTGCTTGGGAACCTCTGAATGAAAGCTTGGATTTTGAGGCTGGTAGTAATGTTGCTTCTTTGGATTTACTCAACCATCCCAGTTATCAAGACTTGGGGAACGGTACTCGCCGCCGCCGTCGTCGCCGGATTGGGGAAGAAGCTTTTGGACTGCCGGTGGAAGAGGAACCAGTACGCAGCAAGTTGCGACTTCCCAATACTTCTAGCGCTCCCATTGCAGAGCCGAGAGCGGAATATCTTCCACCCCCAGGCATTCGCCCTGCTTCCGAGGGTTTTGGATTGGTGAATATGACGGGTTCCAGGCGCGAAGATTTCGAGCGGGTGCGTCCCACTAAGTCGGAGTTGATGAAGCCGATGGTGGAGCCTCCGGAAGTGATTACAGTGGAAATGACGGCTGAGGAACAGGATGTTTATGCTGTGATGGGGGTTTCTCCTTTGGTGCTGACTAATCGCAGTCTGAAAAATCCTAAGAATGCGATCGTTTCGGTGACAATGCCCGGAGAAGCCCCAACTAAGCCGCCCTTTGAGCAGTTGGAACTTGAATTTACACCGACGGCGCAAGGATCAAATGTGGAGGAACGGGATTATTATGCCGAGATGCCTGTAGTTGAGTCTGTATTTTCTCCTGTATTTTCTGAGGATGCTGAGACGGAAATTTACGATGAAAGTCCGATGGACGACACTGATGATTTTGAGCCAATGTCGTCCATGTCATCGATGTCTGAAATATCGGAAATGAGCGATGGGGCGGAGGAACCAATGCCATCGGAGGAACCAATTCTATCGGAGGAATCAATGCCATCGGAAGAACCGGAGGAACCCGCTATCAATCGCCGTCGCCGTCGCCGTTCCTCTGCTGTTTTGGATGAATAAATGAAGGAAGAAGGAAGACGGAAAACCGCCGACGGAAAACCGCAGACGGAAAAAGGCAGAGGGAAGACAGAAGCAGTAGAAATTTTTACTCTCTTCCCCTCTTTCCATCTCCCCGTCCCTCCCTCTACTGGTATCCCCCTCTCCCCCTCTTCCTCTCCCCAGCTCGTTGCAGGTGTGGATGAAGTCGGGCGAGGGGCTTTGTTCGGGCCTGTGGTGGCGGCGGCTTGCATTTTGCCGATCGAGCTTTTGGATGAGTTGGTAAATTGTGGGGTGCGAGATAGTAAGCAGTTGAGTGCCGCAGCCAGGAGTCGGCTAGCTGTCAAAATCCGGGCTGTGGCTGTGGATTGTCAAATTGGTGTGGCTTCGGTTACTGAAATTGACCGTTTGAATATTTTGCAGGCTTCTTTGTTGGCGATGAAACGCGCGATTGTGAAGCTGAATGTTACTCCTGATTTGTGTTTGGTGGACGGAAATCAAAGGATTCCCAATTTGCCGATCGCCCAAGAGACAATGGTGAAGGGTGATTCGCGATCGATTCAGATTGCTGCTGCTAGTATTGTGGCGAAAGTTTGGCGCGATGAATTAATTTTGCGTTTGGCTGTTAAGTATCCTGAATATGACTTGACAAACAATAAGGGATATGGTACTGCTAAACATAAATTGGGGTTGGAACGTTACGGGCGATCGGCTTTTCACCGAAAATCTTTTAGCCCGTGTCGATAATAGACAAAACTTATAAACTTAAAGTACAAATTTATACTACTAAAAATCAGCAAGATTATTAACAAACATCAGGGGGAAATTGAAGTTAAATCTATTCCTGACAAAACTACGTTTCATGTTTTTATACCAATGATGTGAGATTTGAGGTTTTAAATTAAGCGATAATTTTCATCTCACATCCTGCGATCGCCTTGTGGTTAATCCAACGGGTGACAGGAGGGATTTCCAGAGTTTCCGGTTTTGATGGTTTCACAAGTGGATACTAATCTGAAAATCCCCAGGGTTGTCTATCGCAAGTAGCTGCGATCGATCGCGACTGATGATACCAATCTCCAATCTCGAATCGATTCACTAATGACAAAGGAGCAAAAATAGATGTCTAAACCAGTGATTTTGTGTGTTGATGACGAGAGAATCATGTTGGACAGTCTGAGGACGCAGCTAGCAGCAGAATTTGGTGATACCTATACCTATGAAGGGGCGGAAGATGCCGAAGAGGCTTTGGAGTTAATTAAGGAACTCCATGACGATGAAGTCAGCGTAGTTGTGATTATTTCCGATTGGTTAATGCCTGGTATGAAGGGAGATGAGTTGTTGATTCGCATTCACGAAGAATTTCCTAATATTATCAAAATAATGTTGACAGGTCAAATTGACGAATCAGCAGTAGTTCGCGCTAAAAAACAAGCAAATATTCATAAATGCTTATCTAAACCTTGGTTTGAAGCAGAGTTACGGGAAACTATTAAATCTGCTTTATCTCATAAACTATGAACCAACAGGTAATTATTTGTGTTGATGATGAGATAACTATACTCAGGGGGCTCAAAGCAGAATTGCGAGAGGCCGTCGATAACGATTATATAATCGAAATAGCTGAAGGAGGAGAAGAAGCATTAGAATTAATGCAAGAATTGCGAGATGATGGTTCTGAAGTTATTCTAATTATTTCCGACCAGATGATGCCGGAAATGAGGGGAGATGAGCTATTAAGGCGCGTACATATCATGTCGCCCAAAACTATCAAAATTATGCTCACAGGACAAGCGGATGTTGAAGCGATAAGCAATGCGATTAATCATGCCAATTTATATCGTTATATCAGTAAGCCTTGGCAAGCAGAAGATTTGAAATTGACAGTTAAAGAAGCGATAAATAGCTATTTTAAAGACAAACAACTTACCGAACAAAATGCGCAACTCCAGCGCATGAATCAAGAGTTGGCAACATTAAACAGCCAGCAAGCGGTACTGATTACTAAACTACACGAAAATGAAAATCGCTTGACACAGTTTTTGGAAGCAATGCCAGTGGGTGTGGGTGTACTTGATACTGATGGCAAAGTTTACTATATCAATCGGAAGGCAAAAGAGATATTTGGTAAAGGAGTTGTATCGGATATGCCTGCGGAAAAATTGTCAGAGGTTTATCAACTTTATCAAGGGGGTACTCTTGAACATTGCCCAGTCGAAAACTTACCCATCATCCGGGCATTGAGGGGGGAAACTTCCGTGGCTGATGATTTAGAAGTCAGACACGGGGAGCAGATTATTCCCGTAGAAATTCAGGCTACCCCAATTTACGATCGGGATGGCAAAATTGTCTATGCTATCAATACTCTTCAAGATATCACGGAACGTAAACAAGCTGAAGCAGAACGGAAAAAATTGATTGAGGAACTCTTTGAAGTCAATTGCAATTTGGAAATTGCACTGGAGGCAGAATTAGAAATCACTCAGGCGACAAGTCGGTTTGTACCCAATGAATTTTTAGGTTTTTTGGGATGTGAAAGTATTGTTGATATTAAATTGGGAGACGCGGTGCAGTTAGAAATGTCTGTGTTATTTTCTGACATCCGCGAATTCACTACTCTTTCGGAACAGATGACGCCAGAAGATAATTTCAAATTTATAAATTCTTATTTGAGTCATATGGAACCGCTAATTGTTGAAAATCGGGGGTTTATTGATAAATATATTGGCGATGCAATTATGGCACTGTTTAGCGAGGGTGCTGATGATGCTGTTCGTGCGGGAATAGCCATGTTACACGCCTTGGTTGAATACAATCAAGAGCGCGCTTCTGCTGGCTATATACCCATTAAGATTGGGGTGGGGATTAATACTGGTTCTTTGATGCTGGGTATCGTTGGCGGGCCTAGCCGGATGGATGGTACTGTGATTAGTGATGCGGTTAATTTGGCTTCTCGGATTGAAAGTTTGACGAAAAAGTATGGGGTGTCGTTGTTGATTACCGATCCGACTTTCCAGTCTTTGAAAAATCCTGCTGATTATGCAATCCGCAAAATCGATCGAGTTCAGGTAAAAGGAAAGTCGGAAATGGTGACTGTTTATGAAGTTTTTGATGCGGACTTGCCGGAAATTAAAGCTGGTAAGTTAGCGACGCTGCAAGTATTTAGCGAGGCTTTGTTTTTGTATGACATGAAAAATTTTAGTGGAGCGGCTGTACTTTTTAATGAGTGTTTGCAGCAAAATCCGGGCGACGTAGTGGCTCAGATTTATCTGGAAAGATGTGGTTAGTTATTGGTTATTGGTTATTTGTTGTTGGTTGTTTGTTATTGGTTATTGGTGATTTAATCAAAAATTTCCTATGGTTTCCCAGGCTGTTCAGTTGTGATTTGACAAGAAACTAGAAATGTGATATGTTTGAGAATAAATTTTGTCTAAATGGAATATAGCAATCGCCAATCCGCTTTGTTCCTTGCTCCCTTCGACTCGGCTCAGGGAGCAAGGAACAAATCACATTAACAGCCTTGGCGCTTGCTATACTTAAAGGCGATCGACTATTTAGCTACTGTCAATTAAGCTTGGTGTAAAATTTTCAAATCACCATGAATAGCCTAGGTCACTTCCGGGCGATCGTCTAAAATTGGCACAATCAAGAATTTCAGCTTAAAAATGCACGTAGTGCAGTAAGTATCTGGTCAAATCGAGCGTTTTCCGCCTCCTGTAGCATCTATATAATCTTTATTTAACTTCTTCACCATGACTAATAATTTGTTAACAATTCCCGGTTATCACATCATCGAAGAAATCTATAATGGATCTAGAACACAGGTTTATCGAGGTGTTACTAAGTCCAACCAAAAAGTGATTATCAAACTGCTCAAAACTGAGTATCCCACTTTTAGCGAACTCGTGCAGTTTCGGAATCAGTACACCATTACCAAAAATCTTGACCTTCCCGGAATTGTCAAACCCATTGCACTCTTAAACTACCGCAATGCTTTTGCTCTGGTAATGGAGGATGTTGGTGGTGTTTCCCTGGCTGAGTATACTGCTAATGCCAAGCCATTGGATAATATCCAATCAAGTAACTCTCACATGGCCTCGCCCCAGACTTCGCCCCTACCGCTAGATGAATTTTTGCCGATCGCCCTTCAGGTTGTCCAAACCCTAGAAGGACTATATCACAACCGAATTATTCACAAAGATATCAAGCCCCAGAATATTATTATTAACCCTGAAACTAAAGAAACTAAATTAATTGACTTCAGCATTTCCTCACTGTTACCGAGAGAAAACCAGGAAATTCAAAATCCCAACGTCTTAGAAGGAACTCTGGCTTATATGTCCCCAGAACAAACAGGACGAATGAATCGGGGTATCGACTACCGCACCGACTTTTACTCGCTGGGAGTTACTTTTTACCAACTACTAACAGGGCAATTACCATTTAATTCCACCGAGCCCATGGAACTGGTTCACTGTCATATTGCCAAGATGCCGATTCCGCCAATGGAACTGGTTCAAAATATGTCGGTGATGGTGAATAATCTGATTGTCAAATTGATGGCAAAAACTCCAGAATTACGCTATCAAAGTGCTACTGGACTGCGCTATGACTTAGAAAAATGCTGGCAGCAATGGCAAGAGAATGGGACTATTAGCCAGTTTGGATTGGGAAATCGGGATATTTGCGATCGCTTCGTGATTCCCGAAAAACTCTACGGCAGAGAAATTGAAGTTAAAGCTCTATTAGATTCCTTCGATCGCGTAAGCGAAGGCAGCAGAGAAATTATGCTAGTTGCTGGCTTTTCTGGCATTGGTAAAACTGCTGTAGTGAATGAAGTACACAAACCCATTGTCCGCCAAAGGGGTTATTTCATCAAAGGAAAATTTGACCAATTCAAGCGCGATATTCCCTTTTCTGCATGGGTGCAAGCATTCCAGAATTTAATGAGGCAATTACTCACTGAAAGTCCTGCCCAGGTGCAGAAATGGAAAGTTAAAGTATTTGAGGCTTTGAGTGAAAACGGTCAGGTCATTGTTGATGTCATTCCTGAATTAGAACACCTAATTGGCAAGCAGAAAAAAGTGTCAGAACTAGAGGGGACTGCTGCTAAAAATCGCTTCAATCTATTATTTCAAAACTTCATCCGAGTGTTTGCCACAAAAGAGCATCCTTTAGTAATTTTCTTGGATGATTTGCAGTGGGCAGACTCGGCTTCATTGAAGCTAATACAATTATTAATGAGTGAAAAAGATACCAACTATCTGTTGTTAATGGGAGCGTATCGGGACAATGAAGTTTTTCCAGCCCATCCACTGATGCTGACATTGGATGAGATTCGCTCATACTCGGCAACAGTTAACCAAATTACGTTAGCACCTTTAGACAAAACTTCCCTGAATCGCCTGATTGCTGATACCATGATTTGTTCACCCGAAAAGGCAATGCCTCTAACAGAACTGGTTTTCGGCAAAACTCAAGGCAATCCTTTTTTTGCTACTCAATTTCTTAAATCTTTGCAGGTTGATGGATTAATATCATTTGATTATACCCCCCCAACCCCCCCTTACCAAGGGGGGGCAAGCTTGCCAACCTCTGCTTACCAAGGGGGGGCAAGCTTGCCAACCTCTGCTTACGAAGGGGGGGCAAGCTTGCCAACCCCCCCTTACCAAGGGGGGGCAAGGGGGGGTTGGCAATGTGATATTGGCCAAGTTAGGACGCTAGCTTTGACCGATGATGTGGTCGAGTTTATGGCAATTCAGTTGCAAAAACTGCCTAGAAATACCCAGGAAGTCCTGAAACTTGCAGCTTGTATTGGCAATCAATTTGACTTAGCAACTCTGGCAATTGTTCATCAAAAATCTCAGAGTGAGACATCTGCTGATTTGTGGAAAGCGTTGCAAGAAGGGTTGGTTATTCCGATTAGTGAAGTGTACAAATTTTTTCGGGACTCGGAATCAGTTGAAGTTGGACAAGCGTCGGAGTTATCGGTTCCCTACAAGTTTTTACATGACCGAGTGCAGCAAGCAGCATATTTTTTGATTCCCGAATCCCAGAAACAGTCCACCCATCTCGAAATTGGTCAACTGCTATTGAGGAAGGGCGGGCACGGGGGCACCGCCCCTACGGAAGCAGAAAGAGAAGAAAAAATTTTTGATATTGTCAACCAGTTGAATATCGGGCTGGAGTTAATTGAAGATCAGCCTGAGCGAGACCGACTAGCTCAATTAAATTTAATTGCCGGACGTAAAGCTTTAACTTCAACTGCTTATGCTGCGGCAAATATCTATCTCCAAATAGGGATTAAACTCTTGAGGGCTAACTGCTGGCAGAATCAGTATGAATTGACCCTGAATCTCTATGTTGCTGCTGCTGAAGCTGCCTATTTGAATGCTGACTTTGATGGTATGGATACCCTAGCAGCACAGGTTTTGCAACACGCCCAAACAATTTTAGATCGAGTTAAAATTTACGAAATTAAAATTGCTGCTCAGACAGCCCAGATCAAGGTGTTAGAAACGATCGCAGTCGCCAGAGACGCACTCTTACAATTGGGAATTGAACTCCCTACCACACCTGATGAAGCTTCGATCGCCAAAGCGCTACAAGCCCTTGCAGGCTACCTCGGCGACAGAAAGATTGAGGAACTAATTGACCTACCTGTGATGAGAAATCCACAGACTCACGCCGCTATGCAACTGTCTGGTATGTTGTTTCCACCCGTTTTCCAGGGAATGCCCGGTTTGCTGCCCCTACTTAGCTCGACGATGGTGAGTTTATCGCTCCAATTTGGGAATGCACCCGCATCCACGGTGGGGTATGCGATGCACGGGATGGTGTTGTGTGCCTTTTTTCAAGAAGTGGAAACGGGCTATGGCTATGGGCAATTGGGGCTGAACTTACTCGATCGGTTAAATGTGCGGGAATTGAAGTCCACAGTTCTACTTTTGTTTGGGGGCTGGATTCAGCATCGTAAAGAAGCTCTTTTAGCAACATTACCGACACTGAAAGATGGCTTTACGGCTGGCATGGAAACTGGCGACTTTGTAGACGCTGGCTACAACATATACATTTATTTTTATACCCATTTATTCGCTGGGGTAGAACTAGATACTTGGGAAGCAGAAATAGCAGGTTACAGGGGTGTGATGGCGCAGTTGAAACAATATTCTGCTCAAATTTATTTGGATATGATTCAGCAGACGGTGCAGAACTTGAGGGAAACCCGTATTCACTCGGATTGCTTAATCGGGGAAGCCTATGATGAAACGGTGATGATTCCCAAGCATTATCAGGACAATGAATTCACGGCGATCGCCTGTGCCTGCATCTTCAAACTGCTGCTTGCTTACTGCTATGGAAACTACACGGCTGCCCTAGACAACATTACCCAAATTAAACAGTGTGTGATGGGAGTATCGGGATCGACTTTTGTTCCCATTTTCCATTTCTATGCCGCCCTCACCCACTTAGCACTTTTGCCCACAGAGTCAGCAATTGAGCAAACTGAAATTCTTGCCTTAGTGGAAACCCATCAAACTACTCTGCATCAGTGGGCGCAAAATGCTCCCATGAATTATTTGCATAAATTGTATTTAGTAGAGGCTGAACGACATCGAGTTTTAGGTCAAAATATGGAGGCGATTGATAATTACGATCGCGCTATTAAACTCGCCAAAGAAAACGAGTACATCAATGAAGAAGCACTAGCTAACGAACTCGCAGCCAAATTTTACCTAACCTGGGGCAAAGAGAAAATTGCTCAAGTCTACCTAACGGATGCTTACTACGCCTATGCACGCTGGGGAGCCAAGGCAAAAGTTGAGGATTTAGAAAAACGTTATCCTCAATTACTTGCGCCGATTTTAAATCAGAAAATGAGCTTAAAGACAGGCGAGACAATTGCTCAAACGATGAGTGGAACTGTTACAGGTACAAGTTCAGGTGTTTCACAAATCCTGGATTTGGCAACCGTAATCAAAGCATCTCAATCACTCTCAGGCGAAATCAATCTCGATAAGTTGCTCTCCACTTTGATGCAAGTGATGATAGAGAATGCGGGAGCCGAAACAGGAGCGATGATTTTGATACAAGGAGATTCATTGTTCCTCGCTGTTCAATGTGCTATTGGTAAATCGTGCAACCTAAACTCAATTCCAGTTGTTGACTCTAAGGAAATTCCGATCGCAATTATTAACTATGTCTGGCGCACCCAAGAAACTCTGGTAATAAATGATGCCACTACAGAGGCTACATTTGCTGCTGACTATTATATCATCCAGCATCAACCAAAGTCTGTTTTGTGTCTGCCGATTCAACATCAAGGAAAGCCGAGCGCAATTCTGTACCTAGAAAATAATCTTGTTACCAATGCTTTTACTCCCGATCGCCTCGCAGTCTTAAATATTTTAGCCTCTCAAGCAGCAATTTCGATTGAAAATGCCCAACTCTATGCTAATTTAGAAACTAAAGTTGAGGAACGTACCCAAGAACTTTCACAGGCTTTAAATACTCTCCAATCTACCCAAGACGAACTGATTCAATCGGAAAAGATGGCTGCATTGGGACAATTGGTGGCGGGAGTAGCTCATGAAATAAATACACCTTTGGGAGCGATTTGTTCCTCCGTAGGTTCTATTGGTGATTTCTTGAGTCAAAATCTCAATCAATTACCCTCATTTTTTCAATCACTATCGCCACAACGCCAACAGCAATTTATCGAGATGTTGGAGCGATCGCAACAAAATACTACCACTGTATCGGGCAGAGAACGCCGCCAATTGAGGAAAGCTATTGTCAGCCAACTACAAGCTCAAGGCATTGCTGAGGCTGATACTGTGGCCAATCTGCTTCTAGATTTGGGAATTTGCGATCGCCTTGAGCCTTTTATCTCTATATTCCAAGATGCCGAGTGTGACAACTTTCTCAAAACCGTGCGCCAGTTTGTCCGTTTGCAAGAAAGTACACGAGACATTAAAACTGCTTCTGAAAGAGCCACAAAAATTGTCTTTGCACTCAAAACCTATGCCCGATTTAACCAAACTGGAGAAACCATTGAAGCGAGTATTATTGATGGAGTTGAAGTGGTTTTAACCCTATATCAAAATCAACTTAAACAGGGAATAGAGGTAATTCGTAATTATCAAGATTTGCCCCCAATCCGCTGCTACTTTGATGAATTAAATCAAGTTTGGACGAATCTCATTCATAACGGTTTGCAAGCCATGAATAACCGAGGGACTTTGACGATTGATGCTAGGGAGGAAAATGGGTCTATAATGGTGAGTATTACTGATAGTGGTTCTGGTATTCCTGAAGAGGTTAAGGCGAAGATTTTTCAGCCTTTCTTTACTACTAAACCACCAGGAGAAGGTAGTGGTTTAGGGCTGGATATCGTTAGGAAAATTGTAGAAAAACATGGAGGTATAATTGAATTTGAATCGATGCCCGGTCAAACTACTTTTACTGTCTCTTTACCAATCAATAGCTAGCCCATAATAAATGTCGCTTGTAGTCGAGTCTAGATCCCCCCTAACCCCCCTTAATAAGGGGGGGACAAGAGCATTCAAAGTCAACCCCTACTCCCCTTTTTAAGGGGGATTTAGGGGATCTAGACTAGACTATAAATTAGAGGCTGTGTGGATTTCCTCAGTTTGCTAAACTTCTACAACCTACAAAAAGCTCAAAATGCCTAAACTACCGATAAATAGCTAGCCCATAATAAATGTCACTTGTAGTCGAGTCTAGATCCCCCCTAACCCCCCTTATTAAGGGGGGGACAAGAGCATTCAAAGTCAACCCCTACTCCCCTTAAAAAGGGGGATTTAGGGGATCTAGACTAGACTATAAATTAGAGGCTGTGTGGATTTCCTCAGTTTGCTAAACTTCTACAACCTACAAAAAGCTCAAAATGCCTAAACTATCGATTTTATGTGTTGATGATGAAGTGATTATTCTCAACAGTTTGCTACGACAACTGCAAACAGCTTTTGGTGATTCCTATGTTTATGAGACTTCAGAAAATGCGGAGGAAGCTCTGGAAATTCTCGAAGAATTGCAAGAGGAAGAAGCAGGTGTGATTGTGATTGTGTCTGACTGGTTAATGCCGGGAATGAAGGGCGATGAATTTTTGATTGAAGTCCAAAAAAAGTTTCCCAATGTTGTCAAAATATTATTGACTGGACAAGCGGATGAAGCTGCCGTAGAACGGGCAAAAGAACAGGCGAATCTTCATCGTTATCTGCAAAAGCCTTGGAGCGAACAGGAATTAATTGCTTGTATTCAAGAAGGATTAAAAAAGATATGAAACCTGTGATTATTTGTGTGGACGACGATCGGACTGTGCTTGATAGTTTGATGAGAGAATTATCAGAAAATTTTGGAGATAAATTTGAAATTGAAACTGCTATGGGAGGGGGTGAAGCTTTAGAATTAGTGGAAGATTTGCTGGCAGATGAATGCGAAATTGCTGTGGTGATCTCTGACTATATTATGCCCGACATGAAAGGGGATGAAGTTTTAAGAAGCATTCACGAGCGATCGCCCAATACGCTAAAAATCATGCTCACTGGTCAAGCTACCATAGAAGGAGTCAGCAATGCAGTTAATTCTGCTCAACTCTATCGCTATATTCCTAAGCCTTGGGTAACTGCACAACTCAATTTCACCCTTCAAGAAGCGTTAAAAATTTATTTTTTAGAACAACAGTTGGCTGCACAAAATGCCCAACTTAGAGCGAGTGAGCGTCGTCTGGCTCAGTTTTTGGAAGCGATACCTATAGGGGTATCCGTCTATGACACAGCGGGAAAACCTACCTACGCTAATCGCAAGGCGAAGGAATTATTAGGGATTGAAGCTTTACCGGAGACGACTATTGAGCCGTTGTCTCCAACCTATCAAGTTTATCGTGCTGGTACTGGACAATTATATCCTAGTCAGGAGTTACCTGTTGTGCGATCGCTCGCGGGAGAAACAGTGCGTGCGGAAGATTTGGAATTGCATCACCCGGATCGAATTATTCCCTTGGAGGTTTCGACGACACCAATCTCAGATGAAATGGGAAATATTAGTTATGCCATTTGTACTTTCCAAGATATTAGCGATCGCCAACGAGCAGAAAGCGATCGGCTGCGTCTCGCCCAAGAAAGGGAAGCCAAGAATGTTGCTTTGCAGATGAATCAAGAAATTGAGGCAAAAAACCAAGAATTAGCCCTAACTTTACAAGAATTACAAGCCACTCAGCAACAATTAATTGACTCTGAAAAAATGGCTGCGCTGGGACAATTGGTGGCAGGAGTTGCCCATGAAATTAATACTCCTATAGGTGCGATTCGCTCTTCCGCCGGGAGTATATCCAGCTTCTTGACTACTACCCTAGAACAGTTGCCCGTACTGTTTCAAAACCTTACCGAAGAGGAAGGCCAAGAGTTTATGGCCTTACTTGGGCGATCGCTAAACCAACAATCAATAATATCTACTAAAGAAGAACGCAAGTTGAAGAAAGCTCTCAGGAATCAACTGAAAGAATTAGAGTTTTCAGAAATAGATGCTGAAAATATTGCCGATATATTGGTCATCATGGGAATCGATAGCGAAATTGATATGTTTATTCCTCTATTAACCAAACCTAAAGGTTTTAAAATATTAGAAATAGCCTATAAACTTTCACAAATAAAAAGAGGGATGACGACTATTCAAAACGGGACAGAGCGGGTCTCAAAAGTAGTGTTTGCTTTGAAAACCTATGCCCATTACGAACATTCAGGTCAAAGGACTCAAGCCAATTTAACTGAAGGGATTGAAACAGTTTTAACTATTTATCAAAATCACTTAAAACAAGGAGTTAAGGTAATTAGGAACTATGCCGAATTACCACCCCTACTGTGTTATCCTGATGAACTGAATCAGGTATGGATTAATCTCATCCATAATGCCTTGCAAGCCATGGATAATCGAGGCACTTTAACTATTGATGTTACCACTATTGACGACTCGGTAAAAATCAGCTTTACTGATAGTGGAAAAGGAATACCCGAAGAGATTCAATCCCAAATATTTACTCCTTTTTTTACCACTAAGCCAGCAGGAGAAGGCAGCGGACTAGGACTAGATATTGTCAATAAAATTGTTAAAAAACATCAGGGTAAAATAGAATTTGAATCGATTCCGGGTCAAACTAAATTTAGTGTTTTTATACCAATTACCAGACTTTAGTAATCGGAAAATTAAGTCCATTTTAACTCAATTAAATGTAAAATGATTAGGAAAAGAAATCATGGCGAAACCTGTAATTTTGTGTGTTGACGATGAGAGAATGGTTTTAGATAGTCTCAGGATGCA
Organism: Microcoleus anatoxicus; assembly: GCF_042465725.1. Taxonomy (GTDB): domain Bacteria; phylum Cyanobacteriota; class Cyanobacteriia; order Cyanobacteriales; family Microcoleaceae; genus Microcoleus; species Microcoleus anatoxicus. The sequence continues at coordinate 6,085,101 of NZ_CP120853.1, read as the reverse complement.
GTTATCAACAGCCTTCGGTTCTGGCTACAAATATGAATCAGCAGAAGATGCCTATGAAGCTTTAGATTTAATAGAGGAACTCGATGGGGAGAATATTAGAGTGATTGTGATTATTTCTGATTGGTTAATGCCCGGTATTAAGGGCGATGATTTTTTGATTCGCGTTCACGAACAATTCCCCAAAGTTATTAAAATTATGCTGACTGGTCAAGCCGATGAAGCCGCTATTAATCGAGCCAAACAACAGGCAAATCTCCATTCTTGTTTGTTTAAGCCTTGGTCGGAAAGTGATTTGAGAGAAACTATTCTATCTGCATTGTCCCAACTAAATGTAATTGGGAATGGGGAATAGGGAATGGGGAATAGGGAATGGGGAATTGGGAATGGGGAATTGGGAATTGGGAATTGGGAATTGGTAACAAATAACCAATAAGCTGTTAGTCATTTAAATTTATTGCTTGAACCATTTACAGCATGGGGTATCAGCCACAAATAGTGCAGTTTGAATGTCGAACAGCTTAACCCTTCGACTACGCTCAGGGCACCGCAAATAACCAATAACCAATAACCACTGACTACTGACTAATTTGTTCGATCGGCAGTTCAATGATAAACTCTGCTCCTTGACCTAGTGCTGACACGCAACTAAGTTTACCATTGTGTTCAGTCACAACTTTGTGGGAAATTGAAAGACCTAAACCGGTGCCTTTTCCGGCTGGCTTGGTGGTAAAAAAAGCCTCGAATAATTGTTGGGAAACTTCTTCCGGCATACCGAGACCGTTATCGGAAATCCTAATTATAGCCTTCGATTTTTCGACTTCTGTTTTAATTTTAATTTTGCTGCGGTTAGCTTTAACTTCCGTCACCGATCGTCCCTGATTGTACTCCTCGATCGCGTCGATCGCATTTCCGATCAAATTCATAAATACCTGATTGATTTTTCCAGCATAACATTCAACCAAAGGCAAGTTTCCATACTCCTTAATTACGGTAATTTCAGGATAGCCACCACGGGCTCTGAGCCGACTTTGGAGAATCAACAGCGTCCCGTCAATCCCTTCGTGGAGATTAACCCTGCTCATTTTATTATCGTCTTTGCGGGAAAAAATTTGGAGCGATCGCACTATTTCCCGAATGCGATCGGCTCCAACTTGCATAGAGGACATCGCTTTTGGTAAATCTTCTAACAGAAAATCTAGTTCTATCTCCTCTATTTTATCTTGAATGATTGCCGGTGGCTGCGAGAATTGCTCCTGGTAAACAGCGAGCAAATCTAGCAAATCTTCCGTATAGTGACTGAGGTGAACTAAATTGCCACAAACACTACTGACAGGATTGTTAATTTCGTGAGCAACACCAGCAACCATTTGACCGAGAGTAGACATTTTTTCAGTGTGAATTAAGACGGCTTGAGTTTGGCGCAATTCGTGCAAAGTGTGTTCTAGCTGCTGCTTTTGTTCAGTTAGCTCGGTTTGCGATCTCAGCAAAGCTTCTTCACTGCGCTTTTGTTCAGAAATATCAGTAATTAATCCTTCCAAAGCGATCAATTCTCCAGAGTCTGAAAACACTCCCAAACCCTGTTCCCAAACCCATTTTACCTCCCCGGTTTTAGAAGTAATTCGATAGGTTAGTTGATAGGGTCGATTTTCCAGTACCGCCACTTGGATGGCGTTCCACAAAATATCGCGATCCTCCGGGTGAGTCAATTCCGAGAGAGAAATTTTCCTAGTCCCAATAAACTCATCAGGAGAATAACCAGCTAACTGATAGCAACCCTCGCTCACAAACTCTACACTGCGATCGTCATTACGAAAACGATAGGCCATTCCCGGCAAATTGCTCATCAATGTAGCCAAGGTTCGTTGGCTTTCCCGTAGGGCTTCTTCTGCGTGTTTGCGATCGGTAATATCCGTCATTACCGCCAGCATACAGAGTTCCCCGTCCAAATCAATCAACTCTGCTGATAGCAAACACACCACCACCGCACCCGACTTAACACGAAATTCGTATTCGTGATTGCGAACCACACCGTTTTCTTGCAAAATGCTCCTAAACTTGACTCTTTCTTCTGGGTTAACCCAAATATTTAATTGTGGTACCGTATAAACTAGGGCCTCTTCTAAAGAATAACCAATCATCGATAAAAAACTATCATTAACCTCAATTAACCGCCCATCAGCAAAAGTAGTAATAGTCATGGGATCTGGACTCGAACGAAAAGCCTTAGAAAATTTTTCTTCCGACCAACGCAACTGTTTAATAGCTGATTCCAACTCACTTGTGCGCTCTTGAACTCGGCATTCCAACACCTCATTAGCCTGCTTCAGAGCCTCTTGGGCCTGCACCCGATCGGTGATATCTCGCACCACCGCTTGCAACCCCATTTTGCCACAAATATCCATAGAAGTTAACAGCACTTCTGCGGGAAACACCGAACCATCTAACCGGGAATGTAGCCAGTCAAAACGGCAGTTGCCAGATTTCAAAGCTGTATTAATTCGCTCTTGAGATAAGCTAGCAGAATCTTGTCCGTTCGGTTGCATTAGCGGGCTTAATTCCGAGGGATGCTTACCACAAAACTCTGCTTCATTGGTGCATCCAAACAATTTTAAAGTTGCTGGATTGCAGTCCAAAAAACCTGCTTCATCTAACAGCATTACCGCGTCGCTAGTCGATTCGTACAGAGTGCGAAACTTTTTTTCCGACTCTTGCAAAGAAGCAATCAACCGCATCTTTTCCTCTGTCGCCCGTTTTTGCTCAGTAATGTCCTGTACTACTTGAGAAAATCCCTGTAACTCTCCCTGTTGGTTACGCACAGCATTGACAATAATATTTGCCCAAAATCTAGTGCCGTCTTGACGCATCCGCCAGCCTTCATTTTCATATCTACCTTCAGCAGCAGCTATCAATAATTTTTTCTGTGGCTTGCCAAGTTTAATATGTTCTTGTGTGTAAAAGCATTGAGAATGTTGACCGATTATTTCACTAGAAGTGTAGCCAAAAATCCGTTCAGCTCCCGAATTCCAACTCGCTACATATCCTTCGGTGTTTAACATAAATATGGCATAATCTTTAACACCTTCAATTACTAAACGCAGTCGTTCCTCACTTTCTCTAAGTGCATATTCTGCTTGTTTTCTCTGGGTAATATCTTCCACAAAACCTTCGTAGTAAAGCAATTTACCAGATTCATCACGGACGGCACGGGCATTTTCTGAAATCCAAATTATCGTCCCGTCTTGGCGATGAATCTGCGATTCAAAATCTGACACGCTACCATTATTTTGTAAATCTGAAACAAACTCGTCACGTCGTCTTGGATCGACATAAAGCTGGTCGCTAATGTCGGTTAATCCAGTGATTAATTCCGCTGGCGAGTTATACCCGTAGATGCGAGCCAAAGCTGGATTGGCGCTGATGTAGCGACCATCAATGGTTGTTTGAAAAATGCCAGAAACAGCATTTTCAAACATACTGTAATATTTTGCTTCCATTTCGTGTAGTGCCTCCTCAATTTCTTCTCGATACATATTTTTTATCTGTGGTTTTTTAGTGGTCATTTTTTATACCCTGTTTGTGTTATCTTAATTTAATATTTCGGAAGCATCCCGATTTTGCATAGGCGAAGCATGACCGCAGTAAATCTCTGGTTATAACTAATAAATTGTCTGCGGTCATGCTTCGCCCCTAGGAATATATTTACAAAACACAGATGCACCCAATATTTGTGGCGAGCCATGAGTCACAATTTAATGGTTAATTAGGCTTTCGCATACCTACTGTGTGACTATTAACTATTTTCGATAATAGATAACATAGCCGATCCCTAGGTAGTTTGCACAAAGCTGGTGTTGCTCTGTAAAATTGCCACAACCGAGGGGCAATAGTTGTATCAAAAAATTCATATTTGACTACTGGTGGTGTGTTTGTTCTGTAGTCTTAGTAACATTTTGGCAGAAGTTTCAGCGGTGCGGTGTCAAACGCGACCCGAAACTCTGCTAAAATCCCGATCGACTCTCGGTTTGGTGGACAAGCTCGATCGTCATTCTCCAAAACAGCAATTCTTCCATTGTTCCATTGTTCAATTCTTGAATCCCATGACTGATTCTCCTCTGTGGCCTAGTTTGCTGCAACAATTGTTAGACAAACAATCTCTCTCACGCGCCACCTCCGCCAACCTGATGCAGGGATGGCTGAATGAAGACATTCCCCCCGTACTCTCCGGCGCGATTTTAGCAGCCCTCCAAGCCAAAGGGATCTGTGCCACAGAATTGGCCGGCATGGCTCAGGTATTGCAGTCTCAATCCCTCCCAGGAGATTTGGGTTCGATTTCCCCCACTTCACTACCTTTAATTGATACTTGCGGCACAGGTGGCGACGGCGCTTCCACCTTTAACATTTCCACTGCTGTCGCTTTTGTCGCCGCCGCCGGCAAAGTGCGAGTAGCCAAACACGGAAATCGATCGGCATCAAGTAAAGTAGGTTCTGCTGATGTCTTGGAAGCACTGGGAGTCAACCTCAACGCAGATTTCCAAAAAGTAAAGGCGGCAGTAGACGAAGTAGGCATCACCTTTTTATTTGCGCCTGGGTGGCATCCCGCACTCAAGGCTGTAGCATCGCTCCGGCGCACTTTGAAAGTACGGACTGTTTTTAACCTTTTGGGGCCTCTCGTCAATCCTATGCGCCCTACAGGTCAGGTAATTGGGGTGTTCGATTCCAGTCTGGTATCAATCATTGCCGAAGCTTTGGGCGAGTTGGGGACTGAATTAGCCGTAGTCATTCATGGCAGAGAAAAGTTGGATGAAGCTGGTTTGGGAGATGTTTCAGACTTGGCGGTTTTGTCCAACGGTAAAGTAGAAGTAACGACTTTAGATGCTAGAAAAGTAGGATTGACACCCTGTGCGATCGGCTCTTTAAAAGGGGGAAATGTTGAAGAAAATTCCGACATTTTGCGAAACGTGCTTCAGGGTAAGGGAACGCAGCCACAAATGGATGTTGTGGCTTTGAATGCGTCCTTAGCCCTTCAGGTGGGAGGTGCAATTCCTGTGGGCGATCATCAAGCAGGGGTGGTTTTAGCTAAGGAGATTTTATTGAGTGGAGAACCTTGGTTGAAGTTACAAGAGTTGGTGGAATTTTTGAAATGAAGTTATTGGTCTCTTGACTGTTGTTAAAAATAACAAATAACAACTAACTCATTCCTAAGATCGATCTCTAAATTCAATCACATCTTGCTTAATCGTCACATCTTTATCACCAAAAAAGTCGTGACCCAAAAGCCCGATCTCCAAAGACGGTGAAATTGCCACAACTACATTTTTAATCGACAAACCACCCGCTTGAATAGAAGTGAGGCGACCTAGTGGAAAAGTAGCCTCTCCGTTGGGAGTTTTTGCTTGTACTGTCCCCTGGGGAATTACCCCCAAGGCTTTAGCCATGGCTGGTGTAATTACTGTGCCACTGGCTCCAGAATCTACCATCATATCGAACTTTTGTATGCCGTTAAACGTGACTTCTATAACCGGGATATTCGCCTCTCGGCGTTTAATCTTTGCCTGAAATACTCCCGACTTGGCTCCTGTGGGAGCAACAGGAGTCAATTCTTTGGGGAGAAAACCGCACACCGATTGGCTTAAGTTGACAGTTCGCCCCGAGGAACTCCGCATGAAGCATCCCTCAGTTTCTTGAGCCACTGCTCGCGAGGAGTTTAGCCCCCAATCAACTAAGATTGAACTACTTACAGAAATAACGGCTGTTAAAACCAGTAACGGTTTGCGTAGTTTTGGAGCGTGCCGTTGATGGTTGTATAAGTTTGAGAGTAAAAGCTCCAGAGATTTGCTAGTCATAATTTATGGAAATGCTGTAGCTCGATCCTAACAGCGACAACCGCCAATTGGTATAGATTTCGCCGTTGCGATCGCCTCGCCTCATCAGTATTACAAAAGTTCGATCGACCAGATAGAGGCTGGTTGCTTTCCCAGACAGAAAGTTGTATAGCAGAAATTTGAAATAATATTTGTATTTTGCCGGCTAGCATCAAATCCCCGGCAGTGATAAGAATGAAACCAGACGACAGTAATTAAGGATGCCATGTCACTTTCAACTGCACAACCCGCTCTCCTAGTCCTCGCTGATGGTACTGCTTACCGCGGCTGGTCCTTTGGCGCTCACGGCACAGTCGTCGGCGAAGTAGTATTCAATACAGGGATGACGGGCTATCAAGAAGTCTTGACAGACCCTAGTTATTCGGGACAAATCGTAACTTTTACTTATCCAGAATTGGGCAATACCGGGGTAAATCTCGAAGATGAAGAGTCTTCCCACCCCCATATTCGAGCAGCCATCGCTCGCAATATATGCACTCGCCCTAGCAACTGGCGATCGTCCCAATCTCTCCCAGACTACCTCAAACAGTACAATATCCCAGGAATTTACGGCATCGACACCCGCGCCCTGACTCGCAAAATTCGCACGGTAGGAGCAGTCAACGGTGGTATTTCTACCTCGATTCTCGACCCTGCCGAGCTCTTGGAGCAAGTGCAAGACGCCCCCACCATGGACGGGCTAAATCTGGTTCGGGAAGTGACTACCCGCGAGGTGTATGAGTGGTCTGAACCCACAGCATCGGTTTGGGAATTTAGTCCGACAGTCAAACCGGCCAGTGGTGAAATGTGGACGGTGGTGGCCCTGGATTTTGGCATCAAACGCAACATTCTACGGCGTTTGGCCAGTTACGGCTGTCGAGTAATTGTTGTCCCCGCAAACACCAGCCCAGAGGAAATCCTCAAGTACAACCCAGACGGCATTTTTCTGTCCAATGGCCCTGGAGACCCTTCGGCGGTAAAGGAAGGAATCGAGACGGCGAAGGCTTTGTTAAAGTCGGACAAACCTGTGTTCGGCATCTGCATGGGACACCAGATTTTAGGACTTTCTTTGGGTGCGGAAACTTTTAAACTCAAGTTTGGGCACCGGGGATTGAATCACCCGGCGGGTTTAACCCAGCAAGTAGAAATCACTAGCCAAAATCACGGTTTTGCCATCGACCCTGAGTCGTTAGTTCCCGAAGTAGAAATTACTCACCTCAACTTGAACGATCGCACCGTAGCCGGATTGAAGCACAAAACCCTGCCACTGTTCTCAGTCCAGTACCACCCCGAAGCCAGTCCGGGTCCCCATGATGCCGACTATTTGTTCGATCGATTCGTGCAGTCCATGCGAGAACATCAGAAAGTAGCCGTTAAGTAGTCAGTAGTCAGCGGTCATTGGTCAACAGTCAACAGTCAACAGTCAGCTAACCAATAACCAATAACTAATGACCAATGACCAATGACTAATGACTAAACAGTAGACAAAAGATCAAAAAACTCCTACAATGAAACCTCGACTTTAAGCAATATCTAGCTAGGAGGGTGTCATTTCTGAGCAATTGAACCTGACCGTTAGCCTCAGAGGCACTCGCGAAGTCGGGAATAACTATCAGCTATTTCGCCTGATTGGCCTACTGGACGCTTTTTCCGAGGCTACTTTTCGGAAGGTACTGACCAAATGTATTGAGGATGGTCCAAAACACGTAATTTTAGACTTGTCTAAAATTGACTTTGTGGATAGTTCAGGCTTGGGAGCCCTTGTGCAACTTGTCAAAAAAGCCCAAACTTTTGACGGGACCTTGCAAATTGTTTCCAATCCCCGCGTAACTCAGACAGTTAAACTGGTTCGCTTAGAGAAATTTTTGTCTTTGCAGCCGAATGTGGATGATGCCATAAAAAACGTCAAGGATGCTTGACGAATAATTGGATGAGATTAGCTATCCGGTTCTGACAACTGGATAGCAAATTCTTATGTTTGTCAGGAGACCAAGAATCTGTAGTAAATACCTAAAAAAATGGTATAATTTTACAGCCTATGTTAAACAATAAAGCTTAGGTAAATATCAAGTTAAAACGAGCCTTGTTAGACCAGATTAGTAAGTGACTAGAAAAAACTGTGCGGAAGTTTGATTAAAAAAGTATGTCGCCGATGGCAGATAATGGACAAAAGCTGAGTTTTAGTGATATCAGTGTCAATCAATTACATCCTGGGATGGTGACATCAGCAGCAATGGAAAGGCTGTCGCCAGCAGCTTGGGCTTACTTGGGAGATGCAGTATACGAACTATACGTTAGGACTTTGTACTTAGTTCCGCCCAAAAAAATGCAAACTTATCACCAATTGGTGGTGGGACAAGTACGAGCCGAAACTCAAGCGCGTCATTTGCGCTCGATCGCTCCTTATTTGAACAGCACAGAATTAGCAATTGTCAAACGCGGCCGCAATGCTGCTGCAAGCCGTTCCACACGGGCAGATCCAGAGATTTACCAACAAGCTAGCAGCTTAGAAACCTTGGTGGGATACTTATACCTCACCGATCCCGAAAGATTGACCCTACTTATGGCACTTTTAGAAATTGAAAGTTAACGGTTTTAGCGATTAGAAATTACAAGTAGCGAATTATTACTTAAAAAGCCTGCCATCGCCTACCAAAAGTTGCCAAAATCCTTCTAATGTAAAGAGGATTTATGAGTAATAAATTAGCAACGAAAAACAGCAAGATCCTCAAATCAGAACCAATCTAAAATCTCAAAAGTCCTAGAGCGATCGGTCAATCAAAAAATCAAAAAATCCTTGGTTTTGAGCAAAAACCAGTTTTACAGCCAGAACAAACAAATGAGAAAATTTACTAGACCAAACCCCCAAGGGCCCAAACGCGACAGCAGACCCTTCAACGGCGAGGGCCGCGGTGAGGATTCGTCACCATCTCCCCGTTTTGAACGAAAACCCCGTCCAGATACCCGCTCCGTAGCAGCACCTCAAAAGCGATCGAGCTTTACCCCACAACCGCAAGAAATGCCCGTGCGATCGGTTTATAAACGCAACTTAAACTCCGAGGACAAACCCGAACTGCGAAAAAATAATCACTTCAGAGACAGAGACAGAGACAGTAGCCCCCAAGAATTTCGCGACAATAGCTTCAGAGACAGAGACAGTAGCCCCCAAGAATTTCGTGGCAATCGTTTCAGAGACAGAGACAGCAGCCCCCAAGAATTTCGTGGCAATCGTTTCAGAGACAGAGACAGTAGCCCCCAAGAATTTCGCGACAATAGCTTCAGAGACAGAGACAGCAGCCCCCAAGAATTTCGTGGCAATCGTTTCAGAGACAGAGACAACAGCCCCCAGGAATCCCGTGGCAATTATTACAAAAACAGAGACAGCAGTCCCCAGGAATCCCGTGGCAATTATTACAAAAACAGAGACAATGGCGCGGTTGATCCTGGAAGCAACACCGTAGTACAACCAGAAGCAGACACAGACATGATTTACGGCCGCCATGCTGTGCAGGCTGCTTTAGAAGCAAACCAAGTGCTCAACCGGATCTGGGTTGTGCCACATCTGCGCTACGATCCCCGCTTTCACAGCTTGCTAACCGAAGCCAAGTCCAACGGTAGCATCATCGACGAAGTGGACGATTTGCGCCTCGACTACATCACGCGCAAAGCTAACCATCAAGGTGTAGCAGCTCAAATATCAGCCCACGAATACCTGGATTTGAGTGAACTAATCGCCAAGGCTAAATCTGCTGCGGAACATCCGGTAATTGTGGTAGCAGAAGGACTCAACGATCCCCACAATTTAGGGGCAATTATTCGCACCGCAGAAGCATTGGGCACTCAGGGCGTAGTGATACCCCAGCGGCGCGCCGTTGGGATTACCTCCGCGGTTAGAAAAGTGGCAGCCGGGGCCTTGGAAAATTTACCCGTAGCGAGGGTTGTCAATCTGAGTCGGGCTTTGGAAGAATTGAAAGAGGCTGGATTTTGGATTTACGGCACTGCCGCTACGGCCAGTCAATCGGTAGAGACAGTGAATTTCTCCGGGCCCACGGTTTTAGTTGTAGGCGGCGAAGCTGACGGTTTGAGCCTTTTGATACAGCGTGGCTGTGACGGATTAGTTTCAATTCCATTAAGGGGGAATACACCTAGCCTGAATGTCTCCGTAGCAACGGGCATGGCTTTATATGAAATTTACCGCCAGCGCGGACCCAAGAAGTTTCATGTACACAGCTCGTCAAATTAATTAGTCCGATCGCCCCTTAAAGCCGGGGCGATCGACCCCCAAGTTTCCCATTTTAGGTAATTAAAAAAATGCCACACCTGATTAGAAAATTTCCTTCATATTAGAATAGGCATCACTCATTACCATGTGTACCTAACCTAACTGAGAGAGGCTATATAATTTTTTTTCAACTACGCCAATTATATCATCCGTAAAAAAAAAATGACCAAAAGAATGGGTACAAGCCCCGTCTTTCAAGACGGCTTTAATTTTTCTCGCTCGTGTAAGACCTAGTATAATAGAGTAAGTAAAAAGCAAAAATAATGAAAGCAAGGTATCGATACAGAATCTATCCGACAGACCAACAGCGACAGAGTTTAGCGCAGTTGTTTGGTTGCGTCCGCGTAGTCTGGAATGATGCTCTTGCACTGTGCAAGCAGTCGGAGAAAAAGCCGAAATCGGCAGAACTTCAAAAGGTAGTAATCACTCAAGCGAAACAGACAACCGAAAGAGCTTGGCTAAGTGAAGTATCGAATATCCCGTTACAACAATCTGTAGCAGATCTGGAAACAGCTTTTAAGAACTTTTTTCAGTCTTGCAAAGGCAAAAGGAAGGGGCGCAAGGTTGGGTATCCCAAGTTCAAGAAACGCACGAACAGTCAGTCGGCACGTTTTAGGATTGGCGGTTTTTCAATTAAAGGGGAGGAAGTCTATCTAGCTAAAATTGGCAATATTAAGCCTATTTGGTCGAGAGAACTACCATCCGATCCGACATCAGTAACGGTCATTAAAGATTGTGCCAACCGTTACTTCTTGAGTTTCGTGGTGGAGGTTGAACCCGTTCAAGTCGAAGCTAAACACATGAGCGTCGGTATTGATTTAGGGATTAAAACCTTTGCGGTAATGAGTGATGGAGGGAAAGCTAAAAGCCCTAGCTGTAAAAAGCTAGACAAAAAAGTTCGTAAACTTCAGAAACAGCTAGCCCGACAGCAGAAAGACTCAAAACGCAGGCATAAAACTCGAATTAAAATAGCCAAAACGCACAATCGAATTGCTGACTTGCGTCAAGATTTCCTGCAAAAACTATCAACCAAAGTAGTCAGTGAAAACCAAACAATTATTTTGGAGGATTTGAATGTGTCAGGAATGGTCAAGAATCGCAAATTAGCCATGGTAATTAGTCAACAAGGTTGGTACGAATTTCGTTCCCTTTGTGAAGCTAAATCGGAGAAGTTTGGGCGTGAGTTTAGGGTAATTAGTCGCTGGGAACCTACGAGCCAAGTCTGTTCCGACTGTGGTTTTAAATGGGGGAAATTAGACCTTTCTATTCGTTCGGTGCTTTGTCTAAGCTGTGGTATTGAGCACGATAGAGACGAGAATGCAGCAAAAAATATAAATCAAGTCGGGATGGGGAATCGCCACGACTCTAAACGGACACAGAGGAAGAGTAAGACTACTCCGGTAGCTTCATCCGATGAAGTGTCAAGAATCACCGCTAGTTCACGACGGTGAGTATTTCAAAGGAGAGGATATCTCAACTACAATTCCATCCAAAAACCATGTCAGGGAACCCCAAACTATATAGCCTTAGCCGGCTGTAGAGGGGAGAGAAGGGGGTAGTAGTACCTCCGGTAAGGATTAATCCTTACAAAGGAGCTTGCTAGACAGGTGTATATATTTGTCTATAAAGCTTATAACTATTATAACAAAGTGTAAATAACTAAGGCATCAGCCTTGCAGCCCGCACTCTGGACAAAAAGTAAAATACATTAGAAATCCCCATGAAAGAACTCTTGATTAGCTTACTCAACTTCTTCGGTTTAGCTTGGTGGGTGGAAGTTAAAACTGCATCGCCACGGTGCATTTATTATTTTGGCCCGTTTATGACCGCTAAAGAGGCCCAAGCTGCACAAACAGGATATGTAGAAGACATAGAAAATGAAGAGGCTCAAGGTATTAGTGTTTCGATTCAACGTTGCAAACCTGTGAATTTGACAGTAGCAGATGACTTGGGAAAGCTTGGTGATCCAGGGATGTTCCCGGTTTTTAGCGGTCAATAGCAGCAAGGGGAGTCAATAGTTTTGTCTTCAAAACTATTGACTTTTTGACCTCAAATTGCTGGTGGCTAATAGGTAATGGGTAACGGGGAATGGTGAGCGGGTAATGGGACACAATTCCTAGCTGGCCGCTAAGCTGAACTCAGATTACCAATTACCTATTACCAATACCCTTGTTTTTCTTAGCAATGTTACAGCCCTGGAGATGGGGGGGTTACTTCTTCCTTCTTCCTTCTTCCTTCTTATCTCAATTCCGGTTTTATCGGAATGATTAAACCACAGAGAACACAGAGGACACAGAGAAAGAGAAGAGAGAAATAATAATTCCGATGTCAATGGATTTGATATTACTTCTTCCTTCTTCCTTCTTCCTTCTTCCTTCTACTTAACTGTCTGAGGGAAGTTTTCTATCCAGCGATCGATATCTGCAAGTACCCGATCGGGAATTTCCCAGGGGAATAAGTGGGCTGTATTGGGATAGCACTCCCACTGACATTCCAGGAGGTGTTGGGCTGTTTCTAAACTGGATGCCGAGGTGATGTGCCGATCGCCCTCTCCAGCCATGACTAAGGAAGGGCATTGAATATCGCCGAGGTTGAGTAGTCGGTTATATCCAGCCCTCAGAGCCGTATTTAAGGCTTTGGTAGCCGTGGGGGAAGTCTGGAGATAGGCGGGAGTACCTGCGCGGGCTAAATAGCGATAGGGAGTGCTTGTATGCTGTTGTATTAAGTAGCGAAAGAGCGATCGCCTACCAAAAGTATCAATATTCCATTGCCAGCCCGGTATCACCCAATTGATGATTCCGGCTACACCCGTATAAAAGTTATCTTGCCAAGATACCGGAGGGTGACTGCCTCTGGGTTTGGCGGCGGATGCAAGTATAATCAAACCCGTGACTCGCTGCGGATATTTCATCGCTAATTCCAGGGCTAAAATTCCCCCTAAAGACCATCCCAGTACCAAACAGCGATCGATCCCAAATCGGTCTAAAAGCGCTTCTAAATCGAGGAGATGATCCGTCATGTCAAAGGGAGTAAAAGTGCGACTGTTGCCGTATCCCCGCAAGTCTGGGGCGATGGTTTGGAATCGCTCAGATAAGTGTTCGGTAAACACTGACATACAAGAGCCTGAGCCAGGATGACCGTGCAAACATAGGATCGGAAATCCTGTTCCTTTGACAGAAACACTAAGTTTTTGAGGTGTCATTCTATATGTCTCTGAGAAGCCCATCCGAATTTTTACCTGCTAGCTTGCTGCTGAGTTTTCTGAGTTTTCTGAGTTTTTGGTTGCGATACTTGCTGCTCTTTCGGTTGAGAAACCTCAGCTTTTACTAATTCAGGAAATGGTGGCTGGAGATTGTGAACTTCGATGTCCATTCCCACTGGCAGAGGTGGTAGTTGGGGCAGATCGTTTTCCAAATCTTTGAACCCTTTGAGGTTTTTAGCTGGCAAAATTTCCGGCATTTGTGGTGGTAATTTAGCTGTTTCCAAAGTGCCGATCATTTTAGCTAGGGCGAATTCTAGTTGAGAACCAGGGTCGATCGCCACCCAACCCCGATCCGTCATTTGCCGGATCTCGAAGTGGAGGTGAGGGCCCGTGGACATTCCTGTACTACCAACCCGGCCGATGGTTTCTCCCTGTTTCACCCACTCTCCGGGCTTCACAAACAGTTCAGAAAGGTGTCCGTAGAGAGTTTCCTGAGACTGTTTACTGTGATTGAGCACCACCGTCAAACCATAACCGCCTAGCCAATCGGCGATCGCCACTTGACCCGCATAAGCAGCCAGGACGGGCGTTCCCAACTCCGCTCCCAAGTCTGTCCCGGTGTGAAAGCGGCCATAGCCCATAACTGGATGAGTCCGCCACCCAAATGGCGAAGTAATTGCCGCAGCAATAGATAGTGGAAACAGCAGACTGGTGTTGCCATTTCCTGCCTGACCAGCGGGACGTGGCGTCAGATTGTAATAAGCAAAGCCTGTATTGCTACCGCTGCTGACACTAATCGGGCCGACTTCAATGGGGCCGAGTCCCATACTCGCTCCAGGATCTGAGTTGCTTCCGCCACGATTTCCCGAATATGCAGCGTTAGCATAATATCCAGCCTCCGATGAGTAGCCTGGATTAGCTGAGTAGCCTGGATTAGCTGAGTAGCCTGGATTAGCTGAGTAAGCGGCGTCTCCGTTCACTGATTTTGGCTGTCTGGTTCCCGCGCCCCACAACTGACTGCCGATTTTTTCGACGGCTTGACCCAGGGTGTCGCTAACATTGCCACCAGCATTGCCGGCCACACTGTCTGGAACTGGCGCCGGAACATGCCCTGGAACATTTCTGGGAACATTTCCAGAGGGAGGAGTAGCAATATAGGAGTCAGGGGCGATCGGAGTTTGAGGGTTGTAGTTGCCTTCTCCAGCATCGGCCGTGACAGGCTCGGAAATCGCAGTAGGGGCGCAGGCACTCTCACCACCGGGACATTCGGCCGATCGAGCTGAAAATTCTATGGTTGTCGGCGGTTCGTAGCCGTTGGTCGCCCCGGCGCTGTAGTCTGTCTGGTCGTTGTAAGCGTTGGCGGGGTTCACGGGCGCTTCAAAAGGAGGTTCCGGCGACTGGGCTGTGGGTTCCGGCAGGGGTATCAGTGCGGGTTCCGGCAGATAATATTCTGAGGTCTCAGGGGCGGCTTCCGCGGGCGGTTCCGTCGCGTATTCCGGTTCGGGAGCTGGTTCTTGGTAGCTAGGCTCCCCCGCTACCTCTGGGGTTGGCTCGCTTTCTGCCATGGGAGCAGGTTCTAGGGGGAGAGGGGCTTCAAATAATGGTTGCAGGTCCGCAGCACCAGGGGCTGTCTGTTCTACTGTTGGAGTTTCCGTTTGTGCCCACACTATGCCTTTGCTGAGTAGTCCCAGACTGGCAAGGCAACCTAGTCCCACCAGCAGGGAGCGATCGGACAAAAGACGCTGAAGATTCCGTGCGCCTCTAGGTTTTTTATTTGGCTCTTTGGTGTTCACAGTGGCTGTCCAATGCTTGTCTGAAACTGGTTTCACGATTTTTTTTCCCAACTCAACTAGGGCCTTGGTGGAGATCGAAGTCAGGCTCGAATTTATGGTAATTCTTGTCTGGAGTGGAGCCTAAACTATTGTACCTGGTTAACGCGATTATTCCGTTCAACCTAGCTAGTTGATTCCAGTTTGTCCGTTCACTTGGCAAAATTGTTAATTATTTAGTATTATTGACCCCCTTGGGGCAGCATGGCATTAATGAGTTTACCTGACGATCGCTTGACAAATTTTCGCGACTATGAATGCCTTGGGGAACCAGAGGGTGTTACTTGGCAGTGGCAAAGTTGGGAAGGTTTGCCCTATCTGACTTGTAGCTTGCTCGAAGGCTGGCAACACGGCTTTTTTACGGCTCCGTTTTCGCCCCGCACCCCGATCGACTTGGTGCAAGTTCTGTCGCCCGGAGCTCCTGTTTACCGGGTCAAGCAGGTACATGGCAATGCGGTACTCAAGACTGGTCAGGTGGCTCCGGTTTCTGCTAGTGGTCTTGGGGCGGAAACTGGGAACCAAATTTATGCTGAGGCTGATGGCTTGGTTGCCGAGCGAGAGTTTGAGGCGATTTGGGTTTGTACGGCAGATTGTGTCCCTGTGTTGATTGCTGACGATCGCACCGGACTGACTGCCGCAGTTCACGCAGGTTGGCGCGGGACTGCTGCTAAGATATTACCAGAGGCGATCGCTCAACTTGTGGCCGTTGGCAGTCAACTGGAAAATCTCAGGATTGCTATGGGGCCGGCGATCGCTCGACAGGTTTACCAGGTATCTGTGGAAGTGGCAGCGGAACTGGGAGCTACCATTACTCCCAAGGGTGCGGTTAGTGTAACAGCCGACAGCATTCTAGAGTTTTTGCACCAACTGCCTCAAACCCCTGTGTTGGCCGATCCTGAACCGGGAAAAGTACGTTTGGATGTTCGCCGCTGCAATGCTTTGCAATTGCAACAGTTGGGAATTCATGCTTCTCAAGTGGCGATCGCTCCTCACTGTACTTATTCTGACTCCGAGCGCTTTTTTTCCTACCGCCGGGAGCCACTTAAAAAAGTCCAGTGGTCGGGAATTGTCAGTGGCGGCTCGACAACTACCTCTAGAAGGTAGAAGGTAGAATGTAGTTTTAAGTTTTAAATTTTGAATTTTAAATTTTGAATTTTAACTCTTTAACTTAAAACTCAAAACTTAAAATTTACAGACTTTCCTTCTACGTTCAAAACAGGATTTTCAGGAGTTAACCTACCTACTTAGTCGGTAATTCCCTAAAATCATTAAAAACTAGCAACTAAACTTTTTGGGAAAGCGGCCCTCGCCCCCGCCCCGCTTTCCTCTCTTGTTAAGATTGCGCTATAACGAGAGTCTCCAGCGGGTTATTAAAATGAGCGATCCAACTCCCTATCAACTGCTTGAGGTCGATGAAGATGCTTCTTTTGATGAAGTGCAAGAAGCCCGCACTCGTCTGGCTGAACATTACAGTGGCGATCTCAAACGTTTGGAATCGATCGAAGCTGCTTACGACGCGATCCTGATGGATCGTTTGCGACAACGACAGGAGGGTAAAATTAAAGTCCCCGAACGCATCCGTTTTCCTGAACGGTTGACTCCTCCACCCGCCAGCTTTACTCCATCTCCTCCGTCTGGTAGTCCTGCTTGGCTGCAACGGCTAATCGATACTCCTAGTCGATCGGACATTTTGTGGCCTGCGGGAATCTATGTCGGATTGAGCGGGCTCAGTATCTATCCGGCTGCTAATAATTCTTTACTACAGTTGACTCTAGCTCTGGGAGTCGGCTCTTGTCTCTATTTTCTCAATCGCAAGGAACAAAAATTCGGTCGGGCTGTACTTTTAACAGTTATGGGCTTGGTTTTAGGCTTGTTGCTGGGAGGTATTTTAAGCTCTCTGGTGAGTCCAGCACTCATCCCAACAGAGAAATTTATTGCTTTGTTTACGTTTTTAACTCTGTGGCTGGTCAGCAGTTTTTTACGATAGTTTAGTCTCTAGACTTCTCCCAAAAAGCCTGTAAAGAACCGGTCATAAAGCCTGTTCCACAATAATTATGGGAGATGTCTAATATAGTCAACAGTTGATTGTTGACTGTTAACTCATTTATCTGGCAGATCGAGCGAAAATTATCTCAACGGCTTCGCCCAAATTGTTAGCAATTAAGTCTGGTTGCTGACTTTCTAGTTGCTTGCGATCGCGAATCCCGCACAAAACACCAATTACCTTGACACCGTGGGTTTTGGCTGCTATGATATCCGCTTCTGTATCACCAACCATCCAAGTATCAGAAGCTGGCGGCAATTCGGCGAGAGCTTTTGCCATCAGCAACGGCTTATCTTTAACGTCCCCAGTTTTAACATAATCATTGGGGAGACAATAACGCCGGTCTTCTGGGAAAAAGTGGCCTAAATTGCAGCGGTTGAAAGCTTCGTCAAGTTCCCTGACGCGGCGCATAGTCATCACTACTAAATCAACTCCCGCCCGTTGCAGCTTTTCTAAGGTTTCTACTGCTCCTGGGGATGGGCGATCGTACATCAAGTAGGGGAAAGTATGAACAGTGTGACGACGTTTTTGGGCAAATTCACTGGCTTGGATAGCATCCAATCCTGAGAGAATGCCGATTTCGGTTTCCGGAATCCGCGCCCGCTTCATTTCCCAAAACTCTGCTTTGGCGAGTTCGCGCACCTGTTGGTCTGAAGCTTGAGTCTCCGCAAGACATTGCTGATAAACTCGATAATAGCGATCGGACACATCCATTATTGGCCCATCAAAGTCTGTAATCAGTCTCAGCATTTAGCAGAATATATTTAAGATTTGATACAAATTATTTAATATTGTATCATTAAGAGAGGTCAGCTCCTCCACAAAACTTGACAGAAATACCCTAGGGAGTTACTGTTGATTAAGTAATCTCTATTGAATAAAACATTTCGCTCAAACTCTAGTCACAATAAAGTGTAGCGGTTGCAATCAATATCAGGAAATCTACAATTAAGATGTGTTGCACAAATAATCTAAACCGCTATACTTTATACATAAATCTAGCCCTTAATCTAGGGTGAGTTGAGGTAGAGTTCAAAGGATTGTTAAAAACATTCCATCGCACTTATAGCAGTCGCCAAGGCGGTTTGGTCATTGAGCGGAGCGTCGCCCTGAGCGTAGTCGAAATGTCCACTTCGACTACGCGAGCGTGACCGAAATATCCTAATCGCCTTGGCGGTTGCTATATATTCGGCTAGCTTTGCCAAAGGGAATTGTTTTTTTATCAAGCTTAGTGTAGAGTTCCCACCCCCATATCAATAGCTTGTGACTTACGCATCGAGAGCGTATTTATGTCATTGCGAAGGAAATGAGAGCTTTCATAAACATTGAGTTATCGTAAAAATGGCATAAATAAAGTAGCCGTTCGACCCCAAATAAATCCCCATCCCACCTTGGAAATAGATACTCAAACATAACGAAATGCAACCTAAATTAAGCGTACATATCACCCCCAGAAGTGTTAACAATCTTCTTGACAAGTTGTTATCATTGCGTCGCATTGAATACCTCGCAGTAGATCGAGAGCTTAAAATTCAAGAAGCATCTTTGAACGTCCAAGAATTTGCTGAAATTCCAGAGGGAATCGAACAAGGAAAAGATGTGCGTGATAGTTTTCCCGAACTAATCGGCATCGAAGAAATCCTCGATGATATTCTTGAACAAAAACAGCCAAATTTTCAACTAAAATCAATCACCAGAATTTCAACAGATGGATCTATTTTGTATCTAGATTTGTATGTTTTTGGTTATAAAGAAAATTTTAAACCTGAGAGATTAATTATTTTATGCGAAGACGTAACAGATAGTACCAGTATGCAGCAAATCATGGTGCAATCAGTAAATGAAAGCAGCATCGAAGTTACTAATCTAGCTACATCCCGCGATTATATTGAACAGATTCTGAATTCAATCAATGATATTTTGTTAGTGACAACAGCATCGGGAAAAATAAAAAAAGTTAATAAATCTACCCAATTATTATTTGGATACACCGAAGCAGAATTAATTGGTAAACCAATTTCAATGATTACGGCCAACGAAGAATTATTACGTCAAGTAAGTCAGTTACCTGCGGAACTTAAAAACGAATCGTGGCATCAGGTGAAAGTAATATGCCAAACTAAAGCAGCTTTAAGCTTGACAGTGGCTTTTTCCTGCTCTACCATCGAGACCAGGGTAGAAAGCAAACATTCAGCAAGTGAAACCCTACAAGATTTTGTCTATATTGGCAGAGATATTACCGAACAACAACGAACAAAAAAGCGTCAAGCAGCACAGTATGCAGTAGCTAGAATCATGTCAGAATCTGGTACTTTAGAGAGTGCGACTCCGAAAATTTTGCAAGCTATCTGTGAAAGTTTAGGATGGGATCTTGGTGAACTGTGGACGCCTGTGGATGAAAAAGAGACTAAATTAGATGGGGAAAATCCACAGCAAAAAGTCAGATTTTTGTTTGCAACACCAGACACTCCTGTGGAAAAAGTGCCGTTTCTACTGCGAGTGGGAGTATGGTGGCGGGGTACAGATGTCGGCGAGTTTGTGGAAAATTGTCAGCAGATAACTCTCCCTCCTGGTGTGGGCTTACCCGGAGTGGTTTGGAACACTGGTTATCCGCAGTGGATTACTGATATTCTCAAAGATGGCAATTTTATGAGATCCCACTTAGCATCAAAAGCCAAACTAACTTCGGCTTTTGGTTTCCCAATTCGTGCTAGTGGTCAAATTGTAGGAGTAATGACTTTTTTTTGTCAAAAGAAACAGCCATCAGATGAAGACTTACTTCAGATGATGGCCGCCATTGGTTCCCAATTGGGACAGTTTGTCAAGCGCAAATATGCCGAAAAAGAACTGCAAGAAGCCGAAGCTTCCATCAGACTGTTATACGAACAGGAAAAACGCCAAAGTAAAAAATTGGTTCAGCAAAATTTAGCCCTAGAAAAGACTAAATTAGAGTTAGAAGCTGCTAACCGGGCCCTACAGCGACTCGCCTCTGTAGATGGTTTGACTCAGATTGCTAATCGTCGCTGTTTTGACAAAACATTACAGTCGGAATGGTTGCGGATGGCCAGAAATCAAGAACCCCTAGCTTTGATTTTGTTGGATATAGATTTTTTTAAACTTTATAACGACCATTACGGGCATCAAGGCGGAGATGAATGTTTAAAAAAAGTGGCGGAAATTTTAGAGCGTAATGCTCATCGCGGAGGCGATTTATCTGCTAGGTACGGTGGTGAAGAATTTGCAGTAATTTTGTCCCAGACTGACGCTAAAGGAGCAATGCGGGTAGCGGAATCTATTCGCAACGATTTGAAAATGGAGGCAATTCCTCACCAACTCTCCAAGGTAAGTCAGTTTGTAACTGCCAGTATGGGGATAGCTAGTGCAGTTCCTAGTGCTGAACTATCTGTGGAGTGGCTGATTGGGGAAGCAGATCGATCGCTCTACCAAGCTAAACTAGAAGGACGCGATCGCATAATTTATCTAAATCCTGAAATTTTTGATAATTAGTCAGGTTGCGGAGGTAGTGAAAAAGCGCTTCTACCTGGGAAATTTGATATGACTTCTACTTAACGCAATTCGACTTCTCTATTCACTTGCGTCAAAACTCGATCGCCCCGCATTAAGCGATATTCCGCCCGCCAAACTCCGGGAGTCAGAGGAGAAGTGGGACTATTTCTTTTGCCGACAAAACCCAACCAAGTGCGACTGGGGGCTTTGATTTCGTTGGTGGTGTTGACGATGGTTTGACCATTGGGAGCAAATAGTTGATATTGTTCCCGATCGCCTTTTAGGACTCCATAACTATGGACCCAAAATAACAAAGCAGAGCTATTTAGAGGTAGTTTAGTTTCGGAAAATTGTCCTTGCCAAAGAGCGTTTTCGTCCGGTGACTTGCCCGCAAAACCGGCGCGAATTAAACCTGTAGGAGTATAGTCCACAGGCCGATCCCAAATTGGATTTCTGGCAATATTGCAGCCCAATTTAGCATCGGCGCCAACAAAGGGATCTACAGCTTTACCTTGATAGCGAAAAGTGATGTGTACGTGGGGAAAAGACGCCATCCCAGAGTTTCCCACCATCCCCAGCACAGCGCCTTTGGCAACTTGCGCCCCTGGTTTGA
This sequence comes from Microcoleus anatoxicus, assembly GCF_042465725.1. Taxonomy (GTDB): domain Bacteria; phylum Cyanobacteriota; class Cyanobacteriia; order Cyanobacteriales; family Microcoleaceae; genus Microcoleus; species Microcoleus anatoxicus. The sequence goes on along the minus strand of NZ_CP120853.1, from coordinate 6,063,763 downwards.
CGGCCACACTACCTTGGCGGAGATGGCAATATTGGGCTTCCCAACCGCCACCGTGATCGATTACCATGCCGTTCCCACATTCAGTACCTGCGACGTTGGTTTTGTCTGTATCGTTCTCTAAACGTTTATCTACCACACCATCTCGCACCCGCAAAACTTTGCCGGCGGCGGAGGCGATAACTGGGACTCCTTTTGCCATTGCTTTGGCGTCGGGAATGCCGAAGTCCGTACCATCGTGGCCGTTGTAGGTTTGGCGTCCGCACCCAAAATCAACGGCGGCTGGGCTCGGATCGCGATCGAAATACTGCAAAATAAAGCAATCTTTGCCCAGGGTACAGTCGATGGGTTGACCAAATTGGGGAATGTTGGGCTTTTGGGCCACTGCGGTGGAGACTAGATTTTGGGCGATGGTGTTGGCTGCGATTAGGGATGTATTGACTGCGTTTTGCATACCACAGCTAGAGATAGTTGTCAACCCCAAAGCCAGGAAAATTGCCGAAATCTGTTTGTTTGAGAGTAAAGTCATTGGCCGATGGTTGCTAAAAGCTGAGGTGGGTAGTCCCAAAAATCAATTAATTGTTCAAAATATAGTGAATCGAGAATATAGACGGTCGATCGGGTATTTTCGTTTCCTAGATTTGTTGTATTATTGTCTATCTGGGATTAGTGATTTTTAATTAGTTAAATGAATGCGCTCTAGAATTCGATCGCTCATTTCAATCATTCGGTTGGCCGGACTTGCTATCGCTGGTTTGGCGCTGTGGGGATTTGCCACCCTCGCCAAGGAAGTTCTGGAAAAAGAAACTTATGCTTTCGATACCTCTATCTTACTCACTCTGAAGGAATTGCACACTCCACTGCGCGATCGAATAATGATCGGCTTTACATTTTTGGGGGAACCGAATTTGTTACTAGCGCTGTGTGTGAGTTTGGTGATTATTTTGTGGACTATCCAACATCGATCCGAAGCCACCACTATTGCTATGGCTGGTGCCGGAGCGGTGGGTTTAAACCTACTGTTAAAAAAAGTTTTTGCTCGCGCTCGGCCTCAACTTTGGGAGCGTGCAGTAGACGTTAGATTTTACAGTTTTCCTAGCGGACACGCGATGGTGTCAATGGTTATTTATGGTTTGCTAGGATATTTTTTGGGCTCCCGCTTTCCGAAACAGCGCTGGTGGATTTACATTTTAACAATTCTATTAGTTGCGGTTATTGGTTTGAGTCGGCTTTATCTAGGAGTTCACTGGCCTACGGATATCATTGCAGGTTATACGGCTGGTTTGGTGTGGCTGATAGCCTGCATTATGAGTCTGGAAGTATGGAAACAATCTCGCTCATCATTTCCTGCTTCTACAGAAGAATTTTTTGACCAAAATTCCTCTCAATAAATTACCGATGAGCAATCATCAATAACTCATAACAAATAACTAATAACCAACCCTTTGCTTTTGAGTTAAATACATCGCAATCCCTTTCTCGTAGTAAGCAGCTTCGTTAATAAACACTGGATATACCGTCGATATACCTTCATATAAAATCTCATCGCCGTCAAAGGTCAAAAACATCGGATCGCCTGGATGCAGCGGTTGATAATCTCTGAATTGCAGTCGAGGATGAATCATTGCCTGAATTTCTCCCAACTCATTTCTGGGATAGTCGATAGTCTGAATTTTTTCATAAATTGTGAGGGGATTTTCTGCGGGAGGGATTTTTCCCTGATTATATAGTTCTACATAGTCTAAAATTGTGCCAATAATCTCCTCAGTTTGCTGAAATAAACTGCCATCCAATATCCCTTGAGCCACCGGACCAACTTCCAGGGTAAATCCTAACGGGGAAATCGATCGCAACACAGAGCTATCTTGATTGTGTCTTCCCGAAACCAGTACCTTAATGTTGGGAGCAACAGATGTTAAATGAGCAGTTAACTCCAGATTAAATGGATGCTGGCTATCCAGAATAAATGTGATACCCATGTTGGCGGTGGTATTGTGCAAATCGATAATTAAATCGGGATTATCCGTATTGTTTGAGCCAAACATTTGGTAGATTTCTTTGGCTCGTAGTGCTTCGTAAGTCGAGAGATGATAATTTTCTAAATCCTGTCGTAAAAAACAACGATTGAGGTCGATATCGATGTAACGTTTGCCAATTTTGCACGCTTTGGGATTGGCTAGCATGGCAACAGTTTTAAAATTCGAGCGTGCTATTAAATTGGGCGATCGCTCAAATTTATTCACTAGGTAAATTCCTGTGAGTTCGTTGCCGTGGGTCCCTCCAATCACTGCAACACGGTTAATTTTTTTCATAAATAAGTAGCTTCCTTTTTCAACGGCAACTCTTGGGCTACAAGTAATTTCGATTAAAATGAATAATGTCTCAATCTTTATATTAACTTACCTTGTAGTATATGTCCAATATTTTGTTAATCACAGGGAGGTTATGGTGTGGAAGAACACAAAACCGCTATAATATTTATATAGAGTTCGGTATAGTCATGCGTAAAATTATACTATTCATTGCATCTAGTTTAGACGGTTATATCGCCAGACGCCAGGGCGAGATTGACTGGCTGTTTACTGACCAAAACTATGGTTATACTGATTTTTTAAATAGCATCGATACAATTCTCATGGGGCGAAAAACTTACGAGCAAGTTTTAACTTTTGGCGAGTATCCCTATCAGGAAAAAAAGAGTTATGTTTTAACTAAGAATATTAATTTTCAAACAGAACATGATGTCACTCCTGTAGCAGATGTAGATAATCTTGTCAAGGAGTTGCGACGGCTTGAGGGCAAAAATATTTGGTTAGTTGGAGGCTCTCTACTGATTCGCAATTGTCTGGAAAAAAAATTGATAAACGAGCTGATTCTTTCGGTCCATCCAATTGTTTTGGGCGAAGGCATTCCTTTATTTGCCACTCCCACAACTGCTACAAATTTGCAGCTAACTGGATGTCAAACCTACAGTTCCGGTCTCGTACAGTTATTCTACGATGTTGTAGGATAGAGGTGATGCCCTAGCATAGAGACTAAATCGTGAAATGTGTTGCCTTTGTCCTTTTATTAATATTATTTTTCTGGGTCGCGCTGCCAGCTAAGGCATCTGTATGCCGCAATTACAACGGACAGCAGATTTGTATTATCGATCTCAAACGCAGCGCCAAAAACTATTGGGAATACAGGGCTATTTTGAGTATTGATGGAGTGAAAAAGCCTAGGGAAATTTACAACTGTCGTAGTCGCAGCACTGTAAAAAAAGATGGTAAACTTGTGCCGTTTGGTCAAAAATATTCTGGTCAAATGATATGCAGTTTTTTTCACAACCAATAGACACCTAGGGACGGACAAACCTGTTTTTTTGAGATATGTTTTAGTGCTATTTGTGGCGTTCTAGTTTTTTAATAAACCTCAGAACGAACAGCGATAGTAAAGCGCCTATTAAGGCAAGTTCCCACAAGCCACAGCCTGCCGCACTCCCCAAAGCTGCGGACACCCAAATAGCGGCCGCGGATGTGAGTCCGTGAACTTCTACTTCACCTATTTCTTGTTTAGATTATCGCAGGATTTCTCCCCCTCCCAAAAAGCCAACCCCGGCGGCAATACCTTGAATTACACGCTCTATGGCATCTCGTACATTTTCATTTTTACCAAGTGCTAAGGGGATTAAAACAAACAGTGCAGAACCCATACTGACTAACATATGTGTTCTCAAGCCGGCTGGTTTGTGTCGGAGTTGACCAAAAAAATGGGATACAAGCCCCGTCCTTCGCTTGACGGCTTTTCTTGATTTCTAATATATTCTTTGATATTATTTAGTTGCAGACCAATTCTAGCACAAGCAATGAAAGCAAGATATCGCTACAGATTTTACCCAAGCAGCCAACAGCAGCATAGCCTAGCTCAAATGTTCGGCTGTGTGCGCGTAGTCTGGAACGATGCTCTTGCCCTGTGCAAACAGTCTGACAAGAAACCAAGTTCGGCAGATTTGCAAAAAATCGTCATTACCCAAGCCAAGAATACTGAAGAAAGGGCTTGGCTAGGGGATGTGTCGTGCATCCCACTACAACAATCAGTTGCCGATTTAGATGTTGCTTTTAAGAACTTTTTCAACTCATGCAAAGGAAAGAGAAAGGGGTCTAAGGTCGGATATCCTAAGTTCAAAAAAAGAACCAACAGCCAGTCGGCACGTTTTCGGGTTGGCGGATTTTCAATCAAAGGTGATGGAGTTTATTTAGCCAAGATTGGAATTGTCAATCCCATCAGGTCGAGAAAGCTACCATCTGAACCTAGTTCGGTCACGGTAATTAAGGACTGTGCAAACCGCTATTTCCTGAGCTTTGTTGTAGAGATTCAACCAATTCAGACTGAAGCTAAAAACCCCAGCATCGGTATCGACTTAGGGATTAAAACCTTTGCGGTGATGAGCAATGGCGAAAAAGCCGAAAGTCCTAGCTATAAAAAGCTAGACCGGAAAGTTTGTAAATTACAACGCAAGTTGGCTCGTCAACCAAAAGATTCCAAAAGACGGAATGTGACTCGCATGAGAATTGCCAAGTTGCACAATCAGATTGGTGACAGCCGAAAAGACTTTCTGCACAAACTGTCAACCAAAGTAATCAACGAAAACCAAGTGATTGTTTTGGAAGATTTAAACGTTTCCGGCCTGGTCAAGAATCGGAAACTTTCGAGGGCTATTAGCCAGCAAGGATGGTACGAATTCCGAACGCTTTGCGAGGCTAAATCAGAGAAGTTTGGCAGAGAGTTTAAGGTCATCAGCCGATGGGAACCTACTAGCCAGATATGTTCAGACTGTGGGTTTAAGTGGGGTAAAATCGATTTATCTATCCGCTCGGTACTTTGCTTAAGTTGCGGCACCGAGCAAGATAGAGATGAAAATGCAGCTAGGAATATAGCTCAAGTCGGGATGGGAAATCGCCACGACTTTAAACGGGCGCAGAGGGACTGTGAGACTACCTCGGTAGCAAGACCCGATGAAGCGTCAAGAATCACCGCTGCTTTAGCGGGGGTGAGTATTTCAAGTTCCCACCCAATAATTCCACCAACTAATAAGGCTAGGCATAACCTGAATAGTATGCCTAGCCAATGTTCGGGAGATAATAAATTTGCGATCGACAATGTTTTACCACTAAAAACTGCTAGGATTTAACCCATCTAAATTGCTTTTTTGGGCAGCCAAGAAGCCCACACCAAAAGAAATTAGAAAGAGTTTGATTTTAGCGCAAGACGATATCCGATCGCAATCTGATTCCCAAATCTGTTTCCGGGCGAATCACTATCACATCCACACTGCGTCGCCCGAACAATACCCCCGCTAAAGCACCGATCCCAGCACCACCCAATACTTCTTCAGTGGCGATGGCTTTGTCGCCGGTAATCCCAGCCAGGGCGGCGGCGGCGGCGGCGCCCAATGCTGCACCTTGGGCGACGGAACCTCCGTTAGCACCTTTTTGAACTTTTTCGGTTCTGGTAATAATGCCAGAATTTCCATCAATCCGATAGCGTTGGCGGCGGTTAACAATTAGTTCTGTAGCCACAAATTGAGTACCCTTTTGATTACCCCTTCTAGCAGGTTGCAGTTGACCGACAATTTCACTACCTGCGGGGATTAAAACTCTACCTTGAGCCGTGCGGATGTCTCGTGCTACTCTTAAAGTTAAAGGTGCGGTTTCATCGGGTGTTACCACAATTTTATCTTTTTCATAGCTCACTGGAATTACACTGCCTGCTGGAATTCTGATACTACTATCCAATTGGGAGTATCTTTGGGCGGTGGCGGGAGTAGCTACCACCAGTGGGACACTGGTTCCTAGGGTAATTCCTAGGGCGAGGATGGCTGCGGTGGTCGATCGCAATGTTTGAGAAGTAATCATATAAATTGTCTCCTTGCTTCGGTTTTGCTTTACTTGGTAATGCACAACTGCTAAACTTTTTCTGATTTCCCGTTCCTTTGATAGTTTAATGATGACAGGTGGGAATTCCTCAAGTTGGGAAGATAAGGTAGATAATCAAAAGTTTTAAAAATTCAAAAAATCGATCGACTCAGGAAATTTTAGAAGTTTGGGAAGATAAGGAAGATACACTCAAGACTCAACATTCAATGGTTAAGAGTATTTAAGGCTAACAAGCCGGCACCAAAAGCTGGTTCATGTCGGGGTGCAATTACTTGGGCGTTAGGGGCGATCGCACTTATAGCAGTTTCAAACCGACTCTGGCAATTTCCATCGCCACCCCACACACCT